>NZ_KB903167.1:0-33705 GCF_000379565.1 Cupriavidus sp. UYPR2.512 | reverse complement strand
GGCGGATCTGGGCAACGGCAAGTTTGACGGCGCCTGGTTGGTCCAGAATTTCGAGAACCTGAATCCGGCCAACAGTCTCTGGGACAAGTACTACAACCTGTACGAGAANGCCGATACCGAGCCGCCGCGCTTTCTGGAATTCGAACGCTGGTGGGGCGGCTACTACCTGATGAACCGCGAGGAGATCGAATGGATCACGCGCAATCTGTTCGTCGGCAACAAGCTCTGGGGGGGTGACGTCAAAAACGCCGGCGGCAAGGCGTTCGACTTACGCGAGATCCGCTCGCCCATCGTGCTGTTTGCCTCGATGGGCGACAATATCACCCCGCCGCAGCAGGCATTCAATTGGGTGGTGGACATCTACGGCAGTACCGAGGAGATNAAGGCNCGCGGCCAGGTGATCGTCGGCATGATGCACCGGAGCGTCGGCCATCTCGGCATNTTCGTCTCCGGCAAGGTCGCGCAGAAGGAGCACGCGCAGATCGTCTCGNTGCTCAAGAGCATCGANCTGCNGCCGCCGGGGCTCTACGGCATGGTCATCCATGAGCGCAAGGGCAGCGNTGGCGTAGAGTATGAGGTCGAGTTCGAGGAGCACTCGCTCGAAGAGATTGCCAGCAGACTTAACCGCTTTGAGCGCGTCGACGAGAAGCCGTTCCAGACGGTCGCCAACCTGTCGGACTTCACGCAGCGCGCCTACGAGCTGTTTGCGCAGCCTTACGTCCAGGCGGTGTCCAATGAGATGACAGCGCGGGTGCTGCGCGAATTCCATCCGCTACGCATGCAGAACTGGTTGTTCTCGGACCTGAATCCGTGGATGGCATGGTTAAAGCCTGCCGCCGACGAGGTCAAGGCAAACCGGCAAGCGCTGGAACCGGACCATCCGCTGCGGCAGCAGGAACAGGCGGGGGCGGAAGTGCTCAGCGCTGGATTGGATGCATTTCGGGCCGTACGCGATGCGATGACCGAGTACACCTTTTTCAACGTGTATGCCCTGTTCCCGTTCCTGCCAAGGAGCGAGCCTTCCGCCCGTGCGGGTACATCGGCGGCGACCGCCCCGCGGGACCTGCCGGAAGTCAAAGCGGCGCTGGCCGCGGCCGGGCAAGGCGGATATGCCGAGGCCATTGCCCGGCTGGCCTGCCTGCTGAGCCGTAAGGGTGAGCCCCTGCCGCTGTCCAGGCTGGAGTTGCGCAAGGAGTTGGTCACGGACTATGCGGATCTGCTGCCCGAACTGGAGCCGGACGCCTGGCGCAAGATCCGCGGCCGGCAGGAACTGATCACGCGCTACGCGCCCGAGGAGGNGCTCGCGACGCTGCCGGCCTTGCTCAGGCATCAGGCCGACCGCCAGCGGCTGCAGGCGCTGGCGGAGAAGCTGCGTACCGATGAGCGCGTGCTTGGNGCCACGCCCACCGTCGAGCAGGCGGCAATGCTGGAGCGGATCCGCACGGTGNTCGGCACCAGGCCGGAACGCGTGCGCGGCGCGGCCGTGCCGCTTACCCGCGCATCGTAGCGGGCTGTCGGCGGGCGCATGCCTTTGCTGTCGGCCGACACCGAGAACCTGACGCAGGAGCAAACCGTGAACGCCAAGCATGAGAAGTACCAGCGTCTGATTGACTACTGCAAGACCATGCCGCCCACGCCGACCGCGGTGGCGCATCCGTGCGACCAGTCTTCGCTGGAAGGCGCGGTAGAGGCCGCCCGGCTGGGGCTGATCGCGCCGATCCCGGTCGGGCCACGTTCCCGCATCGAGGACGCCGCGCGCGCAGCCGGCCTTGACATCCGCGAGTACCCGATTGTCGATGCCGAGCACAGTCACGCGGCAGCGGCTGCCGCCGTGCAACTGGTGCGCGAAAGCAAGGCCGAGGCCTTGATGAAAGGCAGTCTCCATACCGACGAGCTAATGGGAGCCGTGGTCAAGGGCGATAGCGGCTTGCGTACCGCCCGGCGCATCAGCCACTGCTTCGTGATGGACGTGCCTGGCCACGAGGACGCTTTGATCGTCACCGACGCCGCCGTCAATATTGCCCCGACGCTGGCCGAGAAGGCCGACATCCTGCAGAACGCGATCGACCTGGCCCATGCCTTGCGGGTCAAGGAGGTGCGCGTGGCGATTCTTTCGGCGATGGAGACGGTCAACCCCAAGGTGCCGTCCACGCTCGATGCCGCCGCGCTGTGCAAGATGGTTGACCGCCACCAGATCACCGGTGCGGTCGTCGACGGACCGCTTGCCCTGGACAATGCCATCAACCTGGATGCGGCGCGGATCAAGAAGATTGATTCACCGGTGGCCGGGCGCGCCAATGTCTTGCTGGTGCCGGACCTGGACGCCGGCAACATGTTAGCCAAAAGCCTGACCTTCCTGGCCGGCGCCGATGCCGCCGGCATCGTGCTGGGCGCGCGGGTGCCGATCATCCTGACAAGCCGCGCTGACTCCGTCACGACCCGGCTGGCGTCCTGCGCGGTGGCCGCGCTGGTGGCCAGCGCTCGCCGGCAATCCGGCCAGGTGGCGGGGTGATGTCATGGCCGAATTGATCCTGGTCCTGAATGCGGGTTCATCGAGCATCAAGTACTGTGCCTACGATACCCATGACGACACACTGAGGCTGGTGCTGCGCGGCAGCATCGATGGGCTTTACACGACGCCGGCGTTCCGCGCGACAGACGCGGCGGGGGCAGAGATCGAGACCAGGCGGTGGGATGCCGGCACCGAGCTTGGGCACGAGGGAGCCATCGCCTTCCTGGCGGACTTCCTGCGCGGCCACGGAGAAGGGCATGCGCTCAGCGCGGTGGGGCACCGGGTGGTGCATGGCGGGGTACGCTATACCCAGCCAGCAAGGGTGACCGATGCGGTGCTGGCGGAACTGGACACGCTTTGCCCCCTCGCCCCCTTGCACCAGCCCCACAACCTCAAGCCGATCCGCATCCTCGCCGAGCGGCGTCCGGAACTCCCGCAAGTCGCCTGCTTCGATACCGCCTTCCACCGGGCGCAGCCGGAAGTGGCACAGGCATTCGCATTGCCAGCGGAGGTGACCGCGCGAGGCGTCAGGCGCTACGGCTTCCACGGACTGTCCTACGAGTACATCGCCAGTGTGCTCCCGAGCGTTGATGCCGGCGCGGCGGCTGGCCGCACCGTCGTCGCCCACCTTGGCAACGGCAGCAGCATGTGCGCGCTGGTGGCGGGACGCAGCGTGGCCAGCACCATGGGCTTTACCGCGGTGGACGGCCTGCCGATGGGAACCCGCTGCGGCAGTCTCGATCCAGGCGTGATCCTGTACCTGATCCGCGAACTCGGCATGGATGCCCACGCCATCGAGGACCTGATCTACCGCAAGTCCGGCCTGCTTGGCGTCTCCGGCCTGTCGAGCGATATGCGCGCGCTGCTCGCCAGCGACGATGCGCAAGCCCGCTTTGCCGTGGAGTTGTACACGTACCGCATCGCCCGGGAGCTTGGCTCGCTGGCCGCGGCCGCGCAGGGGCTGGACGCGCTGGTGTTCACCGCAGGCATTGGCGAGCATGCCGCGCCGATCCGCGAGCGCGTATGCCAACTGGCGGCATGGCTCGGCGTGAGCGTCGATTCTGCGGCGAACGCCGGCGACGGACCGCGCATCAGCTTGGCCTCGGGCCATGTCCCAGTCTGGGTCATCCCGACCAACGAGGAACTGATGATTGCCAGGCATACCAGGGAGGCCCTCGCAGTGCCCGCACGATGACCGCCGTCATAGCCGATCAAGGGAGCGGCATGGTCATCCACAGTTCACTGGCAATGATGAATCCGGGAGAGAGTGACATGACTGCAGCACAGCAACATCCGATTCTTGCCAACGCCCGCGCACTTGTCTGCGGGATTGCGAACGAACACTCCATTGCTTATGGGTGCGCCAAAGCCTTCCGCGAACTGGGAGCGGAGGTCGCGATGACTTATGCCAGCGAAAAGGCCCGCCAGTTTGTCGAGCCGGTGGCGCAGGAGCTTGATGCTTCCATCTTTCTGCCCCTGGATGTCACGAGCCAGGCGGAAATGGACCAGTTGTTCGCGCGAATCGGGGAGCAGTGGGGAAAGCTCGATATTCTGGTGCATTCGGTCGCCTGGGCACCGAAAGACGATCTGCAGGGCGGCCTGCTCGATTGTTCGGCCGAAGGCTTTGCCAAGGCCATGGATGTGTCCTGCCACTCCTTCGTGCGCATGGCCCGGCTGGCGGCGCCTCTGATGAGCGATGGTGGCACCATGTTCACCATGAGCTACCACGGCGCCAACAAGGTGGTGCCGAACTACAACGTCATGGGTCCGGTGAAGGCCGCCCTGGAAGCAGTGTCACGCTACCTCGCGTACGAATTGGGCCCGCGCGGCATCCGCGTGCATGCGATCTCGCCTGGGCCGCTGCAGACCCGTGCTGCGTCCGGGCTAAAGGGATTCGATCTGATGCTTGCTGACGCTGTGGAACGCGCGCCACTTGGCGAGTTGGTCGACATTATGGATGTGGGGTACACCTGCGCCTTCCTGGCCACGCCCTACGCCCGGCGGCTGTCGGGCGAAACGCTGTATGTGGATGGCGGCGTCAATATCATGGCGTGAAACGTTAGCGACCAGCAGGTTTTCAGGGCCATTGGCAGCTGCACGCCTGCTTAGTCATGAAGCTAGATCAGTCGACGCATGCCACGGGTCTCTACCAAGGAGTCATTTACCGATCCTATCGGGCGCACATGGGCGGTGATGCGAGGGTGAAGTGGGGCACTCGTGCTTTGACTACTGCCCTTCGGCCGCCGCTTTTCGTGCGTAAAAACCCGCCACCTCTTCAATCTCCTTGTCCGTCATTGCCCTGGCCATGTTGCGCATCTGGCCTTCGGCGTCGTTGCGCCGCTGCCCGTTGCGAAAGGCGCGCAGTTCAGTGGTGAGGTAGTCATGCGGCATGCCTTCCAGCCATGGTGCGCCGAACTTCTGGTCTACGCCGCCGTGGCACGAGATGCACGGCGCGACGTTGCGCAGCGGGTCGCCCACGCGGACGAGTGGGGGCAGGGATTCGTCGTAGGTGGTCGGTGCGGTACGGGCCTTGGGGAGCGAGGCGTAGTAGGCGGCGAGGTCGGTGATGTCGCGTTCGGACAGGTTGCGGGCCAGCGATTCCATGATTGCGCTGCCGCGCTTGCCGGACCGGTAATCCTGCAACTGCTTGATGACGACTTCCGGGTACTGGCCGGCAAGGTTGGGCGCATTGGACGCGCTCATGCCGCGCGCGCCGTGGCACATCGTGCAATTGTTCAGGGCCAGCGTGGCGCCGCGGCCGATGACGTCGGCGGGAGCGGCGTGGGCCATGCTCCGGTCAAGCACGACATTGGTGGCGATGTGGCCGTTGCGCGAGGTGCGCTGGCTATTCCAGCTGGCAGGGGCGCCGGCGGCGCGGCAGATGGCGTCCCACACGCCGCGTGCGGAGAAATCGTTTTGTACGGAGGGAAGCCAGATGAAGCCGACCAGCGCCAGCACCACCGTCAGCACGACCAGCGCCAATACGCTCTTGCTGCCGATGGGGTTGTGGTGCGCGGACATTGACCGGGTCTCCTGTTTGGCCTGTGAGCAGCCGAGTCAGCGGCTACCAATCGGCACCACTGGCACCGACGCGTTGTCAAGCACTGCCAGCTGGACGATCGGATAACCGTAGTTGACCAGCGTGAGCGCGATCATCATCGCCACCCACAGCCCCAGGCCGTTCAGCGCTGCCGGAGGACGCGCCTCCGGGTGCAGCGTCTCGCTGAAGGTGTAGGGCGCGGGCGTGCCGGCCGGGCGGCGGTGGCCGGCGGCGAGGAGGATGACGAAGAGGAGCGCCGACAGCACCATCACCAGCCCGCCGAGCGTAGAGGCGATGACCGTCCACGCCTGCGGCTGCAGCGCGGGGTGGCTGTAGTCGTAGTACGCCATGCGGCGTGGCATGCCGAGCAGCCCTACCCAGTGCCACGGTAGCGACAGCACCAGCATGCCAAGGAACCAAAGCCACAGCTGCAGGCGCATCAGCCCGGCCGGCAGGGGCCCGCGGCCGGTCAGCTGCGGCCAGAGGTCGTAGGCCAGCGCCATGTACATGATGACGATGGCGCCGCCAAAGATCAGGTGGAAGTGGCCGGTCACCCATTGGGTGTTGTGGATCGTCTCGTTGAGCTGGTAGCTCATGTTGATGATGCCCCCCGCGCCACCGAGGCCCAGCATGATGAACGAGAACGTCACAGCCAGCATCATCGGGTTGTGCCACGGCAGCGCGGCCAACCAGCCGAACGCGCCGCGGCCGCCGCGCAACCGGGCAGCGATCTCGACCGAGGCGACGATGGTGAAGACAGTCAGCAGCGTCGGGACCGACACCATTGCCGTCATCGCCGCATGGACGAACTTGAAGCCTGAGCCGACTTGCGGATCGGCGAACAGGTGGTGGATGCCAATCGGCATCGAGAAGACCAGGAACAGCGCGAACGCCACGCGGCCCATGGTGTCGCTGTAGAGCCGTCCGCCGATGGCCCGCGGCACGATGCTGTAGAAGGCGACATAGGCGGGAATCAGCCAGAAATAAACGATGGCATGGAGTGTCCAGGAGAAAAAGACCCGTGCCAGTCCGGCATTGATGGTGTCGGTCAGCCCCAGCGATGCCGGCAGGATCAGTACCAGCACTTCGATGGCCGCGCCCAGCGAGGTCCATGCCCAAAGGTAGGCGCCCGCCACGATGCCGTACATGGCCAGCGGCACGGTCGCGCCCGGATTATCGCGCTTCCAGGCGGCCAGGTTGACCGACATCAGCGCCACCCATATCCACGAGCCGACCACCACCAGCACTACGCCGAAGTAGTAGAACGGGCTGCCGATCATCGGCGGGTAGAAGGTATACAGGACCGACGCCCTGCCAAGCCCCATGGTCGCCGCCGCCAGCACCGTGCCGGCGATGACCAGCCAGTAGCCGATCCACGCCCAGCGCACGCCCAGCAGCGCCCGCTTGAGCGAGAGTTCGCTGACCGCGTAGCCGAACCCCATCGCTACCAGCGTGGGCATCACGTACGCCATGACCGTGCCGTGCGCGGTGACGGAGCGGTAGTAATGCTCGGGATTGTTGACCCACTGCGCCAGCGGGCTGCGGATGAACATCTGCCATTCGCCGAGCAGGATCGCGCCCAGAAAGGCGATGAATGCCACCCAGAAATGGGCGAGAACGAGCTTTCTAGCGAGGAACACAGGTCATCCTTTCCGTGTTGCGCGCACGGGCCATGAAGTCCTCGCGCGGGAGGACCTGCACCTTCGCCCACATGGCCTCGTGGCCAATGCCGCAGTACTCGTGACAGGGCATCAGGTGCTCGCCCGTCTGGTTGAAGGTGGTGGTGAACGTCGCCACGAAGCCGGGGATCAGCATGGTGTTGGCGTTGGTCGTGCCGACGATGAACCCGTGCACCGCGTCGGCGCTGGTACCGCGGAACGTCACCGGCATGCCCTGCGGCACCACGATGCACTGCGGCTCGAACGAATACTGCTGGGCAACTAGCCGCACCGTGACCTTGCCATCGGGGTCGACCGCCGTGCCGAGG
Source organism: Cupriavidus sp. UYPR2.512 (assembly GCF_000379565.1). NCBI lineage: Bacteria > Pseudomonadati > Pseudomonadota > Betaproteobacteria > Burkholderiales > Burkholderiaceae > Cupriavidus > Cupriavidus sp. UYPR2.512. Next base: position 26,166 of record NZ_KB903167.1, on the reverse strand, counting down.
TTGCCTTCGACGAACTCGCCTTCGAGGTGCAGCGTCTTGACGTTGACCGTCTCCACGCGTGACGGCGGCATGGACGCCCAGTGGACGCTGGCGAAGATCATGAGCAGGATGATGACCGCGATGATCAGCCCGACCACCATGGCCCAGCGGCGCTCGGCCGCCACGGCGACTGACTCGGCGCGGTGGCCATCCGGCGCAGCGGGGGTTTGCGGCGCGGCCGTCACTGGACCAGCCCCCGCGGCACGTGTACGAAGAAAAAGAAGACGAGGTAGATGAGAACGACGATCGCCGTCGCCACACCGGCCACGGCGAAGGTACCGGACGGGCCTGCGCTGACCACGCGATGCACCTCGGCATCGGCCGGGCGCGGTTCGTTGTGATCGAGAGGTTCTGGCATGTCTGGCCTCGTCTGGTTGTGATCGGTTATTCCGGCAGCAGCTTGCGCAACTCGTTGACCTGCTGCGTCGCCACCGGGGTGCCGGTATTGCCCCAGGCTACGCGGATATAAGTCACCACGGCGGCGGCCTGGTCGTCGTTGAGGATGTGAGAGAAGGGCGGCATGCCATGCGGGCGCGGGTTCTTCTGCGTGCCGGGCGCATAGCCGCCGTTGAGCACCATGCGGATGGCATTGACCGGAGACGACATCGTGATCGACTGATTTGCGGCCAGCGGCGGGTAGGACGGCGGATGGCCCTTGCCGTCTTCGGCGTGGCACTTCGCGCATTGCTGCTGGTAGATCTGGCGGCCTGCCTCCATCACGGCCGGCTGTACCAGCCGCTCCTGGCTGGGCGGCGGCGCCTCGGTGTCGCGCTGCGGCAGGGCCTTCAGGTAGACGGCCATCGCCTGCACATCCTCGTCGCTCATGTATTGCAGGCTGTTATAGACGACCTCCGCCATCGGTCCGTACACCGTGGCACGGTGCGAGACGCCGACCTGCAGCAGGTCGACGATATCCTGGATTGGCCAGTTGCCAAGCCCGGCCTCGCGGTTCGAGGTGAGTGACGGCGCGTACCAGTTCTGGTTCGGAATCATGCCGCCTTCGAATTCCTTCGACTCGCTGGAGCCGCCCAGCGCATTGATCGCGGTATGGCACATGGCGCAGTGGCCGAGCCCCTGCACGAGATAGGCGCCACGGTTCCATTGGACCGACTGGCTCGGGTCGGGCTTGAACTCGCCTTCCGTGAAGTAGAGGGTGCGCCACCCGATCAGCAATTCGCGCTTGTTGAACGGGAAACGCAGCTCGTGTGGATGGTTCTCGCGCTTTACCGGTGGCACCGACATCAGATACGCGTAGATCGCGTCCGAATCCTCGCGCGTGACCTTGGTGTACGAGGCGAATGGCATGGCCGGGTAGAGCAGGGAGCCGTCGCGCGAGACGCCGGTGTGCATCATCCGGTAGAAGTCGTCGTCGGTCCATTGGCCGATGCCGGTCTCGTCGTCGGGCGTAATGTTGGGAACATACAGGTTGCCGAAGGGCGTCGGCATGGCGCGTCCGCCGGCAAAGGCGGGATTGTTTGGCTCGGTATGGCAGGCGACGCAATCGCCGGCGCGGGCGAGGTACTCGCCCTTGGCGATGATCTGGCTGGCGGGGTTCAGCACGCCGGCCGCCTTCGCGCCGTTTGCCGAGGTGACGGGTGGGGGCGCTTTCGCCGGTTCGCGATGCGCGAGCCGCACGGCCAGAGCGCCCAGCCCCGCCACAACGACGATGCCGATGACGGGAATGAGCAACCCACGCGCTTTCATGGCCTGCCCCTCATCGCTGGCTGCCGCATGCGAGCGGCATGCGTACGAGGTTGGACGACTCGGGCGACGGGTCCTTGGGAGGCTGTTGCTGCGACAGCCAGGCGGCTACCGCCGAGATGTCGGCATCCGACAGCCGCGAGGCGACGCGCTTCATGCAGTCCGGCTCCGTCGCGTGCCGATCCCCCACCTTCCAGCGCGTGAGCTGGCCGACGATGTAGGCGTGCCGCAGGCCGACCAGGCCCGGAATGCCCGGCTCCATGCCGGTCAGACCGGCGCCGTGGCAGGCGGCGCACGCGGGAATGCCCTGCTTGGGATCGCCGCTTGCGACCAGTGCCTGTCCGCGCGCCATGGCGGCCTGCGGGACGGCGGTAGGGGCACTTGGCGCGAAAGCGGGGCGCAGCTTGGCGAAATACTCGGCGATTTCCTTCAGATAGGGGTCGGGCAGGTAGGCGACCAGGTAGTTCATCGGCGGATAACGCCGGGTGCCATCTCGAAAAGCGATCAGTTGGTTATAGAGATAGCCGGCTGGTTTGCCAGCAATGCGCGGGTAGTAGCCATTGCCAGTGCCCTGGCCGCTCTGTCCGTGGCAGGTAACGCAGCCCTGCACGCGGGCTTCCATTGAGTCGACTGTCTTGAAGGCGGGGATCGCCTCCTGCGGCGGCGCCGGGACTGGCAGGGATTGCGCAAGACCGTGGAGCGGCAAGCTACCCAGCCCGACGAGAAGCGACGCCAACAGCCAATCGCGCAGCAATGCCATCCGAGTGGGGCGCATGGTCCATCTGCTGTCTGGTGTGCAAACAGACTCATACTATGCGCTGTGCTGCATTTGTCAAAGTTGAGTTCCACCTCGACTGCGCGCGGCCGCGGCAGTCTGACACTCAGTCGCGTCTGCACGACTTCGGAATCGATCCTCACATTCCTGCAGATCGATCCGCTGATACGGTCCACTTGCAGCTGGTTTTGCCTGAAGGTCGATGGCGGATTCATTGCCTGATCGTCCGGCAGAGCAGGGGCCGGCGGTTTTTCCCTGAGCGCCTTTGTTGACTATAGTGCTCAGTGATCCTGGTGGGCAGGTCAGCCACCGGGGCATTGAGAAGCGGTCATGGGACGTGCAGGTTGCCTGCGGCACGCGCTGGCCGAGAGCCGGGGGTCATAATGAGAGCTAGGCTAGTGCTCTGGTTCGTCGCTGTAGCAATTCTGTTGCCACAGTCGTCCCTTGCTGCCGAATTTGGCAGCAAGGGCGGCCTCGAGCCCAGCAACATCGACCAGGTCGCAGCACGGCTTCGCGAGGATCCCTATGATCTGGAGTTGCTGATCAGCTTCGGCACGTCCAAGCGCGGATCGGCCGGCCATATCGCACTGGCGCTCCGCGACGATGTGCTTGGCGATGAACTGGTGTATTCGGCCAACTTTTATGCGGACCGAGACCGCAAGCACGTGAGCGGCTACTACACCACGGATTTGATGATTGCCATACCCAAGCAGGAATACCTGTTCAGGACGGTCTCCACGGTCGCCGAGACGGCATCGTTTGGGTTGGACTTCGGCGAAATCTACAAACGGTCGGTCATCGGTGTGCGTGTCTATGGCGTGCCAGCGGCAGACAGGGCCGCCTTGGCAGCATATTTCCGCCGCATCAACGACGACTATCACCGGCAGCGCAGTAACACCGAGTATCACCGAGGCCAGATCAAGTACGACTACCTGCGCCTGAACTGCGCCAAGACGATCGGTGCCGCCTTCAAGTTTGGCGCTGCCTATCGTGACCTGGAGGTGACCAGCGCCAGAGTTCTGTCAGGACGGCGCGTGGTCGCGGCCGCCACCGCCAACGTCCCCACCGAGATGGCGATGAAGCTGATCAAGGAGTGGGGCCGGCGCAACTATGGCATGGACGTGGTGCTGTACAAGAAGTACCGTGGCTCGAGCTATGTCGACCCGCAAGAGGAAGAGAAGGTGGCATTCAAGGACCTGCCTGATCGCTTTCCCTCGGTGCTATCGCTAGACTTCCGCCGCGACGCCGGAGCCTACCAAGACTATGACAACCTTCTGGCGATGTACCTCCTTTTCAATCTCGGTAAGTACAGCGTGCGTGTCAACGAACAGACGATGCTGCTTGAGATCGAGAAATCAAAGGACCCCATGCCTTACCCCGAGGCGATGAAGTTCGCCACACGCGATGCCTGGGTCGACAGCGAAAATTACAAGCGCCATATCGAGTTCCGCCCGAGCGGCGAAAGAATCGGCGAGGAGCCGGACAACACGCACCTTTACCACTTCACCGATGATGCGGATGGGAAGATGGCGCGCTAGCTTCGGGTGCCCAGTAGCTGCTATGGTGGAGCGGGGGTGGGGGCGCATCATCAATATCTCTTCCATCAACGGCTCGAAGGGTGCGTTTGGGCAAACCAACTACGGCGGGCAGCACATGCAATGACTGGGGGGCGGAGCATGGTTCGTTAGCGACACCGTGCCCGCCGTTGCGACTCAGGCGCTAAGCGCAAGGAAATCTATTTCACCCTTCTTGTTGCCGGGGGCGAAACCGGCGCAGCAGCGGGAGCCGACGCCGCGATCTACCGCGACACCGTATGTTCGCAGCAATGTCGCTCTCTAGCAGAGTATGAGGCGCGTTATCGGGTAGATTTCAGGCGGTCAATCATGCCCTTGATCGCTTTAAGCTGGACCGCGTCTTTCGTATCCCATTTTTCCGAATCTGTGTAGCCCCACCAGTCCCAGCAACCCTTTGGGTTGTAAGGTGTAACGGCTGATGCAATGGTTTGGGGATAGAGGACCACGATGTCGTTGGTATCGGCCCATGGGTTGTAGCCTGCATGCTCGATGAATCTTCGCTGGATTTCGGAGAAACTTTGACTGCAGCCATGAAATACCACGTGCAGACGGCAGCGCTTTGACGCGCAGCTCACTGGTACGTAGACCCATCCCGTGCGCGCCATGCTCTGGCTCTCCGGGGCGCGAAGGAACTCAGCCTGGTCGAATTCGATCAGGTGCCCGCGTGGCAGGCCTTCGTTACGAGGCTGAAGATTCCCATAGAGATGCTTCAGGATCCGCCCGGCAGCGTCGAAGCTGCAATCGCTAATGAAAGGTGCGGCAGAAGTCGAGCAGGGGTTGCCGTCGCGGTAGGAGTCAGTCGGAAAGGTATGATCTGCGTCGGGGATCGTTTCATAGCGCAGGTTTTCCGCCCGCACAAAGCTCCGGTAATAGGCCGCCAACGCATTCATGACCGCCGGCTTGATGGTGTGATCGCGCATTCCCAAGACCAAGAGAACGCGTTGAGTTCTCAGGTTGGTTACGGGATCGATTTCGCCTGCCATCGCTCGCTTGCGGGTTGCCTCCACCGAACGGGCTACGTCGGGTGCATCCGTTCCGGCACAGATTGCAAGCCCCAGAAAGCACCACGTGCGCTGCAAGATAGAATAGTCTCCCGCCATGCACGGGCCAAGCGCGCGCTGCAGATTCGCCTGCTCTCCTTTTCCCGTTTGCGCGCAGGCATACGGCCCACCTGCAATGATCCCGGTGCCATTGACGAGGGCGGAGTAGGCCACATGCATTTGTACTGCCATGTAGCCGCCGGAGGAGATGCCGGACGTGGTGATCTGATCCGGCTTTACGTATTCCGGCGGAAGTTGAGCCGGCGCGGCCGAAGCCAAAGTGCCAAAAATCACGCTGCCAGCCCATATCACGCATTTCGTCACTGACTTGCGATGCAGGTACATCAGTAGCTCCTTCTGTGCCGGCAAAATAGATGTGACGATGGACGCGCCGTTGGGTGGACATGAACGGCAAAGGCAGGGCTACTCGTGAATCGGACTCACGCGCTGATTCGGCAAGATGCCAAGCGGTTACATGTGGTGTCGTGTCATATCGCAAATGCTGGGGAAGACTTCGCTTCGCCAGGTTGGTCCACGGAATAAGTCGTAGTGATTGCATCCGGGAATCGTGACGAGTCGCTTGTCGCGTGAGGATAGGCCTCGGCACAGGTCATGAGCGGCGTGCGTTTGTCCGCGGCCGGATATGTCGTCAAGCTCGCCTTCGATGGTAAGCAATGCTGTGGAGCGGATGTCCTGCGGACGCACGGCCTTACCCCGCACTTGCCAGGTGCCGAAGGCGATCTGAAACTCCTGAAAGACGGTCCGAACAGTGTCGAGATAGAACTCGGCGGCCATGTCAAGCACAGCACTATAGTCCAGCAACGCTTGCCAGTGGGAATTCGCACACTCGACATCGCCACGAGCAAGATTCACACAATAGTCCCCCCAAAGATCCCACAGCGGGAATGGCTGCGCGGCGGCGAGTCCGGAGAACTGCACGAAACTCGGACAGACCTGACGTCCAGCACCTGCATACGGCTGCGGCACTGCGTAGACCAGATTGCGTCGAAACCATTGGATAGACTGGCTTGAGGCGAGGCGCCCAATCGCAGTGGGGCTGCGACGTGCGTCGATCGGACCGCCGATGAGAGTCAGGCTGCATGGTGTCGTCTCATCGCGGCTTGCCAGCAGCGCGATGGCGGCCAATGCTGGTACAGTGGCCTGGCAAATGGCAAGCACATGCAGCGGCACTACGTCGATCTGACGGATAAAACGCTGAACATGAATGACATAGTCGTCCAAATGAAACGTGCCGTCTGCCACCGGAACATGGCGCGCATTGGTCCAGTCCGTGACATAGACAATGTGCTCTTGCAGCAGCGATTGCACCACCTCACGAAGCATGACGGCATGATGGCCAGCAAGGGGAGCACAGACGAGGATCGCTTGCTGAACGTCTTCGTGCCCAACCGCTGCAGCAGCTTCAAAACGCCGCAGGCGGCAAAACGGGCTTTCCAAGACGACTTGCTCGACCACTGGAACGACACATCCATCACGAAGAATGGCCGTGATGCCAAACGCGGGTTCGTCGCAGGCCGCGCCGAGACAATGGAATCTTTCCCAGCCCGCAGCAAGGTGCTCCGCGCCCGGAATATATGCAAAGGGACTGAGCGGGCTGGCAAAGGCTTGGGCTGATTGATCCGCCCACGCCAGCATCATTGCCCGTTGATATTCAAAAATCTGATAGAGCATACAGACTCCGTACAAGCGAACCGGCGGAGAAGATATTCGTAGGAAAGCTTGGGGACAGAAGAGATGCTGCGGATGTCGCAACCGGCTTTCGACGCACACACTTTCGGTTGAGCGATAACTCACCGCGACATTGCGTCTTGAGATAGCAACGCGGTTGCCGATTCCACACGCCCGCACAATCGCCTACCCGCAACTCCAGCCTACTGCATTCCAGCGGGCAGGAGCCGCCTATTCGGCCGGGTATGAAGAAATTGTTGGATAAAGAGGCGAAGCCGTTCTGCAATTAACAGAAGCCATACGGGGGCCGTGGCCAGGCACTCCGTCCGCTCCCTGATTGACGCTCACCATGCGTGGGCTGTCATCGGCGACGCTCAACCGTAGGGCGCTGCTAAGAGTGCAAGCCGCAATGTCGAACGTGCACTTTTCCCCACTTCAACGACGCATCAGCGCTTTGAGAATTGGGTGGTGAAATGGCGCCTAATTCTGATCTAAAAGGTGCGGTTCCAGTGTTGTCGAGTACGCATAACCTATGCTGGGTGTGAGTGAAACTGACAATGACGCCCATTATGCTTTCTGCGGGTTTGGTTGTGCTCCGACCCATTGCTGGTCAATGGCACTGCCTGATCCTACGCGCATATCGGAATTGGGACATGCCCAAAGGCATGCCAGAGCCTAACGAAGAGTCATTACCGGCCGCAATGCGTGAAACCAGGGAGGAAACCGGCTTGTCAACGCTCGAGCTTCGTTGGGGGGGAAGCTATCGCGAAACGGAACCCTATGCGAACGGCAAGATCGCGCGTTTCTATCTTGCGGTGTCATCAAGCGGTGACGTGAGCTTGCCGATTAGCGCTGAGCTGGGACGCCCAGAGCACCACGAATTTCGCTGGGTTACATTTGCGGAGGCCCAGCAGCTGCTGCCATCTCGGTTCGAGCCGATACTCGAATGGGCTCAGAGCATGGCCGGGGCGCCGAGTTAAGGTCGGCGGATGTCCTTGGTGCCCGATGCAGGAGAGGGTGATGCTTGGAGTCCAACACTCTCCGTCCCTGGCGGCCTAACCGCGAAGCGGTTGCAGGGATCGCAGTGCTGCGATTGCGTGGGCTATCGCAGCACCAACGCTCACCGGATGCGGCGCACCACCTCAAGCATCGAATGTCCCTGATTCGTCAGGCGAGGGCAGGCACCGTGCTCCATCGTGACCAGCTTGTTCACCAGCAAGCCATCCAACTGCTCGGGTTCGAGGTCATCGATCTCTTGCGTGTCGCCAAGCAAAAGCAGCGCGGCAATTTCATGAGGACTAAGCATGTCGGCCTCCTTTGTGTGATTCAAAAGGGAACTACGACTGCTATCCGTGGATTGTGTTCCACGGAGAAAAAGAGAAAAGGCGGGGGGTTAGGTCGGTGCTAAAGCGCGCTGAGGGCGCTCACCAAGACCTAAGCTAAACGGTCTTGCCGCAAAGATCAAGCAACTCACGTGTTGCGACGCGGCGGAAGGCAGTGCTCTGAGCGTGCTGCGGCGCGCGCCGCAGGCGTCTGTTGCGGGCAGCAGGTGCTTCATTAAGCCCTCAATTGATGGGGCTTCTGGATCACGAAGCATAGCGATTCGGTCACCTTGCACCGCTGCCGCGTTCCCGCAGTGTCGGGCGACACGCCAAAGTTTCTCTTTATCTGATAACGATCAAGAGAGGGCAACTGCTCGCCAGCGCAGCGTCTTACCTTGGACGTCCCGGGGGTTCGTTGCACGCAGATCGCTCCGTCCCTTCCATTTAAGCGGTTTGAGCGTCTCGCCAGTGACGTCGCTCGTTCTTTTAGTTGTTGTCCTGCGTTGACCCATATTGCTGCTGCGAACTGCGACAAGTATTGGTAGCTTTACAGGAAAGCTTTTGGATAGACTACGCACTCATGTGATAAGGTGAGCGCCGTTGCGCATTCCAGTTTGGTTTTAAACTATCTTCTCTCAGACCTCGACTAGAAAGGAAGAATCGTATGGCTACATACAAGGAATTGATGGCACAGAAGCGGGCGCTCGAAGCCCACCTGGAAGAAGTACGTGCCAATGAAGTAGCAGGTGTCATCGAGAAAATCCAGACTTTGATGGCAGAGTATGACCTGACAGTAGAGGACCTTACCAAGCGCCGGCGCGGACGCCCGGCGGGCAGCGGTGCAAGCAAGCCGAAGTCAGAGCTGCCTCCGAAGTATCGTGACCCCAAGACTGGAAAAACCTGGTCCGGTCGCGGCCGCGCACCCTCCTGGCTGGGTAAGAACCCGAACCGGTTTTTGATCGCAGAAGAAGCTTAAGTTTCGGTCTCTGAATGGATTTCGACTCCTGTACAGCGCAGGGGGTCGCTTTTCGAGATCAGCGCCAACGGGTATTCGTACTGACTGAAAGTTCCGCCCAGCAAGGAGCTGCGGGTTATCCCGCCTTTCGCAAGTGCGTGGCAGCTATTAACTCGTGCGTTCGGCTAGCGAGCGAAAAGCGCTTCAACCGGTACGGCAGCGCTTCTCCGGCTCAATGGCCGAGCTCTTGGCTCATCATCGATGAGCAAGTAGACGCTCGGGGTCGTCGGCGTGACCAAAGCAAGAATTTTAGGATAGAATGCGAGCCTTGAAACGATTTCCCCGCGATGGGGCTTAAGCGAAGGCAAATGCCTCAGCGAGAGTGTTGAAGCCTGAAAACCCGACGTCAGGCAATATTGTTTCTCCCCAGCCGACGTGGTGAAATTGGTAGACACGCTATCTTGAGGGGGTAGTGGCGAAAGCTGTGCGAGTTCGAGTCTCGCCGTCGGCACCAAACAACTTAGAAGCAGGATGCAGACGGTTGCGGTTCTGGATTTCGAAACGACGGGATTGTCGCCAAGTCTAGGTGACCGAGCCACGGAAATTGCTGTCATCTTGCTGCGTAACGGCGAGATCGTCGACCGTTATCAAAGCTTGATGAACGCCGGAAGGCGCATCCCCTCGCAGGTTGTAAGCCTGACCGGAATCACCAATGACATGATTGCAGATGCGCCTGCTGCATCGAAGGTCATGAGTGAAGCTGCCCGGTTTGTCGGCAGACATCCGGTGGTAGCCCACAATGCTGGTTTTGACAGAAGGTTTTGGCAAGCCGAGCTTGGGCTTCTGGACATCGCAGCCAATCAGCACTTCGCGTGTACGATGCTCACTTCCAGACGTATCTACCCACACGCTCAAAATCACAGGTTATCGACACTCGTCGATATGCTGCAATTGCCTAAGGCCGGGCGAGCACACAGAGCGATGGCCGACGCTGAAATGACCGCTCATCTGTGGCATCGACTGCAACACGATATCGCTCAGACGTACGGAGTGAGCCAAGTCGATTACGCGCTCATCGCCCGTCTTCAGGCCACCAGCCGCGCTAAGGTTCCGACGTTCCTTGCTTCGCTAGGCGAGTAGGGCGCTTTGAAACGCGTATAAATCAGGCGTAGCTAAAAAATAGGAGCCAAGGATGGCAACGTATCAAGAATTGATGGCGTAACCAACGACGCGCTCAGGATTTCCTTGCGGAATCGCTCCAGCACGGTGGGCCGGATAATCACGTTGATAACACCGGTCTCATCCTCATGCGTCATGAAGACGACGCCATTCGACGTGCCCGGCCGCTGGCGGACGGTCACGATGCGAATAGAAACACGCGCTCCACATTCATCTTTTAAGCGGCACAATTCCTAGATTTCGTCCGAGGCCAGGTCAATTCAGGCCGGTAATGTAGTTGGCGAGATTCTTGATATCGTCATCACTCAGGTTGCGCGATATGCTCGTCATATTCCCCGCGTCATTCGTGCGCCGCCTGGCCCGGAAATCCTCCAGCTGCTTGACGATATACGCATACTGCTGCCCGGCTACCCGCGGTATTTCGTTCTGCCCGGCGAAGCCGCCGAGGTGGCACATCGTGCACGGCACTTCCTCCGACTTGCTGCGTCCGGCCGCGACCCGCGCTGCATCGACCTTGTAGGTCGATGCCATCGGCTTCTGCGCGGCAAAGTAGTCGGACAGGTCCAGCATGTCCTCCTTTGACAACGGCGTGGCCATCGGCGACATGGCAGGGTCGCTCCGCCGTCCTTCCTTGAAATCACGCAACTGCAGGTAGAGGTAGCGCGCAGTCTGTCCCGCCAGTTGCGGATAGGCGGGATTGGCGGAATTGCCCTGGGGACCGTGACACGCAACGCATATCTGTGCCTTGGCCTGCCCGGCCGCCGCATCGGCACGGGCATTGCCGCTTGCTGCGAACAGTGCCAGCAGCGCAGACACCACGACGCGCCGCGCCGCGGGATGGCGGCGCGGACGGATCGGGGGAGTCCGGATTTCCGGATCGTTTGCCACGGACCTATTGCACCGCGAACACCAAGATGCTGTTGCCGCGCTTAAAGTCCAGCTGGGTGTTGCCGCCGGCTGCCACGGCAATGTACTGCTTGCCGCCGACGGTATAGGACACCGGCGGTGAATTGACGCCGGCCCCGCACTGGAACTGCCACAGCATCTTGCCGTTGGCCGCATCAAACGCCTTGAACAGGCCGTTGCCCTCGCCAGTGAAGACGAGTCCGCCGGCGGTAGCCAGCACGCCGCCGATCAGCGGCTGCTCGGTCTTGTAGTCCCACGCCACCTTGCCACTATCGATATTGACCGCCGAGAGCTTGCCCCACTGCTGTTCGCTCGGGATGACCTTGAATGCTCCACCCAGCCACAGCTTGCCGCCCGGATAAGGCACGTCTTCCACCTGGTAGGTCATCGGCTGATGCAGGTTGGCGGCATAGGCAAGCCGCGTTTTGGGGTTGAACGCCATCGGCGACCATTCCACGCCGCCGTTTGCGCCCGGTAGCATGCGCGCGCCTTGCGCGGTGGGCAAGGTCCACATGTTCTCCTGCGGGATCATTGCCTGGGAATAGCGGATCAGGCGGCCGTCGCGGCGGTCGTGCACATAGACGTGCCCGGACTTGCCGCCGTGGATGACGCCCGGAATCATCTGGCCTTTTTCATCGCGCACATCGACCAGGATCGGCGGGCTGGCTGCATCCAGGTCCCACACGTCATGGGCGATATATTGCGAGTGCCATTTGTAGGCGCCGGTGTTCAGGTCGACCGCGACCAGCGAATCGGTGTACAGGTTGTCTCCGGGACGGATCGCGCCATACAGGTCCGGCGACGGATTGCCCACCACGAAGATCGCCAGCTTGTTGGCGCGGTCCACTGCCGGGGCCATCCATACGCCGCCACCAAGTGTCTTGTAGAAGTCGCCGCCCTTGTCGGCCAGCATCTTCTTCTCTGCGGCGATGTCGCGCTTCATGTCGCGCCCGGTAGCGTCCTTGGTGGCCCAGACACCCTCGTGGCCCTTCTCGGGGATGGTGTAGAAGGTCCACAGCAGCTTGCCATCGGTGGCGCTGAACGCCTTGACGAAGCCGCGGATGCCGTACTCGCCGCCATTGGTGCCGATCAGGATCTTGTCTTCGATGACCACCGGCGCCATGGTTTCGGAGTATCCAAGCTCCGGATCCGCGATCTGTGTTTCCCACAGCAGCTTGCCGGTCTTGGCATCGAGCGCGACCAGCTTGGCGTCAAGCGTGCCCATGTAGAGACGATCGCCGCTGATTGCCACGCCACGGTTGTTAGGCCCGCAGCAGAACGTGGTAATCGGTCCCATCTTGTGCTTGTAGTGCCAGAACTCCTTGCCCGTCACCGCATCGATGGCATAGACGTGGTTGTAGGAAGTCGTGAGGAACATGACTCCGTTGACGACGATCGGCGCAGTCTCCATTGACTCCATCACGGCCGTCTGGAAGATGAAGGCGGGCCGCAGCCTGGCGACGTTCTTGGTGTTGATCTGCGCCGCCGGGTAGTAGCGCGTCTGCACGTACGAGCCGTTCGAGTGCAGCCAGTCGTTGCTGTTGGTGCCCGCGGCATCGAGTTGAGCCTGGGTGACCGGGCGCAGCGCACTGGACATTGGCGCGCCTGGCGTGGTCGCGCTGCCCTGGATTTCCTCGGCGGCAAGCGCGGCGGACGCATGGAAGGCAACCAACAGCAAGGGGAGGAAATGCCCGGAGAGGCGAGGGAATGAGAGCATGGGGTGCTCCTTATTCGATTCTTGTCGACCTGGCCGCTTGGGTGTGGGAAACGCATAAGTCGCTGCGTACCGTGCGACGCAAAGCAGGACTTGCCATGCGTCGAAGTGGCCCGAGGTAAAGTGCAGTATAGGCAAGAACCCCCGCAAAACAATCGGCACACAAGACGCGGCTGATACGCCGCAAGGGACCCGCTGATTCGGTGCATTGCAGCACCCGAAGGCGACTTGAATTTGTGCTTCGCACGCACCAGACTTAGCGGGCGGGTGAGCGAATGAGCCCGGGAATGGCCTTGAACTGCGGTACCGGTCTTGCGCAACGCGTCGCACCGGTTGTCATCCGAGGAGCCGGAAATGAAGCGTGGTCCGCGAAAGGTTTCAGTGGCGTGCCTGTGCGCGCTAGGCCTGCTCGCAGGCAAGGCACTTGCGGAAGGCGACATCAGCGTGAACGCGCGGTTGCTTGCTTCGGCGCGCGCCGGGGACGAGGCCGGCGTGCGCGGTGCGCTGGAACAGGGCGCTGCGGTGAACTCGCGCAACCGTATCGGCGACACGCCGCTGCTGACTGCCGCCAAGCGCGGCCTGACCGGCATGGCGCGCGCGCTGGTCGAACACGGGGCCAATGTCAGCCAGGCGAACGTGCAAGGCGTGACGCCGCTGATGGCGGCTGCGTTTGGTGGCTACCAGGAGATCACCGCGCTGCTGCTGGCGCGTCATGCCGAGCTGAACGCCACCGACCGCGTCAGCAAGACCGCCATGATCTACGCAGCGGGGGAGGGACACACGGTGGTGGTGAAGCAGTTGCTCGATGCCGGCGTCGATATCAACGCGCGCTATGCACATGGCCTGACCGCGCTGATGTGGGCGGCCGGCTACGATCGGAGCGAGGTCGTGCAACTGCTGCTCTCGCGTGGCGCGGATGCCGCGTTGCGAGATGACCGCGGGCTGACTGCGCGCGAGATTGCCGAGCATGCCGGCGCGAAGAACGCGTTGACCAACCTGTCGGGCAGCCAGACCGCGGCGGGGCCGGTGAAGTAGTGCCGCTGCGGTCACGGCGAATCGATCGAACCCACGCTCCTCGGATAGGTCACGATGCCCCAGCTTAGCGGCAGCCCGTCGAACTGCCGCACCGGCTGGTAGGTGCGCGCGTCGAAGACATAGACCGCATTGGAGCGCCCGCAGGCCACCAGCAGTCGCGCATCGTCCGGCGTGAAGCTGAAATGCCAGCAGCGCTTGCCTACCGCGATCTCGGCCAGCGAGGCGAAGGTCTGCGCATCGAATACCTGCAATGTATCGGCGCGCGATGCGGCGACGAACAGCCGCGTGCCGGCGCGATCGAACGCCACCCCGTAGGGACCGGTACGCGTCGGCACGGTGCGCTGCACGCGGAAGTCCGCGGCGTCTAGCACGACGAAGGCATTGGCCGATTCCAGCGTCACCACATAACGGCTACCGTCCGGACTTCCCTTGATCCCGCGCGGGCGCGAGCCAGCCGGCATCGGCAGCAGCTTCACTTGCCTGCCGCTGGCTTTCTCATAGACCGTGACGGTGTCGTCGCCTTCGTTGGTGACCAGCATCAGCTTGCCATCGCGCGAGAACTCGATGCCTTCGGTTTCCAGCCCGCTGCGGATGGTCCGGCTCACGCGCCAGTCCTTCAGGTCGATCACGGCAATTTCCGCCGGCAGGGGCTTGTGATCATGGCCATTGCCCTTGGCGGAGGGTGGCGGCGCGGCGCCGGGCGAGCCGGAGCGCTCGCCCGGTTCGTAAGTGACGAAGGCCTGGTCCCCCGCCACGCGTATGAACTCCGGGTTCTGTCCGATCGGCACACGCCGGACCAGCTGGCCCGTGGCAATGTCGATCACCGCCAGGTCGCCCGTGTCCTTGTTGGCCGTCAGCAGGTATTTGCCATCGGCGGTCACGCTCAGTCCGCGCGGCCCCTTGCCCCCGGTCGGGAGGCTGGCCACGGCTTCGAGCCGGTCCAGGTCGATGACGGCGATACCACCGCCTTCGGTGGACACGTAGGCCTGCGCCGCGTTGGCCGCAGCGGGACAGGCCAGCGCGAGCACGGCAGAGGCGAGCAGGTGCCAGGTACGGCACGGATGTGAAGGCATGGTGTCTCCTCGTTGTCAGGCAGAATATTGTTGCCCGCTCAGCGCCCGTCCCATTCATAGCGCACGCCGACCAGGAACAGCCGGGCCGCGCCCGGGGCCACAAAACGCCCGACGGGTACGGCCGCGCCCGGCAGCAGCAGCGTGCCGCCCGGGAACAGGTTGTAGCCCACCTGTCCGTAGGTCTGGTAGCGGCGGTCGAACAGGTTGTCGATGCGCCCATAGAGTTGCCAGCGCGGCGAGAACTGCCAGCTGGCGCGCAGGTTCAGCAGCAGGAAGCCAGCGGTGCGGGCGAGGCCCGGGTCTTGCGCGCTGAGCGCGCCATCCTCGTTGCCCGCGACCGGACGCGAGGACGACACGATCGCGTCGCCGCCGACGCTGACGGAGGCGGTCGCGCGCCAGTCTGCCCCGAGCCTGAAACTGTGCAGCGGGATCCCTGCCATGCGTGTGCCCGGATGCACCATCACCGGCGCGGCGAAGGGGGTCTGCAACTGGCCGTCCGCCCGGTAGGTCACTTGCGTATAGCTGTAGCCGGCGCGCAGCGTGAGCCGGCCCAGCCGCTGGCGCAAGCCGAACTCGAGGCCCTGGTTGCGTGTCTTCGGGAAGTTCGAGAAATACCCCAGCGGACTGAACGGCGAGCGCTGGAAGATGATGTCGTCGGTATTGTGGCTGCGGTATAGCGCCAGGGTCATTTCAGTGGTGTCAGCCGGCTGCCAGCGTCCGCCCAGCTCGACGGTGCGCGTGACCACCTGGCGCAGGAAGGGGTCGGCCTGCAGGCCGGTCGGCAGCTGGCAGGCGTTGGCCGGGTCCGCGCAGCCCAGCTCGATCGCCGTGGGCATGCGCGTGCCCTGCGAGACGGAGCCGAAGACCGTCACGCTGTCGGACAGCAGGTGCGATACCCCCACCGAGGGATTGAGGCGCGAGAAGGTGAAGCGCTCGTCCGACGGCGTGGGCGCGCCCAGCACTGTATGCCGGCGGCCGTCGTTCCAGCGGGCGGCCAGCGTCAGGAAGCTGTGCGGCAGCAGGCGGATGGTGTCGGTGGCGTACAGCCCCACAGTGCTGTCGTGGCCGTCCAGCAAGGCATTGGTGACCACCGGCGCATTGGGATCACCCTGCGCCGTGCGCGCAGCGTCGAAGCTGGCCAGCTGCGTGGCCTGCGTGTAGCGCGACCGGTTCAGGTCCAGCGCGGCACCGAGTGCGAAGTGGTGGGTCTCGCCATCGTGCGACCACTGCGCCGAAAGCCCGTAGCTGGTCTCGCTTACCGTGGAAGTATTGAGTATGGCACTGGGGGGCACTTCGTCACCCTGGCAGCCTTCGGCGCCCTGGCAGCCGAGCAGGGTGTCGAGGTAGTCATCGTTGATATCGCCGCTGTTGGCGTGCAAGCGCGTGCGGCGCACGTAGGCGGTGAGCTGCAGCTGGTCCTGCGCATTGAACTGATGCGCACCGTTGAGCGTCAGCTGCAGCGATTTCACGCGCGTGACATCGGGGGCGGTGTAAATCGCGCGGCGGTCTTGGCCGTAGATGCTGTCCGGCGTCAGGCCGTTGCCCGACAGCCGGCTGTTGCTGCCGAGCAGGCTCACGCTCCATTGGGTGGCGCTGGTCGAGCGGCCCAGCTTGAAGAACAGGTTGCCGAGATCGCTGGCGGAGCGGTCGCGCCAGCCGTCCTCGCGCCAGCCGGTGCCGGCAAAGTAGGCGTGCCAGCCGTCGCCGAGCGACTTGCCCGCGCTGACATCGAGCCGCGCGCGGCCGTAGCTGCCGGTGTTGAGGTCGGCCTCCACGCCCGGATGCGTTTCGCCGGACTTGGTGACCAGCGCTACTGCGCCGCCCAGCGTGTTGAGCCCATAGAGCGGGTTGCTGCCGGGCACCAGCGTCACCGTGCTGAGGGCGGCCTCAGGGATGCCGGGCCAGTTGATGACATCGCCCAGCGCCGCGTTCTGGCGCACGCCGTCAAGGTACAGCGACAGCCCCTGTGTGGAACCGAGCGTGGGTGAGAGCCGGTAGCCGCGGTAAAGGATGTCCTGCGCGAACGGATTGCCCTGCGCGTCATTGACCACGATCCCGTTCATGTGCTCCGCCAGGAAGGACGGGAGGTTGGTGGACTTCGCCCGTTCCAGGTCGCCATCGGTGGCAGTCTGGACATTGGCAGGGAAAGCCTGGCGCTCGATGGTGAAGCCGGGCAAGGGTGTCGGAGCCACGACGGTGACCTCTTGGAGGTTGTGGACTTGGTCGGACTGGCTGCCCGGATCCGGGCTCGCCTGCTGCGCTGCGACGGGCGTGGCCGCTGTCAGCGCAACGGCGACCATGCCCGGCGCAGACCAGGACGGGCAGGTGCGGCGTCGGGCGTCGGCCATGGCTTCCCCTCTGGCGCCGCATCGCGCGGGCGGCTGTGATGGAGACTTCCTGGAGTGGCGCCAATGCTACCTAATCTAATCCAGCGCGCAGGCGGTGCCAAGCGCGATTGCCCGGCAAGCCATTTTTTCGCCTAGAGTTTCTTGGGCGGCCGGTGAGCGGCAGGCGTCCTTGCGCACCGGCCGCGGGGCCAAGCAGTCATCCTGGGAGCGCGCGATGCAAGAGCCGGCAGTCGTCATTGATCCCGAACGCCGCCGCATGCTGCGGGCAGGGGCACTGGCCATCCTGACGCTGAGCCTTCCGCCGTTGACCGCCTGCGCTCAGGGAACGGCCGCTGGCGTGAAAGCGGCCCCAGCGCGCATTGGCGTGATCGGCTCCGGACGCATTGGCGGGACCGTCGGCGGGCTCTGGGTCAAGGCCGGGCACCCGGTCCTGTTCTCGTCGCGGCATCCTGAAGCGCTCAAGCCGCTGGTCGACGGCCTCGGCCCGCTGGCGCAGGCTGGCACCGTCGCGGAGGCAATCGCCTTTGCCGATGTACTGTTCCTCGCCACCCCTTACGGCGCATTGCCGCAACTCAGCCAGGAGAATGCCGGGGCGTGGGCAGGCAAGATCGTGCTGGATGCCACCAATGCCATTGCCCAGCGCGACGGCGCGATTGCCGATGAAGCCCAGCGCAACGGCATTGGCATCACTACGGCGAAATATCTGGCCGGCGCGCGCGTGGTGCGGGCGTTCAACTTCATGGGGGCGACCAACTTCGCCAGTCAGCATCACCGGCCGGGCGGTCTGATTGCCGTGCCGATTGCCGGCGACGACCAGGCGGCGCTGCAGGTGGCGGCGCAACTGGTGCGCGATGCGGGGTTTGAGCCGGTGGTGGTGGGGCCGCTGGCCAGCGCGGACAATTTCGCGCCGGGCGGGCCGCTGTTCCGGCAGATTGGCACTGCCGAGGAATTCCGCAGCAAGATGAATGGGCAATAGCGCGGCAAAACGATAAGACAATCCTAACTTGGGGCATGCTAGTGCCGCTTGGAGCACTCCAGCAAAGCCAGAAGTTATATCGTATGATTTCGATATTAAGTTTGCGAGGCGACGATCTATGTTTCGCAGATTGGCGAAACAGCGTTCCTTCACCCAAGGCGAACCCCTCCATGGACATCGATGCCATCCACAAGGCGCTGGCCAATCCGGTCCGGCGCAATATCCTGGCCTGGCTCAAGACGCCACAGCAGTGTTTCGGTGAGCAGGAATATCCGCTCGACCTCGGCGTATGCGCGGGCCTGATCGACGCGCGCACCGGGCTGTCGCAATCCACCGTCTCGGCCCACCTCGCGACCTTGCAGCGAGCCGGGCTGGTGACGTCGAAGCGGGTTGGCCAATGGGTTTTTTTCAAGCGCGATGAAGAGACCATCCGCGCCTTCCTCGATCACATGCATAGCGATCTTTGAAGACCTGCACTGCGCATAGTCAGCGGCGCGCAAGCGCCAAATTCCGCACCGATGGTGCATTCACCCTCCTCGATACCAAAAACCATGCCCACACTCTTTGACCCGATCCGTATCGGCGACCTCGACCTTCCCAACCGCGTCATCATGGCGCCTCTGACGCGTTCGCGCGCAGTGGGCGGCGGCCGCGTGCCCAACGCGTTGATGGCCGAATACTATGTACAGCGCGCTTCAGCGGGCCTGATCCTGAGCGAAGCCACGGCCGTGACTCCGCAAGGCGTGGGTTATGCCGACACCCCGGGCATCTGGTCGGAAGAACAAGTGGCTGGCTGGAAGCACGTTACCGACGCCGTGCACGCCGCCGGCGGCCGCATCTTCCTGCAACTGTGGCACGTGGGCCGCATCTCCGACCCGGTCTTCCTCGACGGCGAACTGCCGGTGGCACCCAGCGCGATCGCGGCCGGCGGCCATGTCAGCCTGGTGCGCCCCAAGCGCGCCTTTGTCACCCCGCGCGCGCTTGAAACCGATGAAATCCCGGGCATTGTCGCGGCCTACCGGCACGGCGCGGAGAACGCCAAGGCCGCCGGCTTCGACGGCGTTGAAGTGCACGGCGCCAATGGCTACCTGCTCGATCAATTCCTGCAGGACAGCACCAACCAGCGCAACGATGCCTACGGCGACTCGATCGAAAATCGCGCCCGGCTGCTGCTGGAAGTCACGGATGCCTGCATCGCGGTTTGGGGCCCGGCGCGCGTGGGCGTGCACCTGGCCCCGCGCGGCGATGCCCACACCATGGGCGACTCCAACCCGGCCGCCACCTTTGGCTATGTGGCACGCGAACTGGGCAAGCGCGGCATTGCCTTCATCTGCTCGCGCGAAGCGCTCGGCGATAACCGCCTGGGGCCGGAACTGAAGCGGGCCTTCGGTGGTACCTATATCGCCAACGAAAAAATGACCAAGGCCACTGCCGAGCACGTCTTGCAGGCCGGCGAAGCCGACGCAGTGGCCTTCGGCCAGCTCTTCATCGCCAACCCGGACCTGCCGCGCCGCCTGCAACTGGATGCGCCGCTCAACGCGCCGCAGCCGGAAACCTTCTACCATCCCGGCGCCGCAGGTTATATCGATTACCCCGCGCTCGCCTGAGCAACAGTTGTGGCCCGCGCACCAGCGCGCGGCCACCAATGCTTGCGCGCCGTCCTCGAGCCGGCGCCGTCATTGCCTCTTGCGGACGACCCGCAGTAAGCTCTGTCTCCTGCGGCAGGCATAAGCCGCGCACCGTCCCCCCAACAGAGGAGCCCCAGCCATGCCCTGCAGACGACAGTTCCTTGGCTATCTCCCGCTTGCGCTGACTGGCAGCATCGCTGCCGCAGCGGCCCTCGGCAACCGGCCGGCCCGCGCCGCCGCCATGCTGGGCGAGCAGGAGCCGCAGGCGCTCAAGGTCGGCTACATGGCCGACTCGTCCAGGGTCGATCCGCGGAAATACCCGGCCCACAAGCCATCGCAGACCTGCGCCAACTGCCAGCTTTACCAGGGTGACGAGGGCAGCGCCGCCGGCGGTTGCGCACTGTTCGGCGGCAAGGATGTCGCGGCGAAGGGGTGGTGCAGCGCCTGGGAGCAGGGCTGACATCGCGCGCTGCTACGCGCATCATTCCAGGCCAGCCAGCCTGGTCGATGGGCGTGCGTATCGTGCCAAGCGTGATGCCAGGGTTGATCGCAACCATCGTGGTAGCGACACACGGCCTTGTGGAAAACGGTTCTGTCAATGAGCGGACGCAGATCACATCTGCCAGCAATGTTTTTGCCGGCAGGAGACGAGGCTACGACTGAGAGCATATTCAACCACTTCGTCGTCCTTACTCGCGCAGAGCAATACCCCGATGGCCCGGCCGCTCATGTGACTTCTTCACATCGGTAGCCTATTTGGGCATTCCAGTCCGGGTATATCAACGGGTCCCATGCCCTTGGCATGAAATGCAAAGTCGATGGAATCTGTTGCAAAGCCGCGGCGCGCGCCGGGTTCTACATTGGTCTCCATATGCGGCGCACCTCGCGCCGCCCTTGATCGGGAGACCAAAGCTGTGGAAAAAATTGTCCGGATGTACGGGATCGGCGGGCCGGAAGTGCTGCGCTATGAAAGCAATGAAGTGGGCGACCCCGGCCCCGGCCAGGTACGCATCCGCCACGTGGCGGTGGGCCTGAACTACGCGGATACGTATTTCCGTAACGGAACCTACCGCGTGCCGCTGCCTTCGGGCATAGGCGTGGAAGGCGCTGGCGTGGTGCATGCGATCGGGCCGGATGTCACCAACGTTGCCGTGGGCGATCGTGTCACCTACACCGGCTTCGTCAATACGCTGGGCGCGTACAGCACTTCCCGCCTGGTGCCCGCGGCACCGCTGATCCGCTTGCCAGAGACCATCAGCTTCGAGACGGCAGCGGCGATGACCATGCGCGGGCTGACTTCCGCTTACCTGATGCGCCGCATCCACGCCTTCAAGGAAGGCGACACCATCCTGCTGCATGCCGCAGCCGGCGGGGTGGGGCTGATTGTGTCGCAGTGGGCCAAGCTGCTGGGCCTGACCGTGATCGGCACGGTTTCCTCCGAAGCCAAGGCCGAGGTGGCGCGGGCGCACGGCTGCGACCATGTCATCAATTACAGCCATGAGGACGTGGCGGAGCGGGTGCGAGCGCTGACCGATGGGGTTGGCGTGTCGGTAGTGTTCGACAGCGTGGGCAAGTCAACCTTCATGGCCTCGCTGGATTCGCTTAAGCGGCGCGGCACTATGGTGTGCGTGGGCACCGCCTCGGGCCCGATTCCTCCGTTCGATCCCGTGCTGCTGGCCATGAAGGGCTCGGTGTTCCTGACCCGGCCTGCGCTGGCGGACTACATCGCCGACCCGGCCGAGAAGGCCGAGCTGGCCGGCGAACTGTTCGATCACGTGGGCGCGGGCCGTATCCGCATCGAGATCAATCAACGCTATGCGCTGCAGGATGCGGTGCAGGCACACCAGGACCTGGAGTCACGCAAGACCACGGGCTCGTCGATCTTCGTCATCTGAGGCAATGCCATGCAAGTCAAAGAAATTACCTGCGCCCTTGGCGCGGAACTGAGCGGTGTCGACCTGGCCGATGCGATTCGCGACGATGGCCTGTTTGCCGAGATCCGCGCCTTGCTGCTGAAGCACCGCGTGCTGTTCCTGCGCAACCAGCAGTTCAGCCGAGCCGAGCACGTCGCATTTGCGCGGCGCTTTGGCGAGCTCGAAGACCACCCCGTCGCCGGCAGCGATCCCGAGCACCCGGGCCTGGTCCGCATCTACAAGACCCCGGACCAGCCAAACGACCGCTACGAGAACGCATGGCACTCGGATACCACCTGGCGCGAAGCCCCTCAGTTCGGTGCCGTGCTGCGCTGCGTGGAATGCCCGCCGGTAGGCGGCGACACCATGTGGGCCAATATGGCACTTGCCTATGAGCGGCTGCCCGCGTACATCAAGGAACAGATCGCGGACCTGCGCGCGCGCCACAGCATCGAGGCCTCTTTCGGCGCGGCGATGCCGATTGAGAAGCGCCTGGCACTGAAGGCCCAGTATCCCGACGCGGAACACCCGGTGGTGCGCACGCATCCGGATACCGGAGAGAAGATCCTTTATGTAAACGCCTTCACCACGCATTTCACCAACTTCCACACACCCGGGCGGGTGCGCTCCGGCCAGGACGCCAATCCAGGTGCGGGCGACCTGCTGCGCTATCTGGTCAGCCAGGCGTACATCCCCGAATACCAGGTGCGCTGGCGCTGGGAACCCAACTGCGTGGCGATCTGGGACAACACCGCCACACAGCACTACGCCGTGATGGACTATCCGCCGTGCCACCGCAAGATGGAGCGCGCGGGCATTATCGGCAGCAAGCCGTACTAATGGACAAGGCAAGACAAGCAATGCAAGACAACCTGATTACGGCCGCACAGTCGGCCTACGCCTACCCCCTTCTGGTCAAGCAACTCCTGATCAACTCGGTCAGCCTCCATGGCGACCAGGAAATCAGCTACCGCGGCCAGAAGCGCTACACCTTCCGCGATTTCCGCGGCCGCATCGGCAAGCTCGCCTCGGCGCTCACTGCGCTCGGCGCCGGGCACGGGACCACTGTGGCGGTGATGGACTGGGACAGCCACCGCTACCTGGAATGCTACTTCGGCGTACCCATGATGGGCGCGACGCTGTTCACGGTGAACGTGCGGCTGTCGCCCCAGCAGATCCTGTACACGCTGAACGACGCCGGCGCGGACGTCGTGCTGTTCCATCCGGATTTCGTGCCGGTGCTCGAGCAGATCCGCGGCGAGCTGACCTGCAACCCGCGCTTCGTGCTGATGGCCGACGGCCAGGACGCACCGGCGCTAACCTTGCCGCTGGCGGGGGAGTATGAGGCGCTGCTCGACGACGCGTCGCCCGACTTCGAGTTCAGGGACTTCGACGAGAACACCAAGGCCGCGACCTTCTACACCACCGGCACCACCGGCGATCCCAAGGGCGTTTGCTACAGCCACCGCGAGATCGTGCTGCACACGCTGGCATCGGCAACCAGCCTGTGTTCGCCGCGCGAGGGCCAGCGCATGCATCGTGAAGACGTCTATATGCCGATCACGCCGATGTTCCACGTGCTGGCATGGGGCATCCCGTACATTGCCATGATGCTGGGCCTGCGTACCGTACTGCCGGGCCGCTACGCCCCGGATGCGCTGCTGAAGCTGCGCGAGACCGAGAAAGTCACCTTCTCGCACTGCGTGCCGACCATCCTGCAGATGCTGCTGCAGTCGGCGCAGGACGGCGCGCAGGACCTGTCGGGCTGGAAGATCATCATCGGCGGCTCGGCGCTGCCGCCCGCGCTGTGCGAGGCGGCCCTGGCGCGGGGCATCGATATCTTTGCCGGCTACGGCATGTCGGAGACCGGCCCGATCGTCTCGCTGGCGCAAATTCCGCCGGGTTGTACGCCTACGGACCGCGCCGACGAAATCCGCATGCGCTGCTCGACCGGCCGCCCGGTGACGTTGGTGGATTACCGCATCGTCAGCGAAGACATGCAGGACCTGCCGCGCGACGGCAAGAGCCGCGGCGAGATCGTGCTGCGCGCGCCGTTCCTGACCAAGGGGTATTTCGGCAAGCCGCAAGCGTCGGAAGAGCTGTGGTCGGGCGGCTTCTTGCATACCCAGGATGTCGCGGTAATGGGCGAGGACGGCTTCGTGCAGATCGTGGACCGTATCAAGGACGTCATCAAGACGGGCGGCGAATGGGTGTCTTCGATTGAAGTGGAGAACCTGATCACGGAGGTGCCGGGCGTGCAGGAATGCGCCGTGATAGGCGTGCCGGATGCGAAGTGGGGGGAGCGGCCGATGGCCTTCGTGGTGCGCAAGGCGGGCGCCGAAGTCAAGGCTGAGCAGATCCGCGATCAACTGATGGCACACGCGGATGAACGCCGGATCAGCAAGTATGCAGTGCCTGAGGCCGAGCGCATCACCTTTATCGAAGCGATCCCGAAGACCAGTGTCGGCAAGATCAACAAGAAGCAGCTGCGTGAAAAGGCAGCCTGAAGGGTAGTAAAGGGAATTTGCGGCAGTCCTCGGGCGGGGGCTGCCGCTTTTTATTCGTCTTCGCCGAATCGCGGGTGTTGTCGCGGCAATCGTTCTTGATGTCGTGGTTTTCGGGCTCCGGCACCGTCCCAAAGCCCACCCAGTACCACAACCGCTAGCCAAGCATCCCCCGCTAATCAGCGAAGAACTTCCTTCTTGCGCGCCACGCGCAAAAAAAATGCCTCCTGACGGAGGCGCACAAGCTGTTGGCGCTCCCTTTCACGGCTGGATATTGAAGGTCTTCACAATTCCTGCATTGCGCTCAAACTCCGCGTTCAGGGACTGGTTCAGTTCCTGCATCGGCTCATAGCTCAGGGCCTGCATCCGAGGCGCAAAGCGCCGTCGCCAGGGTGTTCGTTCAGGCGGCTGCGCGGGTGGCGCGCTGTTTCGCACGCGCCAGCGCGCGCAGCATGGCTTCCAGCAGCGCAGCCGGAGGCCGCGAGCCAGACACGCTGTGGGTGCCGTTGAAGACAAAATGCGGCACGCCGAGTCCGGTCCGCAAGGACGCTTCCTCGGGGCCGCCCAGTGACGGCAGCCAGTCCAGGTCCCGGTGCCCGCCAGCATCGCCCGGATCCGGGATCGCGATCCCGCAATTCGCGGCGGCCTGCCGCAGCACGCGCGGCTCACCGATGTTCTCGGCGCGCAGGAAGTAGCGCGTGAACAGGTCGTCGATCAGCGCAGCGGCCGCATCGGGGCCTGCCTGCTGCCGCGCCAGGCGTACCAGCCGATGCGCCAGCAGGGTATTCGGAAAGGTTTCGATGCGATCCAGAGCGAGCGTCAGGCCGGCTTCCCGCGCCGCGGCACAGACCTGCGCCTGTCGAACCGCCACCGCCTCGGGACTGCCCAGGCGCGCCACGTAGAAATCCCGGTAGGGCAAGCCGGCGGGAGGCGTGGCGGGGATCAGCGGATACGAGCGCCATTCCACCTGCACGGCAACGTCCGGGCGCTCCCGCGCCAGCAAGGCAATGGCGGTTTCCAGGTGCTTCTTGCCGATCAGGCACCAGGGACAGATCAGGTCGAAATAGGCGTCGACCGAAAGCGTAGAAGGATAGTTCATGGCAGCAGCTTCAAAGCGCCAGCCGGCGAGCTCAGCGCAGGCCGCAGCAGGCTGTGGAAATTCAGGAGGTGGGCGCCGACAGCGCGCGGCTTCGCCACGACTGGCGCGCCGGCAGCGAAGCCATGACCTCGGCGCGCCCGGCGTCGGTCATCTGCGCCCAGCGGCCGATCTCGACCGGGGTCCTGCCGCACCCCTGGCAATACTTGCCAGCGTGGTCCATGCGGCAGATGTTCAGGCACGCATTGATGACGCTGAGGGACGGGTTCATGGCATGGAGACAGTTTGGATGACGGTGCGGCCGCGAGCTCTTTCGCCCGCGAGCGCACCGGCGCGCGCGTCAGGCCGCGCGCAGGGGCAGGTTCTTTTGGCCGGCCTTGCGGTTCGGCGCCATGCCGTGCGCGGCCAGCGTCTCGTCGGCGCTGTCGTACCAGGTGCCGATGCGGTAGATCTCGCGCGCTTCCTTGCCCGAGGCGATCTCGCGGCCCAGTTCCTTCGCCACGCGCACGCACTGTTCGATCTGCTGGACCGAGGTCATGCGGTTGCCGTGCTGGTCGATGATGGTGTCCTCGATGCCGCAGCGCGGATGCAGGCCCATCGCCATGGCCATCATGTTGAACGGCAGCACGTTCTTCAGCAGCGACTCGGCGGTCAGCGTGCAGCCGTCCGGCGCGCGGTGCACGAAGTTGAAGAAGTTGA
>NZ_KB903166.1:0-35316 GCF_000379565.1 Cupriavidus sp. UYPR2.512 | reverse complement strand
ACGCAGGGCAAGGGCCTGATGCCGGACGGCACCTCGCGCTTTTCCATCGACGGCAAGCCGATCTTCCACTACATGGGCACGTCGACATTTGCCAACCACNTCGTGGTGCCGGAGATCGCACTGGCGAAGATCCGCCCGGATGCGCCGTTCGACAAGGTCTGCTACATCGGCTGCGGCGTCACCACCGGCGTGGGNGCGGTGCTGTTCACGGCCAAGGTGGAAGCCGGCGCCAACGTGGTCGTGTTCGGCCTNGGCGGCATCGGCCTGAACGTGATCCAGGCCGCGAAGATGGTGGGCGCCGACAAGATCATCGGCGTGGACCTGAACCCGGCGCGCGAAGCCATGGCGCGCAAGTTCGGCATGACCCACTTCATCAACCCGAAGGAAGTTGAGAACGTGGTCGACCACATCATCCAGCTCACCGACGGCGGCGCCGACTACTCGTTCGAATGCATCGGCAATACGCAGGTCATGCGCCAGGCGCTGGAGTGCTGCCACAAGGGCTGGGGCAAGTCGATCATCATCGGCGTGGCCGAGGCCGGCGCGGAGATCTCGACGCGACCGTTCCAGCTGGTGACGGGGCGCGAGTGGAAGGGCTCGGCCTTCGGCGGCGCGCGCGGCCGCACCGACGTGCCGAAGATCGTCGACTGGTATATGGAAGGCAAGCTCAACATCGACGACCTGATCACGCATACGCTGCCGCTGGAGCGGATCAACGAGGGCTTCGACCTGATGAAGCGCGGCGAGTCGATCCGCTCCGTGGTGCTGTACTGAGGACGGCGCTGACATGGAACTGATCTCGCAACACGGCTGCCACGGCGGCGTGCAGCGCTTCTATCGCCATGACTCGGCGGCGATCGGGCTGCCGATGCGTTTCTCGGTCTACCTGCCGCCGCAGGCGCAGGCAGGCGGCAAGGTGCCGGTGCTGTTCTACCTGGCCGGCCTGACCTGCACCGAGGAAACCTTCATGATCAAGGCCGGTGCGCAGCGCTTTGCCGCCGAGCACGGCCTGATGCTGGTGGCGCCCGATACCAGCCCGCGCGGCGCGGGTCTGCCGGGCGAGGCCGATGCCTGGGACTTCGGCGTGGGTGCCGGGTTCTATGTCGATGCCACCGAGGCGCCGTGGCAGGAGTACTGGCGCATGGAAAGCTACGTGGCCGAGGAGCTGTTCGGGCTGGTCACCACCGCGTTGCCGGGCGATGCCGGCCGCGTCGGCATCTTCGGGCATTCCATGGGTGGGCACGGCGCGCTGGTGCTGGCACAGCGCCATCCGCAACGCTTCCGCTCGGTGTCGGCGTTTGCGCCGATCGCCGCGCCGTCACGCTGCCCGTGGGGTGAGAAGGCTTTTACCGGCTACCTGGGCAGCGACCGCGCCGCGTGGGCCGGATATGACGCAAGCGAACTGATGGCACGCCAGCAGGGCGCGCCCTTCCCGGCTGGCATCCTGGTCGACCAGGGACTGGACGACCAGTTCTTGCAAAGCCAGCTGCATCCGGAAGCATTCGCGGCTGCCTGCCAGGCCGTCGGCCAGCCGCTGACGCTGCGCCGGCACAGCGGCTACGACCACGGCTACTACTTCATCACCAGCTTTATCGCCGATCACATCCGCCACCACGCGGCGCAGCTGTAGACGCGCCCCATCAACCTTCCGCCACCCGGCGGTAGGCCCCCGGGCGCGATCCGGTCCAGCGCCGGAACGCCCGGTGGAACGCGCCCGGCTCGGCAAAGCCGAGCTCGGCCGCGATATCCGCCACCGGGCGGCCAGAATGGCTGAGCGCCTCGATGGCAAGATCGCGCCGCAGCGCATCCTTCAAATCCTGGTAGCTGACGCCCTCCTCCATCAGCCGGCGCCGCAGCGATGATGCGGACAGGTTCAGGCTGATCGCCAGATCTTCAAAGATGGGCCATTGATCCGGACGCTGGTTGCGCAGCAGCCTGCGCACGCGCGCGCCCACGCTGGCGCGGTCGGAGTACTTCACCACCACGTTGTGCGGCGCATCGCGCAGGAAGGCCTTCAGGCTGCGCTCGTCCTGGCGCACCGGCTGCTCCAGCAGTGCCGCGTCGAAGACCAGCGCCGTGGCCGGCTGCCCGAACGCCAGCTGGCGCGAATACATGACGCGGTATTCCGCACTGTACGGCGGCTCGTCGTAGTCGAAAGCCGCCAGCCGCACCGGCACGCGCCGCCGCAGCAGCCAGCTCATCAGGCCATGCAGCATGATCAGCATGGTTTCCTTGGCAAACACGCCGGGCTGCCGCCCCAGGTGCGCGCAGGGCGCGGTCAGCACCAGCGCGGCCTCGTCGCCGTGGCGCTCCAGACGCACGCCGATATCGTCCAGCAGCAGCCGGAAGTACCGCGTGATGCGCTCCAGCCCCTGCCCCAGGGTGCGGCTGCCGGCCACCGCGTGGCACAGCATGGCAAAGCTGCCGCACTTCATGCTGCGCGAATCCTGCCCGAAGAATTCATCGTCCAGCGCCGCCGCCACAGCCATCCATAGCTCGCTGTAGCTGGCGGCCGAGACGCGCGCCTGCGGCACCGCCAGCAGCGCCGGCGCAATGCCGGCGCCGCGCAGTACCGGATCGGGGTCGATGCCGCGTGCGCGCAGCCCCGAGATGGCGTGGTGGACGAAACAGATGGCGACACTGCCTTTTTCCATGGCGCTGAAGGTGGCAAACGATGGTGGCAAACGATGGTGGCAAACGAGTTCACGAAGATTGGCGGATTTTGGCATAGGAGCCCCCCCCCCGGCGTTCCTACACTGCCCGCAGGTCAAACGCCGACGCGCATTCTGCCTGACTTGCAGCGCGGCTCCAAACGCCCACCCCTACCTGCCATGCATAGCGACTACACCGAAGAGCAAACCATGATCCGCGACAGCGCGCGCGCCTTTGCCAGCGAACGGCTGGCCGTGGGCGCCGCGCAATGGGACCGCGACGGCCGCCTGCCCGACGAGGTCGTCGCCGAAATGGGCGCGCTGGGGCTGTTGGGCATGATCGTGCCCGAAGAATGGGGCGGTACCTATACCGACTACGTCGCCTATGCGCTGGCCATCGAAGAAATCGCCGCCGGCTGCGCCGCCTGCGCCACCATGATGAGCGTGCACAACTCGGTCGGCTGCGGGCCGGTCCTGCATTATGGTACCGATGCGCAGAAAGAGCGCTACCTGGCGCGGCTGGCCAGCGGCGAGCTGATCGGCGCATTCTGCCTGACCGAGCCGCAGGCGGGCTCCGAAGCGCACAACCTGCGCACGCGCGCGCGCTTCACCGACAACGGCTGGGTGCTCAATGGCAGCAAGCAGTTCGTCACCAACGGCCAGCGCGCCGGCGTGGCGGTGGTGTTTGCATCGACCGAGCCCGAGCGCGGCAAGAAGGGCATTTCGGCCTTCCTGGTCCCCACAAACACCCCCGGCTTTATCGTCCACGCCCCGGAGAAGAAGCTCGGCATCCGCGCCTCGGACACCTGCGCGATCACGCTGGAAGACTGCACCGTGCCGCACGACGCACTGCTCGGCGAGCCCGGCGAGGGCCTGCGCATCGCGCTGTCCAACCTGGAAGGCGGGCGCATCGGCATCGCCGCGCAGGCAATCGGCATTGCGCGCTCGGCCTTCGAGGCCGCATGTCGCTATGCATCGGAACGCATACAGTTCGGCCGCGCCCTGCGCGAACACCCGCCCATCGCCAACATGCTGGCCGACATGGCCACCGAGCTGAACGCCGCACGCCTGCTGGTGCACCGTGCCGCGCGCATGCGCAGCGAAGGCGTGCCGTGCCTGTCCGAAGCCTCGCAGGCCAAGCTGTATGCGTCCGAGCTGGCCGAGCGCGTGTGCTCCAAGGCGCTGCAGATCCACGGCGGCTACGGCTACCTCGAAGACTACCCGGTCGAGCGCCACTACCGCGACGCCCGCATCACCCAGATCTACGAAGGCACCAGCGAGATCCAGCGCATGCTGATCGCGCGCAGCCTGTAGTGCCACCATCCCTTGCCAACAGAACCAGACCTTCCGGAGACAACCATGAGTGCCGTGCCCAAGACCGACATTGCCGTGCCGACCGTGCCGCTGCTGATCAACGGCGAATGGGTGGATTCGTCCGCCACCGAATTCCGCAACGTGGTCAATCCCGCCACGCAGGAGGTGCTGGCACGCGTGCCGCTGGCCACCGCAAGCGAGGTCGCCGCTGCCGTGGGCGCCGCGCACCGCGCCTTTGCCACGTGGCGCCATACGCCCATCGGTGCGCGGCTGCGCGTCATGCTGCGCTTCCAGGCGCTGATCCGCGAGCACAGCAAGCGTATCGCCGCCATCCTGACCGCCGAGCAGGGCAAGACCCTGGCCGATGCCGAGGGCGACATCTTCCGCGGGCTGGAGGTGGTGGAACACGCCTGTTCGATCGGCACCCTGCAGCAAGGCGGTTTTGCCGAGAACGTGGCTGCCACCGTCGACACCTACACGCTGCAGCAGCCGATCGGCGTCTGCGCGGGTATCACGCCGTTCAACTTCCCGGCGATGATCCCGCTGTGGATGTTCCCGATGGCGATCGTGTGCGGCAATACCTTCGTGCTCAAGCCTTCGGAGCAGGACCCGCTGTCCACCGTGGAGCTGGTCAAGCTGGCGCTGGAAGCCGGCGTGCCGCCGGGGGTGCTGAACGTGGTGCACGGCGCCAAGGACGTGGTCGACGCGCTGTGCACGCACCCGGACATCAAGGCGGTGTCGTTCGTCGGTTCGACCGCTGTCGGCACCCACGTCTACAACCTGGCCGGCGCGCACGGCAAGCGCGTGCAGTCAATGATGGGCGCCAAGAACCATGCGGTGGTACTGCCTGATGCGCACAAGGAACAGACGCTGAACGCGCTGGCCGGTGCAGGCTTCGGCGCGGCCGGCCAGCGTTGCATGGCCACCTCGGTGGTCGTGCTGGTGGGGGCGGCGCGCGACTGGGTGCCCGACCTGGTCGAACGCGCCAGGACCCTGAAAGTCGGCGCCGGCGCCGAGGCTGGCACCGATGTCGGCCCCGTGGTATCGGTGGCGGCAAAGGAACGGATCCTCGGCCTCATCGCCGCCGGCGAGCGCGAGGGCGCGACGCTGGTGCTGGATGGCCGCGGCGTGGAGGTGCCGGGCTACCCGCAGGGCAACTTCATCGGTCCGACCATCTTTACCGATGTCCGGACCGACATGTCGATCTACACCGAAGAGATCTTCGGGCCAGTGCTGGTGGTGATCGGCGTCGATACGCTGGACGAGGCCATCGCGCTGGTCAACCGCAACCCGTTCGGCAACGGCACCGGCGTGTTCACGCAAAGCGGCGCCGCGGCGCGCAAGTTCCAGAGCGAGATCGACGTGGGCCAGGTCGGCATCAACATCCCCATCCCGGTGCCGGTGCCCTATTTCAGCTTCACCGGATCGCGTGGCTCCAAGCTGGGCGACCTGGGTCCGTATGGCAAGCAGGTGGTGCAGTTCTATACGCAGACCAAGACAGTGACGGCGCGCTGGTTTGATGACGCGACGGTCAACGATGGGGTGAACACCACCATCAGCCTGAAGTAATCGGGCGGCATTCAAGAACGACACGGAAGGAGACCCCATGCATATCGCCTTCATCGGCCTGGGCAACATGGGCGCGCCCATGGCGCGCAACCTGCTCAAGGCCGGCCATACGCTGACCGTATTCGACCTCAACGCCGCCGCGGTGGCGTCGCTGTGCGCCGAGGGAGCCGCCACCGCGGATTCCGCCCGCAGGGCCGTTGCCGAAGCGGACTTTGTCATCACCATGCTGCCCGCCGCCGCCCATGTGCGCAGCGCCTACCTGGGCCCGGAGGGCGTGCTGGCCGGCGTGCGCCCGGGCGTGCCGCTGGTCGACTCCAGCACCATCGACCCCGCCACCGTGCGCGAACTGGCTGCCGCTGCCGAGGCCCACGGCAATGCGCTGGCCGACGCGCCGGTCTCCGGGGGCACCGTTGGCGCGCAGGCCGGCACGCTGACCTTCATGGTCGGCGCCACCGAAGCGCTGTTCGCCCAGGTGCGCCCGGTGCTTGCCGGCATGGGACGCAACCTGGTCCACTGCGGCGGCACCGGCACCGGCCAGGTCGCCAAGATCTGCAACAACCTGATCCTGGGCATCTCCATGATCGGCGTATCCGAGGCGATGGCGCTGGGCGTCAGGCTCGGCATCGATGCCAACGTGCTGGCAGGCATTGTCAACACCTCCACCGGCCGCTGCTGGGCCTCCGACACCTGCAACCCCTGGCCCGGCGTGATCGAGACCGCGCCGGCCGGGCGCGGCTACACCGGCGGCTTTGGCGCCGACCTGATGCTCAAGGACCTGGGCCTGGCCGCCGACGCCGCGCGCAGCGTGAAGCAGCCGCTGTTCCTGGGCGCGCTGGCGCAGCAGGTCTACCAGGCCGTGAGCCACGCCGGCGACGGCCAGCTCGACTTCTCCGGCGTGATCCGCCAGTACCTGTCCTCCGCCGACAAGGAGGGCAAGCAATGATCGAGTTCGCCCTGCAAGGCCACGTCGCCACGCTGACGCTCGCTCGCCCGCCCGCCAACGCCTTCACTGCAGAAGGCCTGCAGCAGCTGCGCGAGCTAGTGGCAAAGATCGACGCCAACCCCGAAGTGCGCGCCGTGGTGGTCACCGGCGCCGGCGAGAAGTTCTTCAGCGCCGGCGCCGACCTGAACGGCTTTGCCGCAGGCGACCGCGCTCATGCCCGCGTGATGGCGCAGAAGTTCGGCAGCGCCTTCGAGGCCCTGCAGAATGCGCGGCCTGTGGTAATCGCCGCGATCAACGGCTATGCCATGGGCGGCGGGCTGGAATGCGCGCTGGCCTGCGATATCCGCATCGCCGAGGAACAGGCGCAGATGGCCCTGCCCGAAGCCGCTGTCGGCCTGCTACCGTGCGGCTGCGGTACGCAGACGCTGCCGTGGCTGGTGGGCGAAGGCTGGGCCAAGCGCATGATCCTGACCAACGAGCGCGTCGATGCCGCCACCGCATTGCGCATCGGCCTGGTGGAGGAGGTCGTCCCGCGCGGCCGGGCCCTGGCCACCGCGCTCGCCATGGCCGGGCGCGCCTCCAACGTCAGCCCGCGCGCCGCCGCCCACAGCAAGCGGCTGGTGCACCTGGCGCGACAGGGCGTGCCACGCCAGGCCGCGCTGGCGCTGGAACGCGAGCGCTTTGTCGACCTGTTCGACGATGCCGACCAGCGCGAAGGCGTCAACGCGTTCCTCGAGAAACGAACGCCGCAATGGCGCAACGCCTAGGAGCCCGCCATGCGCCTGACTGAAGAAACCAAGGCCGCCAACCTGGATGCCGCCGAGCCGGAGGTGCTGTTCCAGGTCGTCAACGGTGTCGGCATTGCCATGCTGAACCGGCCGCGCCAGCTCAACGCCCTGTCGTACCCGATGATCATCGCGCTGGGCGCGCAGATGGAAGCGTGGGCGCTGGACGATGCCATCCGCGCGGTAGTGCTGCGCGGTGCGGGCCCCAAGGCCTTCTGCGCCGGCGGCGACATCCGCGCGCTGACCGACAGCTACCGCGATGGCACCCCACTGCACCGGCGCTTCTTCATCGACGAATACACGCTGGACTACCGCCTGCACCGCTATCCCAAGCCGCTGGTGGCGCTGATGGATGGCATCGTCATGGGCGGCGGCATGGGCCTGGCGCAGGCCGCGCACCTGCGCCTCGTCACCGAACGCTCGCGCGTGGCCATGCCCGAAACCGGCATCGGCCTGGTGCCGGACGTGGGTGCCAGCCATTTCCTGTCGAAGCTGCCGGTGCAGCTGGCCCTGTACCTCGGCCTGACCGGCGTCACCATCGGCGCGGCCGATGCGCTGCTGTGCGGACTGGCCGATGCGGCGGTGGACAGCGCCACGCTGGCCGGGCTGGAGCAGACACTCGCCGGCATCGCCTGGGGCAATGACACGCTGGCAGACCTGCGCCATGCGCTGGTGCGCGAGCACGTGGCCAGCGCCGCCGATGCGCCGCTGCTGCAGGTGCTGCCCGCGCTGCTGCAGCATTTTCCTGCGCACGCCACGCTGCCAGAAATCCTGGCCGGGCTGGCCTGCCAGGACGATCCGGCCTATACCGCGTGGGCCACGCGCACCATCGACGTGCTGCGCACCCGCTCGCCCCTGTCGGCCTGCGCCACGCGCGAACTGCTGCTGCGCGGCCGCCGCATGGACCTGGCCGACTGCTTCCGCATGGAGCTGGCGGTGGTGGTCAACACCTTCGCGCAAGGCGATTTCATTGAAGGCGTGCGCGCGCTGATCGTCGACAAGGACAACGCGCCGCACTGGCGCATCGCCAGCTATGATGCCGTGGACGGCGCTTCCGTGCAGGCGCTGTTCCGGCCGTGGTGGGCGCCCGGCGAACAGCCGCTGCCCCTGGCCCTGCACGCCTGACCGGATGCGCTACCGTGAGTCTCGACGCGCTGCTGGCGTGCAGCCCCTGGGCAGCAGCACTGACCCCTGAGCAACGCCAGCGCGTGCGCGCAGAACTGCGTGAACGCGTGGTGCCGCAAGGCGCCTATGTCATCCGCAAGGGCGACCCGGCCGACAGCTGGCTTGGCATCGCCCAGGGCCTGGTCAAGGTGCATTGCGCATCGCCCTCCGGCAAGCGCGCCACCCTGACCGGCGTGCCGGCCGGCGGCTGGCTCGGCGAAGGTTCACTGCTCAAGCGTGAAGCGCTGCGCTATGACGTGGTGGCCCTGCGCGATTCCCGCATCGCCTGCATGCCGGGAGCGACCTTCCGCTGGCTCCAGGAGACCAGCCTGCCTTTCAATCGCTATCTGCTCGGCCAGCTTAACGAACGGCTGGGCCTGTTTATTGCCACCGTCGAGCATGAGCGGCTGCACGGCATCGAAGGCCGCGTGGCGCGGGCACTGGCCACGCTGTTCCATCCGGTGTTATGCCCTGGGCTGGGTCCGGCGCTGCACCTGACGCAGGAAGAAGTCGGCCTGCTGGCGGGCATCTCGCGCCAGCGGGCCAATGCGGCCCTCAAGGTGCTGGAGAGCGAAGGCTTGCTGGCGGTCGAGCACGGCGCGGTGCACGTGCTCGACCTGGAGGCACTGCGCCGCTACTGAGGGCGGCGCACGTTCATGCCTGCGCGGCCGACGGCGGCTTGACCAGCCCGTCTGCCCGGAACATCGCCTTGATGCCCCGCACCGCCTGCCGGATGCGCGATTCATTTTCGATCAGGGCAAAGCGCACATACTCGTCGCCGTAGTCGCCAAAGCCGATGCCCGGCGAAACCGATACCTTGGCCTTGGCCAGCAGCTGCTTGGAGAATTCCAGCGAGCCCAGCGCGCGGTACGGCTCGGGAATCCGCGCCCAGATATACATCGACGCTTTCGGGATCTCGACCGGCCAGCCCGCTTCGATCAGCCCGCGCGCCAGCACGTCGCGGCGCGACTGGTATTGCGCGGCGATCTCGCTCACGCATTGCTGGTCGCCTTCCAGCGCGGCGATGGCCGCGATCTGCAGCGGCGTGAAGGTGCCGTAGTCGTGATAGCTCTTGATGCGCGTCAGCGCCGCCACCAGGTCCGCGTTGCCGACCATGAAGCCCACGCGCCAGCCCGCCATGTTGTAGCTCTTGGACAGCGTGAAGAACTCCACCGCGATGTCCTTGGCGCCTGGCACCTGCATGATCGACGGCGCCTTCCAGCCGTCGAAGACGATGTCGGCATAGGCCAGGTCGTGCACCACGAAGATATCGTGCTTGCGCGCCAGCGCAATGACGCGTTCGAAGAAGTCCAGCTCCACGCATTGCGCGGTGGGGTTGGACGGAAAGCCCAGCACGATCATCTTCGGCTTGGGATAGCTGCCGCGGATGGCGCGCTCCAGCTCGGCAAAGAAGTCGATGCCCGGCACCAGCGGCACCGAGCGGATATCCGCCCCGGCGATGACTGCGCCGTAGATATGGATCGGGTAGCTGGGATCGGGCACCAGCACGGTGTCGCCGCGGTCGAGCGTTGCCAGCATCAGGTGCGCCAGGCCTTCCTTGGAGCCGATGGTGACGATGGCTTCGGTATCCGGGTCGATCTCGACGTCATAGCGTTCGCGGTACCAGTGCGCGATCGCGCGGCGCAGCCGCGGGATGCCCTTGGAGGCCGAGTAGCCGTGCGTATCTGGCCGCTGCGCCGCTTCCGTGAGCTTGGCCACGATATGCGCCGGCGTGGCGCCATCGGGGTTGCCCATGCTCATGTCGATGATGTCCTCGCCACGGCGGCGGGCGGCCATCTTCAGCTCGGCGGTGATATTGAAAACGTACGGGGGAAGGCGATCGATGCGCGCAAAGCGGCGCTTGCCAGAAGCGGCAGTCATGAGGGAGTCCTTTACGTAAGCGCCCGGAACCGTCCGAGCGACGTCGGCAGCCGTTGTCTCGGCTGCCGGGAACTCATGTTAGCGGGGATGCGGCGATTGCACAACGCCTGCGTGCAATCCCTACAGCCGGCTGCCCGGCACGCGCGTGGGCCGCTCAGCCGGCAGGTTGCGCACGATGCAGTCCAGCGCGGGCGCGTCAGAGCGGCCGCCCAGAGCCGCGCTGATCGAGTCCCGGTATTGCTTGACCGAGATGCGTTGATAGTAAAGGCGTGAGGTCTGGTCCAGCCAGTAGACGTAGTTGCTGTCGTCGCTGTCGCCGCTGGTACGCAGCCATTCGCTGATATTGCTCGACCCCATGACCATGTTCGGGCACGCGGTCGTCAGCTTGTCGAGATAAGCATTGAAGTCCTTGGCCTGAACATTGCGTACCGCGTCTGGCGCGCAGGCGGCGAGCATGGCAAGGGATGCCGCGGCAACCGCGGCAATGCGCAACGGTTTGATGGCAGGCAGCACGGCATTTCCCCTGGCTGTAGCGATGCCGCCATCTTATGGCATGCGCCCGCCCGCGTACACCGGGCAAGGGGACTCAGTCGTCCAGCGTCTCGTGCACCGCCGCCGTGCCGCGCTTCCAGTACGCAGACGCCCGGATGCGCTTCTTGTCGATGCCCCGTTCCGTGACCAGGTACTGGCGCACCGCCTTCATCGCCGAGCCCTCGCCGGCCGCCCACACATAGCCCTCGCCGCGCGGCAGCGTGAGCTTGCGCAGCGCGCCTTCCAGCAGGCTGCCTTCCGGCGCATCGCCACGGTGAAGCCAATGCACATCGCAGTGCGCCTGCGTCGGCAACGGAATCTGCGCGGCGGCATCGCCCACTTCCACCACCACGATGGCGCGCGTATCGGCCCCGAGCTCTTCCAGGCGCCGGGCGATTGCCGGCAGCGCGGTATCGTCGCCGATCAGCAGGTGCCAGTCGAACGCCGTGGGCACCACGAACGAGCCGCGCGGGCCGCCCACGCCCAGGTACTGGCCCGGCTGCGCCTGCGCGGCCCAGGTCGACGCGGGGCCATCGCCGTGCAGCACAAACTCGATATCCAGTTCCTGCTTCGCCCCATCGTAGCGGCGCGGCGTGTAGTCGCGCGCAGCCGGGCGCGGCTGGCCTTCGGGAAAGGTGATGCCGTCAGCGGTGACCTGCGGCAGCACCGGCTTGTCGGCGCCGTCCACCGGGAAGAAGACCTTGACGTGGTCGTCGAATGACGCCGAGACAAAGTCCTGCAAATCGGCGCCGCCCAGCGTGACGCGCAGCAGTTGCGGCGACACCTGCGTGGTGTGCACCACCTGCAGCAGGCGCATCTTGAGCGGATGGCGCACGCGCTGCACAGCCAGGTCGCGTGCGGAGGCTTGGTTGTTCTCACTCATATTGGAATTCCTTGGGATCAAATCCGGCGCCTGCCGGGTCAGGTTGCCGATGGCCGCAGCCAGCGTCAGTGCCACGCGTCAGGCCTTGCGGACCGCTTCGATCTCGGCAGCCGCGCGCAGCAGGATCTCCGCGATGCGGCGCTGCTCGTCGGCGCCCGCATCGCTGCGCAGCGCAATGGCACGCTTGATCGCGGCGCGGGCCTGCATCAGCTCGGGCAGCCAGCCGCCCTGCTCCGGCTCGGGCTGCGGCTCGCCGCTCATGGCGCGCCGCATCCACTCCACCTTGCGCGCCACGTGGCGCAGCTTGGCGATCATCACCTCAACCCGCTCGCGGTTGGCCGCCAGGTGGGCCTTGCCGGTCTCGGACAGCTGGTAGCGCTTCTTGTTGCCTTCCGTGTCGACGGTGGCGTAGCCGACCTCTTCGAGGTAGGTCAGGGCCGGATAGACCACGCCGGGACTGGGCTTGTAGAAGCCGTTGGTGCGGGTATCGATCGCCTTGATCAGCTCGTAGCCGTGGCTCGGCTTCTCTTCCAGCATGGCCAGCAGCAGCAACTGCAGGTCATCGGCGCTGAACTTGCGGCCCCGGCGCCAGCCTTCGCCGTCGAAGCTGCCGGGACCATCGGGACCGCCAGGGCCGAAGCCGTCGTCATGCCCGCCGCCCCAGAAGCCGCCGCCGTGGCGGCCCATGGCGCGGTGGGCGAGGTGACGCTCAAAGTGCGGCACAAGGCGCATCAGCAGGTGGCGGCCGTGGCCGGAGAAGCCAAAAGGGTGGGAATGATGTCGCATGACTACCTTCGATATGTCGTAAAACATATCTTACGATATATATCGTACGAGCTGAAGTCAAGGCGACGCGGCAATTCCCGCCGCTTGGGATTACCTCATGCGGTACCAGTGGCAGCCATCGGGGCCGGTCTCGCGCACTGCCTCGCCCCGCTCCAGCAGGTAGTTCAGGTGCGCAACGCTTTCGCCGGTAGCCATCCCCAACAGCCCGCCACTTCCGCTGATCGGCCGCGAGAACAGCTCGCCAAACACATCCACCGCCCGCTTCGGCGTCCCCAACGCCCCACGCAACCGGTCCAGCGCCTGCATCTGGCTGGCCCGCAGATAGTCGATGCGCGCATGCAGCCCACGGAACGGTTCGTTATGCGCCGGGAGTACCAGCACATCGTCCGGCACGGCGGCGCGCACCTTATCCAGCGAGGCCAGCCAGTCCTGCATCGGATCGGCATCCGGCTCGGTCGGGAACACCGATACGTTGGAGGAAATGCGCGGCAGCACCTGGTCGCCGGACACCAGCAGCTTCAGCGCCGGGCAGTACAGGCACGCATGTTCGGGCGAATGACCGGTGCCGACGATGACCTGCCAGTCGTGCGCGCCAATGCGCACGGTGTCGCCATCGGACAGCCGGTGGAAGCTCTCGGGCAAGGCGTGGACATATTTGCCGAAGCCGCCGAAGCGGGTGCGGTAGACCTCGATCGCTTCGTCGTCCCAGCCGGCCTTGCGATAGAACTCGATCGCGTCATCGGGCGCCGCGCGTCCCGTATCCGCCGCCAGCACGCGGCACATCAGGTATTCCAGCCGCGTCATCCACAGCTGGCAGTCGAATTTGCCGGTCAGCCACCCGGCCATGCCGATGTGGTCGGGGTGCATATGGGTCGCAAACAGCCGGGTCAGCCCGCCGGCGAGCGCGCCGTTTTCGCTGAACAGCGCACGCCAGGCCTGCGCGGTTTCCGGCGTCTGCAAGCCAGAGTCGACCGCGGCCCAGCCGTTGTGGTCGCGGATGGCCCACAGGTTGATGTGATTCAGGCCCAGCGGCATCGGCATGCGCAGCCACAGCACGCCAGGTGCGACTTCATGCGCGCGGCCGGGCTCGGGCGCGTCGCCGCAGGGGTAGTCGAGCTCGGGCTTTTCGAGGGAGATAGGTGCAGCTGCGAGGGCGATGTCGGGGGATTGGGCGCTCATCGGTGTCTGGGCCGGTGGGCCGGCCGTGCTGTGCGCGGTGGCCGGTGCGGCAATGCCCCCGGTTCCGCGCGTTCTGGATACCTGACACCTTAGCCCAGATGGGCGATTCATGCCACGCGCGCCCCTGCCCGCGTTCCGCCACATGGAAGGACAGTGTGTTATTGCACCGGTGTCGGCAGCACCTTGCCCGGATTGAGCAGGTTCAGCGGATCAAGCGCCTGCTTCACCTGCCACATCAACTCCAGTTCCACTTGGGACTTGTAGCGCGTCAGGTCATCGCGCTTGGCCACCCCGATGCCATGCTCGGCCGAGATCGAGCCGTTTTCCGCATGGGCCATGCCGTCGACCAGCGCCGAGACCCGCTCATACCATTGCGCCAGGAACTCTTTACCTGGCTGATCCTTGGGACGCAGCGGGTTGA
Source organism: Cupriavidus sp. UYPR2.512 (assembly GCF_000379565.1). Lineage (NCBI taxonomy): Bacteria > Pseudomonadati > Pseudomonadota > Betaproteobacteria > Burkholderiales > Burkholderiaceae > Cupriavidus > Cupriavidus sp. UYPR2.512. The sequence continues at coordinate 21,209 of NZ_KB903166.1, read as the reverse complement.
AGTGCACATTGCCGTCGCCCATGTGGCCGTAGATCACCATGCGCGCGTCCGGCACCAGTTCTAGCACTCTGGCCGAGGCTTCCTCGACAAACGCGGCGATGCGCGACAGCGGCACCGAGACATCGCACTTGATGCTGCCGCCGGTGCGGGTCTGCGCGTCGGAGATCTCTTCGCGGATGCGCCAGAAGGTCTGGGCATCGGACAGGCTGGCGGCCACGGCGGCGTCGAGCACCAGGCCCTGGCTGAAGCCGGATTCGAGGATCTCCATCAGCGTGGCGTTGAGGCTCTCCGCATCGGTGCCGGAGGTGAGCTCGATCAGCACCATCCAGTCGTGTTTGTCCTGCAGCGGGGAAGCCACGTTGCCAAGATACTCAAGCACCAGTTCCAGCGCGGGCCGCGAGATCAGCTCGAACGCGGTCACGGCCTGGCCGGACAGGCGCTTGGCTTCGCCCAGCAAGGCCACGGCCGCGGCGGGGTCCTGCACCGCGACAAAGGCCACTGCGCTGCTGCGGGGCTGCGGCATCAGCTTGAGCACGGCGCCGGTGATGATGCCAAGCGTCCCTTCAGCGCCGACGAACAGGTGCTTGAGGTCGTAGCCGGTATTGTCCTTGCGCAGGCCGCGCAGTGACGAGTAGACACGGCCATCGGGCAGCACCACCTCGATGCCTAGCACGAGGTCGCGCATATTGCCGTAGCGCAGTACCGCGGTGCCGCCGGCATTGGTCGACAGGTTGCCGCCGATCTGGCACGAGCCTTCCGAACCGATGCGCAGCGGGAACAGGCGCTGCCCCGCCTCGGCAGCGCTGCGTGCGGCGCTCAGCGTGACGCCGGCCTGCACGGTCATGGTGTCGTTGATGGTGTCGATGCCCAGCACGCGGTTCATGCGGCTCAGGTTGACGACCACCGCGGTGCCGCTGTCATCCGGCACGGCGCCGCCCATCAGCGAGGTATTGCCGCCCTGCGGCACCACCGGCACACGCTGGGTGTGGCACCACTGCAGCACCTGGCTGACCTCTTCCGTCGATGACGGCAGCACCACTACCTGCGCCTGGCCGCGGTAGATGCCGCGGTAGTCGGTGACGTAGGCCTGCATGTCGGCGTCGCCGCTGCGGCAGGCGTTGGCGCCGACGATGGCCTGCATCGCGCGCAAGGTGGTGTCTGGGGTCGGGGTTTCGGCTGGCATGTGTGTAAGGCGAAGGAGATACGGGTCAGTACGCGGCGGAGGGCTTGTCTGCGGCGGGAGCGTCTGCGGGCTGCGCACGGAACGATGCGGCAAGCTTGCGCGCGGCGTTGGCGTACAGCATCACGTCCACGCCCGTGGCCACGAAGGTGCAGCCCAGTTCGAGGTAGCGGCGCGCCAGCGCCGGGTCCGACGTCAGCGTGCCGGCGGCCTTGCCGCTGGCGATGATGGTACGCATCGCGCCTTCGATGGCGGCCTGCACCTCCGGGTGACCGGGGCGGCCGCGGTGGCCCATCGAGGCGGCCAGGTCGGCCGGGCCAATGAAGACGCCGTCGATGCCGTCCACCGCGCAGATGGCGTCCAGGTTCTGCAACGCGGTGACGGTTTCAGCCTGCACCAGCAGGCAGATCTCGCTATCGGCCACGTCGAGATAATCGGTGCGCGCGCTCCACTGCGAGGCGCGCGCAATCGCGCTGCCCACGCCGCGGACGCCTTGCGGCGGGTAGCGCGTGGCGCCGACCAGCGCGCGCGCCTGCTCCGCGGTATCCACCATCGGCACCAGCAGGCTGCGCGCGCCGATGTCGAGCAGTTGCTTGATCAGCGGCACTTCGCCGGCCACGGCGCGCACCACGGGCTGGACCGGGTATGGCGCCACCGCCTGCAGCGCGTGCAGTGTCGAACGCAGGTCGTTGGGAGCGTGTTCGCCGTCGATCAGCAGCCAGTCAAAGCCTGCGGTGGCCGACACTTCGGCCAGGTACGGCGTCGCCATCGACAGCCACAGGCCGATCTGCGCCTGGCGGGCGGCCAGCGCGGTCTTGAAGGGATTGTTTGCGGGCATGGTGTTTCCTGTTCGATGATCGATGCGCCGGCGCTTCAGCTGAGCTGGCCCTGGCAAAGGTACTTGGTATGCATGTAGTCGTCCAGCCCGTGGCGCGAGCCCTCGCGCCCGTAGCCGGATTCCTTGACGCCGCCAAACGGCGCCGCCTCGGCCGCGATCGCGCCCTCGTTGATGCCGACCATGCCGGTTTCCAGCGCCTGCGCCACGCGCCAGATGCGGCGGATGTCGTTGGAATAGAAGTAGGCAGCCAGGCCGAACGGGGTGTCGTTGGCGTCGCGGATCACCTCGGCTTCATCGCGGAAGCGGAAAATCGGCGCGACCGGGCCGAAGGTCTCTTCGCACGACAGCTCCATCGCGGGGGTCGCACCGACCAGCACAGTCGGCGCGTAGTAGTGCGGGCCATCGGCGGTGCGCACGCGCTTGCCGCCGGTGACCACGCGCGCGCCCCTGGCAACGGCGTCGTCCACATGGCGCGCGATCTTGTCGACGGCGCGGGCATTGATCATGGGGCCGATCTGCGCGGCGTCTTCCGTGGCCGGGCCGACATGGAGCGCGCCAACGCGCTGTGCCAGGCGCTCGACAAAGGCGTCGTGCACGGTCTCGTGCACGTAAACGCGGTTCGGGCACACGCAGGTCTGGCCGCCGTTGCGGAACTTGGACGCCATCAGGCCATCGACCGCGGCATCGAGATCAGCGTCCTCGAAGACGATGAACGGCGCGTTGCCACCCAGTTCCAGCGACAGCTTCTTCAGCGTGCCCGCCGATTCGCGCGCGAGGTGCTTGCCCACCGGCGTGGAGCCCGTGAACGTGATCTTGCGCACGCGGATATCGGCCAGCCAGGCATCGACCACGCCGGGCGTGCGCTCGCGCGAAGCCGTGACGATGTTGAGGACGCCCGCCGGCATGCCCGCCTGCTGCGCCAGCCATACCAAAGCCAGCGCGGTCAGCGGCGTGTCCTCGGCGGGCTTGGCCACCACCGTGCAGCCGGCGGCCAGCGCGGGGGCGATCTTGCGGGCGATCATCGCCAGCGGGAAGTTCCACGGCGTGATCGCCGCAACGACGCCCACCGGTTCCTTCAGCACCAGCAGTTTGCGGCCCGGCACGGCTTCCGCGACGATATCGCCGCAGATGCGGGTGGCCTCTTCGGCAAACCACTCGACGTACGACGCGCCGTACTGCACCTCGCCGCGCGCTTCCTTCAACGGCTTGCCCTGCTCAGTCGAGATGATGCGCGCCAGGTCTTCCTGGTGCGTGAGGATCAGCGCGTGCCAGCGCTTGAGCAACTGGGCGCGTTCGCGCGCGGGCCGGCGGCTCCAGGCGGGGAACGCCGCCACGGCGGCTTCAACGGCAAGGCGCGCATCGACACCATCACTGTCCGGCACGTTGGCGAAGGCCTCGCCGGTAGCAGGGTCGGTGACCGGCAGGCGGGCGCCAAGGCCGGCATCGCGCCAACGGTCGTCAATCAGGTTCTGGCTGCGCAGCAGCGCTTGCTCGGAAAGAGTCAGCATCAGGGTAGAGGGAGAGAGATTTGCGGGACGCGGCCTAGCTGACGATGCCGAGGTGCCACGGCACGAACTCGTTGTCGCCCAGGCCCAGCACCTCGCTCTTGGTCGGCTCGCCGGAGGCCGCGCGCAGGATATATTCGAAGATCCGCTGGCCCATCTGCGGCACGCTCAGCTCGCCGTCGAGCACCAGCCCGCAGTTGATGTCCATGTCTTCTTCCAGACGGTTGTACATCGCCGAGTTGGATGCAAGCTTGATCGTCGGCGCGGGCTTGGAGCCGAACATCGAACCGCGGCCCGTGGTAAAGCAGATCAGGTTGGCGCCGCTGGCGATCTGGCCGGTGACGGCCACCGGGTCATAGCCGGGAGAGTCCATGAACACAAAGCCGGCCTGGTCGATCGGCTCGGCGTATTCGTACACCGCCTGCAGCGGCGTGGTGCCGCCCTTCATGGCCGAGCCCAGCGATTTCTCGAAGATATTGGCCAGGCCGCCCTGCTGGTTGCCGTGGCCGACCACGCCGTTGAACTGCGCGTTGTGGCCGGCGGTGTAGCGCTCCCACCAGGCGAGGCGATCCAGCAGCTTCTGGCCGACCTCGGGCGTCACTGCGCGGCGCGTGAGCATAAACTCAACACCATGGATTTCCGGCGTTTCAGACAGGATGGCGGTGCCGCCATGGCGCACCAGGATATCCATCGCCGCGCCCAGCGCCGGGTTGGCACTGATGCCGGAAAAGCCGTCCGAGCCTCCGCACTCCAGCCCGATCTTCAGGTGGCTGGCGGGCACCGGCTGGCGCGCCGCGGCGTTGGCCGCGGGCAGCATCGATTCGATTGCGCGGATGCCGGCCGCGATGGTGGCACGCGTGCCGCCGGTATCCTGCATCACCAGCGTATGCACCGCGGGGCCCGGCTCCAACCCCTGCGATTCCAGCAGCGACGCCACCTGGTTGCGCTCACAGCCCAGGCCGACGATCAGCACGCCGGCCAGGTTGGGATGGCGCGCGTAGCCGGCCAGCGTGCGGCGCAGCACGTCGAAATGCTCGCTCGGCGACGACATGCCGCAGCCGCTGGTCTGCGCAAAGGCCACCACGCCATCGACATTCGGATAGGCCGCCAGCCGCTGCGGCGTGAAATGCGCGGCGATCTGGCGGATCACGGTGGACGAGCAATTGACCGACGACAGGATGCCGATGAAGTTGCGCGTCCCCACGCGCCCGTCCGGGCGCACAAAGCCGTTGAAAGTTGCGCGCTGGGCCTCGGGCACGTAGTCCACCGGCCGCACATCCTGGCAGAACGCCGGGTCGCGGTAGAAATCGACCAGTGTCAGGTTGTGCGAATGCACGTGGTCGCCCTGGGCGATATCGCGCGCGGCCACGCCGATGACGGTGTCGAACTTGCGCACCGGCGTGCCGGCCGCGATGGCGCAGGCCGCGATCTTGTGGCCGGCCGGCACCTGCGCGCGCACGCGCACGGCGGGGTCGGCCAGTTGCTGGCCAAGGCTGAGGTCGCTGCGGGCGACCAGCACGTTGTCGTTGGCGTGCAGACGGATGACGGGATTGGGGTTCACTTGGACTTGGCCTTCGGCAACAATCAGCCTTGCTGCAGCAGTTCTTTCAGCTTGAGGCGCTGGATCAGCTGGGTTTCCTGGTCATAGACACTGGCCACGTACTTCTTGTAGTCGGGACCGTCCAGGTACATCACGGGCGCATCCAGGCGCGCCGCCACCTGCTTGAACTCGTTGCTGGCCACCGCGGCGCGGAAGGCGTCGCGCAGCTTCTTTTCCACGGCGGGCGGCAGGCCCTTCGGGGCGCCGATGCCGTTGGGCGCTTCCACCACCACGTTGTAGCCCAGTTCCTTGAGCGTCGGCGTGTCCTTGAAGCGGGTCGCGCGCTGTTCGCCCCAGGTGGCCAGCAGGCGCAGCTTGCCGGCTTCCACGTGCGGCGCCCATGAGCTGGAATCGGCCAGCAGGTCCACCTGCCCGGCCAGCACGTCCTGCAGCGCGGCAGCGCCGCCCTTGTAGGCAATGGCATTGAACTGGATGCCCGCGGCCAGCGCGAACTGCTCCATGCCGACGTGGGTAGCGCCGCCGATGCCGGCGTGCGCATAGGTAATCTTGCCGGGGCTGGCCTTGGCCGCGGCCACCACGTCCTGCAGCGTCTTGTAGCGCGAGTTGGCCGGCACGGCGATGCCGAAGGTCTGGCCCGAGGTGCGCGCCAGGTAGGTCAGCTCGCTGCGCGGATCCAGCTGCAGCATGCCGAGCTGCGCGAAGCGCGTCACCGAGATCGGGATCTGGCCGATGGTGTAGCCGTCCGGATTGGCGCGCGCCAGGGCCTTGGTGCCGATCATGCCGGAGGCGCCGGCGCGGTTCTCGACGACGATCGACTGCTTGAGAATGCCGCCGGCCACCTGGCACAGCGCGCGCATCGACTGGTCGGCAGTGCCGCCCACCGGCCACGGGCAGATAAAGGTGATGGGACGCTCGGGATACCCGGCTGCCAGCGCGCGCGCAGCAGGCAACAGCACACCGGCAGCGCCGGCGGCAGCACCCGCAGCGGCTCCGATGAGCAGGCGGCGGCGCTTGGAATCGATAGGGAAACCTTGGATCATTTGCGGGTGTCTCCGATGTTCTGATTATCGGCGGGACCGGCGCAGCCAGCCTCGTCATGCCCGCATTCTGTCGCTCCGTTACATAACAATCCAATCGAAAATCGGCATTGCTTCATAACCTACCGGTTAGGTAGACTGCCGGGATGGTACAGATCGACCGCGCGCTGCGCTCCAATATCAAGCTGCGCCACCTGCAACTGCTGGTGGCGCTGGATGAGTTCCGCCACTTGGGCCGCACCGCGGAATTCCTGTCGGTAAGCCAGCCGGCGGTATCCAAGGTGCTGACCGAAGTCGAGAAAATGCTTGGGCTGGCGCTGTTCACGCGCTCCACCCGCGGCACCGAGCCCACCCCCGCCGGCGAATCCCTGGTGCGCTTTGCGCGCTCGGTGCTGGCGCAGTACGAGCAGACCCGCGAGGAAATTGCGGCCGTACAGAGCGGCGCCTCCGGACGCATCCGCGTGGGTTCGATGGGCGCTGCGCTGCCGGTGCTGCTGGCGCAGGCCGTGGGAATGCTCAAGGAGCGCCACGCGCGTGCCACCGTGCTGGTGGAGGAAGGCGACCTGACCCATCTGCTACCCAAGCTGCGGCTGCGCGAACTCGACCTGATCGTGGGCCGATTGGAGCCGGGCTATGCCGCGCCGGACCTGCTCACCGAAGCACTCTACGAAGAACCCATGGTGATAGTGGTCCGGCGCGGCCACAAGCTGGCGCGCAAGGCCCGCCCGAGCTGGGCCGACCTGGCCGCGATGCCGTGCGTGCTGCCGCCGCCGTGGGCATCGCTGCGCGTGAAGATCGAACAGGCGTTCTATCGCCACGGCCTGCACCCGCCGCAGGATGTCATCGAGACCTCGTCCTACCTGGCCCAGGCCACCTTTGTCGGCCAGCGCGGGGCGGCCGGCTTCATGGCCGAGTCGGTTGCCTTGTCGCTGCAGGAGGAAGGCAGGCTGCAAGTGCTGAAGATGGAGGTACCGGTCGACCTGCCGCCGGTGGGCATCATCACGCTGCGCGAGCGCGCACCGTCGATCGGCACCGACCAGCTGGTGGCGTGCCTGCGGGAAGCCGCTGCGGCGCGCGCCTAGCGTCCTCGGCGCGCCCAGCCGCGCGGGCAAGAAAACTGGCCACCAACGCGCCCGCCTGGCGTTTCCTTCGTACGCTGTCGCATTGCAATCCCACACACGTTGGCATACGCTGGATTATTGACAAATAAGCAAGCGCCCGTAGCCGCCGGCGGAATTACCGTCCGATCACGCCAATCCATGGAGTCATCGTGAATATCATCACCAGCGCTGGTCCTCTCATTTCCCTGATCGCTGGGATCCTGATTCTTGTCATGCCGCGGCTGCTTAACTACATCGTCGCCATTTACCTTATCGTCATCGGCCTGCTCGGACTGTTTGGCGGACATCTGCGCTGATGTGGACACGGTGTCCTGTTTCGTTTTTCCACCCCACGACAAAGAACCAACATGCGAACCCCGCATGAAATCGCCGCGCTACTGCTGCTGGCGATGCGCAGGAGATCCACGACCTCGGACCCGAGCAATTGGCAGCTTACTGGTCCAGACAAGAAGGTGATCGGGTTCGCCGGCCTGCATCCTGAGCAATCAAAGATTCGCAAAGAGGCATGAAGCGCTGGCTGGTGGCCGCGAGCCTGATTTGCCTCGCTGCGTGTGACCACCGGCCCGCTGGTCCAGCGCGATCCGGCGCAACAGCGTCTGCCTCCTCAGCGGCGCCAGCCTCATCCGCCGAGGCACCTTCCCCTACCGCCCTTAAGTGGAATGAGTTCAAAGCTAAGGCTGGCTTTGATGAGGCCACTCCAGAAGAACAAGTTCTTATCTGGGAAATCTACCGGGACCAGTTCCTGCCCACTATTGCGGCCGACCAAGGCGACACCCTCGATGAAATGACACGCCGGTTCGAAGCTCAGGTGCCCCGTCCGACGCAAGGCGATGCCGGCGGCGAACGGTTCTTAGGCTCCCGCTGCACCCAGGACTGCTCAGGACATGAAGCGGGCTATTACTGGGCGGCTGACAACGATATCTCCGATCCGGACGATTGCACCGGTGACTCCCAAGCCTTTGTTGAGGGCTGCCAGGAGTATGCCGAGGAGCGCCGAGAGTCCGGCAGCAACCTCGAGCATTGAGTCCTCGGGATCACCGCATTCGTCGCGCCGGGCAGGCTGAGAGGTGAAGCATGACTAACTTCAACCGTGGAGTCGCCGGTCTGGGCCTGCGCGGCTTGGGGCGACGCTGCTGGTCAGCTGATCTCCGGCATATGGCAGTCCTTGGAGTCCCGGATTCCAGGAGCCAAGCAAAAGACAACCACGGTGGTTTGCGTCGTGCACCGAGGTATAATCCACGGCCTGTGCTGGCGGAAAACCCTCCACAGCAAGCTGTATCCAGGCCGAGAGCATCGTCGGTGCTAAAGCCATCCTATGACACTGAAACATGAGCACTGACAACCAACTGAAGTTCACCGTGGAGCGTCACCCCAACCCCACGCCGGCCGATCAGATCGCTGCCAGTCTGGTTGATCCCGTCTTCGGACGCGTCTTCACGGACCACATGGTGACGATCCGCTGGACCGAAGGCCGCGGCTGGCATGACGCCAAGGTGGAAGCGCGCCGTCCGTTCCAGCTCGACCCGGCCTGCGCCGTGCTCCACTACGCCCAGGAGATCTTCGAAGGCATGAAGGCCTACCGCGGCGCCGACGGAAAGATCTCGCTGTTCCGCCCCGGGGAAAATGCCAAGCGTTTCCGCGCCTCGGCCGCCCGCATGTCGATGGCCGACCTTCCGGAAGACGTGTTCCTGCAGGCCGTCGAGGCCCTGGTTGACATCGACCGGGACTGGGTCCCTGGCGGTGACGGCAGCCTGTACCTGCGCCCGTTCATGTTCGCCGCGGAAAGCTTCCTGGGCGTGCGTGCGGCGGCTGAGTATATTTTCTGCGTGATCGCATGCCCGGTTGGCGCGTACTTCAAGGGCGGAAAGTCGGCGGTGACGGTCTGGGTGTCTGACCAGTACACGCGCGCCGCCTCTGGCGGCACGGGCGCAGCCAAGTGCGGCGGCAACTATGCCGCCAGCCTGATCGCCCAAACCGAGGCGTCGGCAAATGGCTGCGACCAGGTCGTATTCCTCGACGCCGCGGAGCATCGCTGGATCGAGGAACTGGGCGGGATGAACGTGTTCTTCGTGATGGACGACGGCTCGCTGCTGACGCCGCCGCTGGCCGGCACCATCCTGCCGGGCATCACGCGCGCCTCGATCATCCAGCTGGCGCGGCATGAGGGCATGACGGTGACCGAGGCCCCCTACGCGTTCGAGGCCTGGCGTGCCGATGCCGCCAGCGGCCGCGTCAGGGAAACCTTTGCCTGCGGCACGGCTGCAGTAGTCACCGCGATCGGCCAGGTGCGCCATGCCGGTGGCGAGTTCACCATCGGCAACGGCGGCGAAGGCGACGTTACGCGGCGCCTGCGCACCCTGCTGACCGGCATCCAGCGCGGCAAGGTGGCGGACACGTTCGGGTGGGTGCACCACATCGCCTGAGACCCGCTGACTCCCGGCAGCAGGCTACAGCAGTTCCGGCAGCGACGACACCAGCAGCGCCACGCCTGATGCCGTCAGCAGGATCAGCACGATCTTGCGGAACGTGGCCTCGCTGATGCCGAGGTAGAGCCGCGTGCCCAGCAGCGTGGGCACCAGCATCGCGGGCGCCACCACCAGGAACATCGGCAGCATCTCACGCGTGACGATGCCCTCGCCCACATAGGCGGCCATCGTCATGGCCAGGGTGGCGAGGTTGAAGTTCTGGATCACGGCGCGCTGCTCGTCCTTGTCAAAGCCGCGCAGCGTGCACCACAGCGTGGGGATCACGCCGGTAAAGCCGCCGATGCCGCCCATCACGCCGCCGGCAGCGCCGGCCATGCCATCGGCCACGCGCCCGCCCACGCCGATATGCGGCAGCCGGCGCGCCATCAGCATCACCGGGCACCACAGCGTCAGGAAGGCGCCGAGCACAGCCTTGAACCACTGCGCGTCGAGCACCGGCAGGATCGCCACGCCCAGCGGAATGCCAACCACGCCGCCGGCCACGAACGGCCACAGGCGCCGCCACGACAGCCCGCGGCGCACCGACGCTGCCGCCAGCAGCTGGCCGGTGAGCGCGCCGAACACGGTCATGGCCGCGGCCAGCCGCGGCTCGATCGCCCAGGCCCAGAACGACATCGCCACCATGCCGAAGGCAAAGCCCGACAGCCCCTGGACAAAGCCGGCTACGGCGGCGCCGGCAATCACGATCAGCAAGGTGGAATCCATGGCTGGCGGGGCCGCGTCAGGCGGTGGCGGACGCGATGTTCAAAGGCTTATGGGAAGCGCATAACTATGCACTTCCTGGTCCGATTTGTCAGTGGCTCCCTCTGTTGCGCCGCGCAAAACTGATACGGTATTTTTGCAATGATGTGATGCTGTTCCGTTCATCGTGGCGCCGTTAACATGGTCGCCATCGGACAAGGGTACGGTGCCACATGAAGCGGCGCCGGCGGCACGGGTGCGGCGATATGTCACCCACACGCCACCGGCAGCACGCTGCCCTTTGCTGCGCGCGCGGCGTACACTACGCTTTACCGCACGCGCCTACGGCCCGCGCCCTGGCGCACCTGCCGACCGGCCCGGCCTGCCAGACGGCAGTGCCGCGCTCGTCCAAGGCGTGCGCCAGGCCAGCGCCACGGAGAACACAATGTTTGGTTTGACCGCGCTCGACCTCGCCCGCACCCAGTTTGCCTTCACGATTTCCTTCCACATCATTTTTCCGGCGATCACCATCGGCCTGGCTGCCTACCTGGCGGTGCTGGAAGGCTGCTGGCTGCGCACGCAGCGCACGCATTACCGCGACCTCTACCACTTCTGGTCCAAGATCTTTGCCGTCAACTTTGGCATGGGGGTGGTGTCCGGGCTGGTGATGGCCTACCAGTTCGGCACCAACTGGAGCTTCTTCTCGGAATTCGCGGGCAGCATCACCGGGCCGCTGCTGACCTATGAGGTGCTGACCGCCTTCTTCCTGGAGGCAGGCTTTCTCGGCGTGATGCTGTTCGGCTGGAACCGCGTCGGTCCGGGGCTGCATTTCTTTGCCACGGTGATGGTGGCACTCGGCACGCTGATCTCGGCCACGTGGATCCTGGCCTCCAACAGCTGGATGCAGACGCCGGCGGGGTTCGAGATCATCAACGGCCGCGTGGTGCCGACCAACTGGTTCGAAGTCATCTTCAACCCGTCGTTCCCCTACCGCCTGGTGCATATGAGCGTGGCGGCGTTCCTGGCCACGGCGCTGTTCGTCGGCGCGTCCGCCGCCTGGCACCTGCTGCGCGGGCGCGACAACCCCGCCATCCGCAAGATGCTGTCGATGGCGATGTGGATGCTGCTGATCGTCGCGCCCATCCAGGCCGTGATCGGCGACATGCACGGCCTGAACACGCTCAAGCACCAGCCCGCCAAGATCGCCGCACTGGAAGGCCACTGGGAGAACAAGGGCCATGAAGGCCTGCCGCTGCTGCTGTTCGGCTGGCCCGACATGGCGCGCGAAGAGACACGCTTCGCGGTCGAGGTGCCGCGCCTTGGCAGCCTGATCCTGACCCATACCTGGGACGGGCAGATCAAGGGCCTGAAGGAGTTCGCGCCGCAGGACCGGCCCAATTCCACCATCCTGTTCTGGTCGTTCCGCGTGATGGTGGGGCTGGGGCTGCTGATGATCCTGCTGGGCCTGTGGAGCCTGCTGCTGCGCAGGGGCGAGCGCATGTACCGCTCGCGCGGCTTCCTGCATATGGCGCTGTGGATGGGGCCCGCCGGCCTGATCGCCATCCTGGCCGGCTGGTTCACCACCGAGGTCGGGCGCCAGCCGTGGGTAGTCTACGGGCTGCAGCGCACCGCCGACGCGGTGTCGCCGCACGGCGTGCCTGAGCTGGCGGTGACGCTGGCGATCTTCGTGGTGGCGTATTTCTTCGTGTTCGGCGTGGGCATCGCCTACATGATGCGGCTGGTGCGCAAGGGCCCGGCGCTGGAAGAGCCCAAGCCGCAAGGCGGCCCCGGACGCGAGCATACGCCGGCACGGCCATTGTCAGCGGTGGATGACGATGAAGCGCTCGCCCCCGCCACCGCTGCACGCACCCGGAGCTGACACCATGGGCATCGACCTCTCGCTTCTCTGGATCGTCATCATCTTCTTCGGCGTGATGATGTACGTGGTGATGGACGGCTTCGACCTGGGCATCGGCATGCTTTACCCGTTCGTGCCCGGCCGGCATGACCGCGACGTGATGATGAACACGGTCGCACCGGTCTGGGACGGCAACGAGACCTGGCTGGTGCTGGGCGGCGCCGGGCTGCTGGCGGCATTCCCGCTGGCGTATTCGGTGGTGCTGAGCGCGCTCTACCTGCCGCTGATGATGATGTTGCTGGGCCTGATCTTCCGCGGCGTGGCGTTCGAGTTCCGCTTCAAGGCCAACGACCGCGAGCGCCCGGTGTGGGACGCCGCCTTCATCCTGGGCTCGGCCACGGCCAGTTTCTTCCAGGGCGTGGCGCTGGGCGCCTATATCGACGGCATCAAGCTGGAGGGCCACCGCTTTGCCGGCGGCCCGCTGGACTGGCTCACGCCTTTCCCGCTGTTCTGCGGCGTGGGGCTGATGGTGGCCTACACGGTGCTGGGCAGCACCTGGCTGATCATGAAGACCGAGGGCGACTTGCAACAGCGCATGATCAAGCTGACCGGCACGCTGGCGTGGCTGCTGCTGGCGGTGATCGCCGTGATCAGCCTGTGGACGCCGCTGACGCACCCGGAGATTGCCGAGCGCTGGTTCAGCCTGCCCAACCTGTTCTGGTTCTCGCCGGTGCCGATCCTGGTGGCGCTGTGCATGTTCATGCTGATGCGCGCGCTGCGGCACGAGCCCGATATCTCGCCGTTCATGTACGCGCTGGGGCTGGTGTTCCTGGGCTACAGCGGGCTGGCGATCAGCGTCTGGCCCAATATCATCCCGCCCGGGATCTCGATCTGGGACGCCGCCGCACCGCCGCAAAGCCAGGGCTTTGCGCTGGTGGGGGCGCTGTTCATCATCCCCTTCATCCTGATGTACACGGTGTGGGCGTACTACGTGTTCCGCGGCAAGGTGCGCCACGGCGAGGGCTACCACTGATGGATATGGATACACAGCGCTCGGGCCCCGGCACCTGGCTGCGCCGCGTCGGCTGGCTGGTGCTGATCTGGGCCGCCAGCGTGGCGGCACTGGGCGTGGCCGCGTGGGTGCTGCGGATCATCATGCAGGGCGTCGGCTTGCGCAGCTGACGCCCTGCGCTCAGGTCAGTTGACCTCAGAGCTGGACCGAGGCCTGGCCGATGCCATCGAACTCCGCAGTCACCAGGTCGTCTGCCGATGCATCCAGGATGCCGACCCAGGTGCCGGTGGTGACGACCGTGCCGGCCTCTATGCGTCGCCCGTCGCGCGTGGCGTGGCGCAGCCAGGCGACCAGTCCATAGGCCGGATCGCCCAGCGCGTGGGTGCCGCGGCGCTCGGTCGTTTGCGTGCCGATCTGCACCCGGCAATGCTGTGCCGCCCAGTCCCGCGCCGCATAGTCACGCCAATCGCCAAGCACCAGCGCGCCGTGGGACTGCAGGTCGGCCAGCTTCAGCAGCGCAGGCGCGGCGAGATACTGCCGCCAGCGCGAATCGACGACTTCGATCGACACCGCCATCGCATCGATCAGCCCCGCCGCGCCGGCGTAGTCGAGGGCGGCAGCCTGCGCGGCGTCAACATCCTGCCCCAGCCGCAACGCAATCTCCGCCTCGATGCCGCGCCATGTGAAAGGCCAGCCGCCGGCATGCGCGGGGCTGGTCCAGACCCCGGCCGGCGGCAGTTGGGCATGCGTCAGCACCGCCTCGCGCGAGGCCCCGCCGGATTTCCAGTAGCCGGCCCCTGTCGCTTGCCAGCCAAGCGTGCGGGCCACGGCCGACTGGACGGCGTAAGCCTGCTCCGCATTCTCAAGCAAGGTGGCAAATTGCCCTGCATCGGCGCAACCCTGTTCGCTACGCGCGCTGAGCAGGGCCTGCGCGACCCGATCGATATTGGAAGATGTCATGCCTTGGGTATGTCCTTGAAGGAGGGATGAACATTGCCCGGTATCCCGCTCCCGGCAAGCGCGCGCAGCACGCCGCCGGGAGCGGGCCGGTCTCAGGAGCCGCTGGCGTTGGCCGCGGCGCCACTGACCGCAGGCACGGCTTCGTCGTCGGCGGCGGTCTCGCCCATGGCGCGGCCGAAGGTTTCCGGCGCGAACTGCACGGCCAGCGCAAACACTGCGTACATCGCCGCGAGCATGCTGAACATGCCGCCAACGCCGTAGGTCTCGAACACGCGCCCGCTGATCAGCGGCGTCAGCGCCCCGGCCAGGGTGCCGAGCGCCAGGATCAGCGAGGTGCCGAACGCGCGGACGTGGGTGGGATACTGCTCCGGCGCGAAGATCCAGATCGACGTGTTCAGCAACACCACGCAGAACGTGAAGGCGGCGCCAAACAGCAGCACCAGGCCCACGTTATACGTCAGGAAGCCGAAGCACAACCCGGCCGCGCAGGCCAGCCCCGCGCCTATCGTCAGCACCCGCTTGCGCGGAATGTGATAGCCGCAGTACGACGCCGCCAGCGCGCCGAACAGGCTGCCGCTCTGCATCACCATGGTGAAGAGAAAGCTCTTGGAGATGGTGTAGCCCTGCGACATCAGGATGGTGGGCATCAGCGTCAGGACCGAGATCTGCGCGCCATATGTCATGGACACCGCAATGCCCAGCGCGATGGTGCGCCGTCCCAGTTTGCCCTTGAAGATGTCGCCCAGCCGCACCTTGGCGCGCGGCGCCTCGTCCTGCATCGCGGCCTTGATATAGGGCGTCGGCTCGACGTCGAGCTTGCCCAGGCGGCCGGATGCGAGCACCGACAGCACCCGGTTGGCCTCGTCCACGCGCCCCTTGGACAGCAGGAAGCGCGGCGTCTCCGGAATAAAGCGCCGGTAGAACACGACAAAAAATGCCGGCAGCACCAGGCAGGCAAACAGCCAGCGCCAGCTGTCCGGTCCCGGGAACATGGCGAATACCGCCAGGCCGAAGGCCGGCGCCAGCATATTGCCAAATCCGCCGCTGCCCACGCTGACCAGGCCCACCGCGGTGCCGCGGAAGCGCGTCGAGCACAGCTCGGCCAGCATGGTCACGGCGATCGAGATCTCCCCGCCCAGGCCGATACCGACGATAAAGCGGCCCGCCGCCAGTACGCCATAGTTCGGCGCCACCGCGCAGATGATGGCGCCCAGGGTGAACAGCAGCAGGTTGGCGCTCAGCATCGTGCGCCTGCCGTAGCGGTCCGCGATATAGCCGGAGCCGATGCGTCCCAGCGCGGCGGCGCTGAACGTCAGCGTATTGAGAAAACCAATCTGTGCCACCGAAATTCCCCACTGCTCGCGCAGCATCGGGCCGATCAGGCCGACGGCGTTCTGCTCGAACACATCGAACATCACGCCGAGCATGATCATGAAGATGATCTTCTTGTGCGAGGCCGTCACCCCGATGCCATCCATGGCCCGGTCCAGCTCATGCTGCTGTGGGGAATTCGGCGATTGAACTACAGTTTCTGCGCCCATCTTTGTCTCCTCCTCGGTTCGAGGTCGTCGCGCTATGTCCGCGACCTTGTCGCCGCCGTGTCCGGCTGGCCTTTGTAGAGCAGCGATAAAACTTCGTTCCGGCGCGCGCCTATTCCAGCGCGGGCGTCGAATGCGGTGGCCGGCGGGCGCGCAAGGCCTGCTCGGCCGCATACGCCAGGCGTATCAGCACGGGTTCCGTGAAGGGCAGGCCAAAGAGCTCCAGCCCGACCGGCACACCCTGGGGTGCATTGCCGTCCGGCGCCGAAAATCCGGCCGGAATCACGATGGCCGGAAAACCAGTGGCCGACGCGAGCACGCCGTTGCGCTCCGCCTGGGTCTCGCCGACCGGCACCACCAGGCGCCGCTGGTGCGGAAATGCCAGCGCGTCAAGCCGATGCCGCGCCATCAGCTCCTGCAGCCGCTGGCGCAATGCCTGCTGGCGCTGCAGGCGCTCGCGGTACTCCCCTTCCCGCTCGCTCAGCGCTGCCGCGGTGGCGAGGGTTCCCGCCACGCTTGGATGGACAGAACCGGCAGCGATGATGTCCTTCATCGATCGCACCGGGACGCCGGGAGGCAGCCCCGCCAGGTAGGCGTCGAGGTCGCGCTCCATCTCGTAGTGGTGCACAAGCGTGGACGCGAGCAGCTCGTCCGGGCTGATGACGTCTTCAATCGCGACCAGCTCGGCGCCATGTGCCGCGATGATGGCCAGCGCTTCCTGCATCACGGCGTTGACGGGACGGTGCACATCCTGGTCGCCGAAGAAATGGCGCAGCACGCCGATGCGCGCGCCCCTGAGTCCGTCGCGGTCAAGGCTGGCGGCATAGCTCGCCGGAATGTGGGGCGCACCCTCGCTGGTGACCGGATCGGCAGGGTCATAGCCGGCGATGACATCGAGCAGCAGCGCCGTATCGGCCACGGTGCGGGTGATCGGGCCGATGGTGTCCTGCGTCAGCCCGCAAGGGACCAGCCCCGCCCGGCTGATCAGCCCCATAGTCGGGCGCAGGCCGACAAGGTTGTTGGCCGAGGCCGGCGAGCGGATCGAATTGACCCCGTCGGTGCCGATGCCAAGCACGCCGAAGCTGGCTGCGATGCCGGCGCCGGTCCCGCCGCTGGAACCGCCGGGCGTGCGGGTCAGGTCATAGGGATTGAGGGTCTGGCCGGAAAAGGTGCTGACGGTCTCGCCACCCGAGGCAAGCTCGTGCAGGTTGGTCTTGGCCAGGACGATGGCACCCGCCTCGCGCAGCCGGCGGATGACGAAGGCATCGTCGGTGGACAGGTTGCCGCGCAGGCAGGCGGCGCCGGCGGTGGTTTCCATGCCGCCGCACTCGATGTTGTCCTTGACCAGCACCGGGATGCCATGCAGCGGCGCCAGCGCCTGCGATGGGTTGCGCCCAGCCATGGCGTCGATGCGTCCGGCCTCTTCCAGCGCCTGCGGGTTGCGCTGCAGGATGCTGCGCAGGGCGGGACCACTCTGGTCATAGGCCGAGATGCGCGCCAGGCATGCGCTGGCCAGTTGGCGCGCCGTCAGCCTGCCGTCGCGCATCGCGGCATGCGCGCCGGCAACGGTGGCTTCCACCACGCTGAACGGCGCGTGATGGCCAGGGCCGTCCGGCACTGGTTCGAAGGTGTTTGTCATGAGACCTCTCATGCGCCGGCATCGGGCGCCTGAAGTGTTGGCAATGTGGTGGGGATGGGGAGCGCCGCCCGGTGACAGCGCCCCGCTTCGTCCTGCTACCGGTTGACCAGCCTGGCCGGCAGTGTCCAGATGCAGAAGGCGCCCAGGGTCAGCATCCCGGCAATCATGAAGTAGGCGCTGTTGCCGCTCTGGGTCACGTCCCGCAGGTAGCCGATCATGTAGCCGCTGGTAAAACCGGCCAGGTTGCCGATCGAGTTGCTCATGGCGATGGCCGTGGCCGCCGCCGCGCCGCTCAGGAAGGCCGTCGGCAAGGACCAGAACAGCGGCGTGCAGGTCAGGATGCCGGCCGCGGCGAGCGACAGGAACACCAGCGACAGCGCCGTGTTGTGCATGACCCAGGGCAACGCCAGGAAGCCGATCGCGCCCATCATGCACGGGATGATCAGGTGCCAGCGCCGCTCGCGATGCTTGTCGGCACTGCGCCCGAAGAAGTACATCGCGACAATGGCCGCCATATACGGTATCGCGCTCAGCAAGCCGATATGGAACGGGTCGCTGACACCGGTCGACTTGATGAACGTGGGCAGCCAGAGCGTGATGCCGTACTGGCCCGTGACATAGCAGAAGCAGATCAGGCTGATCAGCCAGACGCGCGGATCGGTGAAGACCTTGCCGACGCGCGCCTGCGGGTCTGCCGCCTTGACGTCCTCCGCCTTGGCCTGCTCAAGCACGCGCTTTTCGTCGCTGGTGAGCCACTTGGCCTTGGCAATGGAGTTGTCCAGGTAGTAGAAGCAGAAACAACCCAGCAAGACCGCCGGCACCGCCTCGATGAGGAACATCCATTGCCAGCCGCCAAAGCCAGCCACGCCTGCCATGCTGCCCATCAGGTAGCCGGACAGCGGGTTGCCGATGATGCCGGACAACGGCGAGCCCATGCAGTAGATAGCCATGATCTTGGCGCGCCGGTGCGACGGGTACCAGCACGACAGGTAGTACACGATGCCTGGCGTGAAGCCGGCCTCCGCCAGGCCCAGCAGGAAGCGCAGCGTGTAGAACTGGGTTGGCGTCTCCACGTACGCGAAGCACGCGGAGAGTATCCCCCACGTGATCATGATCCGGCCGATCCACACCTTGGCGCCGAACTTGTGCAGTGCCAGGTTGCTCGGCACCTCGAACAGGAAGTAGCCGATAAAGAAAATACCGGCGCCCAGCCCGTAGACAGTCTCGCTGAAGCCCAGTTGCTGCGACATCTGGAGCTTGGCAAAACCGACGTTGACACGATCGAGATAAGCGATCAGGAAGCAGACCATCAGGAATGGCACCAGCCTCCAGCTCACCTTGCGATAGGTCGCATCCTCGAACGTCCTGATCTTTGCTCCCGCCTGCAGGGTTGTATCCACAGCGTCTCCTCTGTTTTTTTGTCAGGTACGGCAGTGCTGCGCTGATCCGTTGCGATCAGTCCGGCGGGGGCGTTGCGCACGCGCGGCGCCCGTCCCCGTCTCGGATGGCAGTGGCTCTCGTCAGGCGGCAGCCTTGAGCGGCAGCGGCGTGGCGTGCGCGGCGAGATAGTCCATGGCGGCAACGGTGCCGCTGCCCGCGAGCGCAACGCCCGAGATCTTCAGGCCCATCTCGCAGCCGGCCAGCGTGGCCATCAGCGTGAGGTCGTTGCAGTCGCCCAGATGGCCGATGCGGAACATGCGGCCCTTGACCTTGCCGAGGCCGGCGCCGAGCGACATGTTGAAGCGGTCATAGATGTTCCTGCGCACCACGTCCGCGTCGATCCCCTCGGGCATCATCACGCCGGTCAGCACCGGGCTGTAGACGGCGGGGTCTGCGCACTGGATCTCCAGGCCCCAGGCATTGACCGCGCGGCGGCAGGCTTCGGCCAGGCGCTGGTGGCGGGCGAAGACGTTGTCCAGCCCTTCCTCAAGGATCATGTCGAGGGCTTCAGACAGGCCGTAGAGCAGGTTCGTGCTGGGGGTGTAGGGCCAGTAGCCGGTCCGGTTCATCTCGATGATTTCATCCCAGCCCCAGAAGCTGCGCGGCAGCCGGGCCGTGCGGGAGGCTGCGATGGCCTTGGGCGACACCGCATTGAAGCTGATGCCAGGCGGCAGCATCAGGCCCTTCTGCGAGCCGGACACGGTCACGTCCACGCTCCACTCGTCATGCCGGTAATCGGCGGACGCCAGCCCGGAGATGGTGTCGACCAGCAGCAGCGCCGGGTGTCCGGCCGCATCGATGGCGCGGCGCACGGCGGCGATATCCGAGGTCACGCCGGTCGAGGTCTCGTTGTGCACGACGCACACTGCCTTGATCGCATGCGCGGTGTCGGCACGCAGGCGGGCCTCGATCATGTCCGCCTGCACGCCGTGGCGCCAGCCCTCAACGCCCGGCAGGCCGAGGAACTCGGGCCGGATACCCAGGTTCTCAGCCATCTTCTTCCACAGCGTGGCGAAGTGGCCGGTCTCGAACATCAGCACCGTGTCGCCAGGGCTCAGCGTGTTCGACAGCGCCGCTTCCCAGGCCCCCGTGCCCGAAGCCGGGTAGATCACCACCGGCTGCTCGGTCTTGAAGATCTTCTTGATGCCGTCCAGCACCTTGAGGCCCAGCGCGCCGAATTCCGGCCCGCGATGGTCGATGGTCGGATAGCTGATGGCACGCAGGATGCGATCGGGAACCGGGCTCGGTCCGGGGATCTGCAGGAAGTGGCGGCCGGCGGGATGGAAGTTGAGATTCAGCATTTGACTCCTCCTTTTGAGTTTTGAATGCAAAATACTTTATCAGAGGAGCGATGGGAAAACAGGAGCGATTGCGCGGAAATTATCTAACGTTTACCCCATAAAATATGGGTTTACGTGCATTTTTGAGCTCCGGTTAAGAGTCTGCTAAAATTGAACACAATTACGCAATAGGAATTTTGAATGCAAATTGCCGCCACTTCCGGCGCAGATTCGCCGGCCCCGGTACTCCCCAGGCTCGAACGGCAACGCTTGCACGACACCGTGGTGGCCCACCTGCGCACGTTCATCGTCGAGGGCACCCTGGAATCGGGCAGGAAGCTCAATGAGCGCGAACTGTGCGAAACCCTGGGCATCTCCCGCACGCCGCTGCGCGAGGCCCTGAAGGTGCTGGCGGCAGAGGGGCTGATCGATATCTCGCCCAACCGCGGGGCGACCGTATCGCGCCTGTCCACGGCGGAGATCCAGGACACGTTTGAGCTGATGAGCGGCCTGGAAGCCTTTTCCGGCGAACTGGCCTGCGAACGCATCACGGCCGTCGAACTGGCCGAGATCAAGGCCCTGCACTATGCGATGCTGGCCTGCCGTGCCAATGACGACCTGCCCGGCTACTACCGCATCAACCACCAGATCCATGACCGCATCAACCTGGCGGCCCGCAATACGGCGCTGCGCCAGACCTATTTGTCGGTGAACCGGCGGCTGCAGGCGCTGCGCTTCCGCTCCAACTATCAGAAGCCGAAGTGGGACAGCGCCATCCGCGACCACGAAGAGATGCTGCAGGCACTTGAAGCGCACGATGGCAAGCGCCTTGCCGCCATCCTGCGCCAGCACCTGCTGGACAAGCGTGACGCGGTGCTGCTGATCCAGGCAGGCGATGCCGGCGCCACGCCGCAGACTTAGAACCCGTTTCAGAATGAAAAAGGGGCCCGGCAGCAGCCTTCCCTTCGGGTTCAAGCCAGGCGCGGCGCATGCGTCGTTACGGGCCTTGACCTTGGAATGACCAAGGCCGGCGGCCCGCGCCTAGCCTGCGCCGCGCCTGGCTTGAACGCGTC
>NZ_KB903165.1:0-39047 GCF_000379565.1 Cupriavidus sp. UYPR2.512 | reverse complement strand
AGCAAGCCGCACAGCCCTTTCTCGCGCCAGGCGTTCGTCCAGTTGTACACAGTCTTCTTGCTCACATCCAACTGCGTCGCGATCTCGTGCACTCGTTGACCTGCACCGAGCAGCAACAAGCCTTGTCCTCTAACCCTGAAGTCTTCATACGGATGCCGCAGCGCAAGCTCTTCCAAGGTTCGTTTCTCCACGTCGTTCAGTTCGATGGTGCACTTCATCGGCGATGCCAGCTCGTTCTTCATGTGACTGGCATCTGACTTTCATTCGTGAAATTGGTTTACTCAAGACACTTAACAATGAGTTCAACCCAGACTCGTTGACCCACAGCCCAGCAGTCAAAGGCTATGTACCGGCGGCAGGATTCAAGCCAGTGCTGAGTTCCGGGCACATCAATGAATACATGAACCTGCTCGCCGGCCAAAGTAGCAAGGCGATGGCCCAAGTACTGGAAAATCACCCCAGCGTTGCCACTATCCAACTGCCCGACCGTGCAGTGCGCCCGGAGGTTGTGCGCGAAGTGATCAAAGCTTGCCGCAATGGCGGTAGTCTCAGGATTCTCTACGCTTCAATGTCCAATCCTCAGGTCAACGAGCGCGTGATTTCGCCACACACATTGGTCTACACCGGCTTCCGCTGGCATGTGCGAGCCTGGTGCCACAAACGTCAGGCTTTCCGAGATTTTCTGCTATCTCGTATCGACCGCACGCCCAAACCAAGCTATGAAAGCGCACCGCCAGCCGCGGCCGACATCCACTGGCACGAGTGGATCACTCTTTCTCTGGTTCCCAACACCCTGCTCACTGACGCACAAAAAGCGCTGGTCGAACGGGATTTCGGCATGCCCGAGGGGCGTTTGCTGTTGACCGTCCGCAAAGCTCTGGCCCACTACACCCTACAGCGTTATCAGGCCGCTATCACCGAGCAGGAGACCGAGTGTCTACGTGAACACCCGTTGCAGTTGCTACCAGGCGACCGAGCCAAACTGAAGCCTTCCCTGTTCGGTAACGAGGACGAGTGAGACATATGCAGACCTTCAGCTACGACTCCGATCTGATCGGCGGCTCTATACAAGTTCGTGAGTGCCGCATTATTGCCGATTTGCTCCTGCGTGGCGCCAGTCCGGAGCAATGGCAGGAGGCAATTCAGCAACAGAATTTGCTGCAAATACGTAGCCCCGCCTCGGCCAAGCGCATTGCCCAGGCGTTACGCAAACGTCTAGAGCGCCTGGATGCTCCGTTCTGGCGAGCCATCCGCGATGGTGATGAGGAATTGGCAACCCAAGTGGCTTTCTGCGCTGCGCTTGAGCGAAACCTGCTGCTGGTTGAGTACATCGAAACCGTACTCAAGGACGCCTTCGTTACCCGTGCGGAAGTGCTGGAGCGCTACCATTGGGGGGAGTTTCTCGAAGACCGCAGTCACCGCGACCCCGCCATCGAAACCTGGACCGAGTCCAGTCGCAAGAAAATGGGGCAGGTCATCTACCGCATGCTCGCTGAGGTCGGCCTGCTGCGTAGCACCCGCAGCATGAAACTCCAACACCTGCTAGTGCGGCCAGAAGTCAGAGTCCTACTGGAAGACAGCCAGCGCCAACGCATCAAAGCCTGCCTGGAAGTATCCAGCGCCACAGCGCAATAGGCGCGGAACAAAGGAGCGATCGAATGAATCAGCAGCTACAGAATCGGCTCAACCAGATCCCGGACAAAATACTTTCCGAGGAATTCCTTAAGAGCCAGGGGCTGGGCAATGAAATCGGATTCTGGATTTTCGACTACCCCCCTGAGGACGAACTGCAGGTGCGCGAATACCTCAGCTTCCTAGAGGGCTTTCTGGACAAGAAACACAGCCAACAGAAGGTAATCCACATCAACCTTCTACTGGCCATGCGTGATTATCTGGACCAGCGCAATTTCACTGAAAAGGCCATCCAGATGCAAAAGGCCAAGGGCGATCAGGCCCTCCTCAAGGCCCTGTCAGGCCCGTTGCACATGGACAAATTCGCCCCCTTCCTGATGGAGCACAGTCGCGCCGCTGAGAACGACATCGTCCTTGTCTCTGGAGTGGGTTCGGTGTGGCCCGTGCTGCGAGCACACAACTTGCTGAACAAACTGCATGCCCTGCTCGGCCATAAACCATTGGTACTCTTCTACCCCGGTCATTACTCGGGTCAGTCATTGGCCCTGTTCAACAAGATTCCCAGCGACAACTACTACCGTGCGTTCAGACTGGTACCCTGATCGTTAAGGACAACATCCCATGAGTATAAAAAATCTCTTCTTCAAAGACCTTGGCCGCCCTATCAATGGCGTAGTCAAGGCGGATCAGTCCGACGACGCCACCGTGTACCAGGAGCTGGACGAATACATTGTCACTAACGAGCTGGAGAAACACTTCCGCAGCTTCTTCGAATCGTACAGCACCGACCTCAACGATCCTTCCATAGCCAACCGCGTTGGAGTATGGATCAGCGGCTTCTTCGGCTCGGGTAAATCACATTTTCTGAAAACCCTGTCCTACCTGCTGGCCAACATTGAGGCGCACGACGCCCAAGGCAACAGTAAAAAGGCAGTGTCTTTCTTCGATGCAAACAAGCTGCGCGATGCGATGATTCGCGCCGACATCGACAGGGCTGTGGCCAACACCGCTGACGTAATCCTGTTCAACATCGACAGCAAGGCCAGCTCCAACGATGCCGGGAACCCGATTCTTAATGTATTCCTGCGCGTATTTAATGAGCACCAGGGCTTCAGCGGAGACCACCCACACATCGCCCACATGGAACGGCACCTCAGCCAGCGCGGTGTGTACGATCGCTTCAAGCAAGCCTTTAGCGAAGCCGCCGGGCTGGAGTGGGCCAAAGAGCGTGATGGTTACCAGTTCTACCAAGACGACATTGAACAGGCGTTGGCTGCGGCCCTCGACCTCTCCTCAGAGGCCGCGCACAAGTGGTTTGAAGAATCCGAGGAAACCTTCAGCGTCTCAGTGGAAAACTTCTGCCGCTGGGTCAAGGAATACCTAGATACTCAGCCGCCCAAGCACCGCGTACTGTTCCTGGTGGACGAGGTTGGCCAGTTTATAGGTAGCGACACCCGCCTTATGCTCACCCTGCAGACCATCACCGAGAATCTCGGCACCATCTGCAAGGGTCGGGCTTGGATCATTGTCACCTCGCAGGCCGACATGGACGCCATACTCGGCGAGTTGTCTGCCTCCAAAGCCAACGACTTCTCCAAAATTGCCGGACGCTTCAAGACGCGTCTGTCCCTGTCCAGCTCCAACACCGACGAAGTGATCCAGAAGCGTCTACTGCGCAAAACGGGGGAAGCTGACACTGAACTGCGCGCCCTGTATGCACAGAAAGGCGACATCCTGCGCAACCAGATCACGTTTGACCGCTCCGGTCCAACGCTGAAGAACTTCGACGGTCCGGAAAGCTTCGTCAGAAACTACCCTTTTGCTCCCTACCACTTTCAACTGGTGCAGAAGGTCTTCGAGGAAATCCGCAAGGTCGGCGCCACGGGCGCACATCTGGCCTACGGCGAACGCTCCATGCTCGACGCCTTCCAGATGGCGGCCATGGCGATTGCCGATAAGGCAATTGGTGCCTTGGTGCCAATGCACAGCTTCTACGGCGCAGTGGAAGGCTTCCTCGACACCGCCGTCAAACG
This sequence comes from Cupriavidus sp. UYPR2.512, assembly GCF_000379565.1. Lineage (NCBI taxonomy): Bacteria > Pseudomonadati > Pseudomonadota > Betaproteobacteria > Burkholderiales > Burkholderiaceae > Cupriavidus > Cupriavidus sp. UYPR2.512. The sequence continues at coordinate 35,382 of NZ_KB903165.1, read as the reverse complement.
TACCATCGACCAAGCCAGCGAAAACAGCGTGCTCGATGCCTTCGACGTACAGATCCTGCGTACCCTGTTCATGATCCGCTATGTCGATTTGATCAAGGGCACGTTGGACAACCTGGTCACCCTATCTATCGAGCAGGTGGACGAAGACAAGCTTGCCCTGCGCCGACGCATCGAAGACACCTTGCAGCGCCTGGAAAAGGAAAGCTTGATCATCCGCAACGGTGACCAGTTCGCGTTCCTGACTAACGAAGAACGGGACATCACCCGCAAAATCAAGGCTACCGAAATCGTCACCTCGGACGAGAATAAGGAGCTCTCCACCCTTATCTACAAGGACCTGCTCAAGGACAAGAACAAGTTCCGCTACAGCGTCAATAAGACCGACTACAGCATCGGCCGCTTCCTCGATGGTCACAGCCTAGAAGGCCGCTATGAACACGACCTACGCGTCGAAGTGATCTCCCCTCTGGATCTCGATTACGCTCTATATGGCGAGGCCGGTTGCCTCAACAAAAGCAGCGAAGCACCGGCAGGCCTGGCCCTTATCAAATTGTCTGACAACAAGGAGTTCTTCTCTGAGCTCCGTACCTGGCTGAAAACCAACAAATTCATCCGCCTCAACGACGACGGCAGCCAACCGGAGCTGACTCGCATCCTTGCCGACCGTGGTCGCGAAAACCAGGAGCGCAAGAAGCGATTGCGCCTGATGCTGGAAGAACTGCTGGAATGCGCTGAAGTCTACGCCCTTGGCCAACATCTAAAACTCACCAGCGATGGTATCCAGAATAAGTTCGATGAGGCATGCCAGTACCTACTAGAAAACACCTATACCAAACTCAGCTGCCTGCACGTACTCCAGAAGGAACCAGAGCGCGAACTGCACGCGCTGCTGCACAGCAACGACATCGCTCAGCTTGGTCTGTCACTTGAAGGAGAAGAAGGCAACCCGCAGGCCATCAAGGAGGTCGAACAGTTCATCACCCTGCGGGCCTCAGGCAATGACCGCCTGCTGGTCGCGGACATCATTGAACGCTTCAACAAGCGCCCCTATGGCTGGCCGGATGGTGAAATCCTGCTGATCCTTGGCCGCCTGGCTGCAACCAGTCGCATCTCCTTCCATGTTGCCGGCCCAAGCCTGCCTCTACCCGAAGCCTTCGACTACCTCACCAACAGCCGCCGGCGGCGCGAAATCTCTGTACAGAAAAAGCGTCAGACCGATGAAGCCCTGCTAAGGCAGATGCGTAACCTTGCTCAGGATCTGTTCAACGCCCTCGGCCCGGCTGGCGAAAAGGAACTACACGAGTTCTACCGAAGCCACCTCGATACCTGGCTGGCAAACTTCAAGAGCTACAAGAGCAAGACCGATGTCGGTCGTTTCCCTGGCAAGGACACCATTGAGCGGTCTATCCTCAGCCTACAACGTCTTCTTGGTAATACCGACAGCGTCGACTTCTTCAAGGCCGTCATCGACAACAAGAACGACTTCCTTGACCTTGAAGAGGACTACCGCGACCTGCACGAATTCTTCAGCAATCAGTTGCACACCTGGCAGCAACTCCAGCAGGCCCTGCGCCGCTTTGAAAAGAACAAACAGCCGCTGGGCATGGATGACGGGGCCCGCAAGGCCTTGGCCGAGCTGCACGCCATCGAACATTGTGCTGCGCCTTACGACCAGCTGTACAAGGTCGCTGTGCTGGTCGAAACCGTCGAAAGCGTCAATGCAGCCATCCTCACCGACAAGCGCAATCATGCTCTGACCCTCGTCGATGAAAGGATCGCCCAGTTACAGGCGGAAATCGCCAAGAGCGGCATTGACACCCCAGAGCTGAGCAACCGCTTACTGCGCCCACTGCAACTGATCAAGGCCGAACTGGAAAGCGAAACCAGCATCTCTGCTATCTACATGCTGCAGGAACAAACTGCAGGCGAGCGTCTGGATGACGGCCTGTTCGAACTGGAGCGCACCATCCAAGCCGAGGCCGAACGCCAGCACAAGCTCGAGCAGGAGCGGGCAAAGGCGGCTCAGGTCGCCAACCCAAACAACCAGGACAAGGAAGATCGCTCGCCGGCGCCCGCCGCCAAGCCCGTCGCCGCCCCCAAGCCGGTAGTGGAAGTCGCCGCCACCAGCGTATTCAATAAGCTGGGCAACGGCATCTACCTCGAAACCCAACGCGACATCGTGAGCTTTATCGACGCCCTCAAGGCTGAGCTGGAAAGCGTGATCAAGCAGGACAAACGGATACGAATCCGCTGACCCCATTCGCTGCTCGACTCCAGCTCACTGCGAATTAAGAAGAGCCTATGAATACCAACAACATCAAACGCTACGCACCCAAGGCGCGCTGTGCCTTTATCGCCGCCATGACCAAACAAGCGGCCAAGTACGGCATCACCAGCAAGGGCATCGAGCCGCTGGAGCGGAAAGGCGACCTGGCCCTGATTAGCGATCGCCCCTTCCCAGCCAGCATGATTTTCCCGCGCGCAGCGCTGGTGAAAAAGGTTGAACAAATGGGCTTCGCTCAGGCCATGGAGCAGGCCGCCTACAGCTGGTTCAACCGCCTGTGCGCCATTCGTTTCATGGAGATCAAGGGTTACCTCGATCACGGTCGCCGGGTACTCAGCCACCCCGAGCGAGAAGGCAGCTTCCAGATTCTCGACGACTGTCTGGACATCGAGCTGGAAGGCCTAGACCGCCAACGCATCACCGACCTGAAACTCGACGGCACAAAGGACGAAGAGCTCTACCGCGAGCTGCTGCTAACCCAGTGCCATGCTCTCCATCAGGCCATGCCCTTCCTGTTCGAGGCAATCGACGACGCTACCGAACTGCTTCTGCCGGACAACCTGACCAAAACCGACTCCTTGATCCGCGAGCTGGTCAGCGCCATTCCCGAAGAAGACTGGCGGGAAGTGGAGATCATCGGCTGGCTCTACCAGTTCTACATTTCGGAGAAAAAGGATCAGGTCATCGGCAAGGTGGTGAGGAGTGAGGATATCCCCGCCGCCACCCAGCTCTTTACTCCCAACTGGATCGTCCAGTATCTGGTGCAAAACTCGGTGGGCCGCCAGTGGCTGCAGACCTACCCGGATTCACCGCTCAGGGCCAAGATGCCTTACTACATCGAGCCAGCCGAGCAGACGTCCGAAGTACAGGCCCAGCTGGCTGCCATCACACCGGACAGCATCGATCCGTTGAGCATCAAGGTGCTCGACCCCGCCTGTGGCTCCGGCCACATACTGGTCGAGGCCTACAAGGTGCTGAAGGAGATCTACACTGAACGCGGCTTCCGCGCACGGGACATTCCGCAACTGATCCTGGAAAACAACCTGTTCGGTCTGGACATCGACGACCGCGCCGGCCAGCTTTCCGGCTTCGCCCTGATGATGCTGGCCCGTGAAGACGACCGCCGCATCTTCAGCCGCCTCGCCGAAAATGGCTTTAAGCTCAATGTGCTGCCACTGCAGGAAAGCAGCCACCTTGACTTCGCCAGTCTGTGGAAGGCCCTCAACTTGACCGGCGATTGGCAACGTGGCCAGTCACAAGGATTGTTTGACAGCGAACAGGCCAACCTCGGCACCGCCGGCACAGATCCCCGCTACCAGTTGCTGAAGAGCACTCTGGCCTGCTTTTCTAAAGCCAAGACTTTCGGTTCACTTATTGAAGTGCCTCTCGAGGATACCGAACCACTCAGTGAGCTGCTAGAACAACTACGACAACTGGGGAGCGCAGGTGACTCTATGCAGAAGCCAGCGGCCGAGCAGCTGATCCCCTTTGTGCAGCAGGCTTGGATGCTCGCAAGTAAATACGATGCAGTGATAGCCAATCCACCCTACCTTAGTAGCAAAGGTATGGCGCCTGAACTGAAATTTTTTGCAGAAAAACGCTTCCCCAAGAGCAAAGCAGATCTTTTTGCAGCATTCATTGAGCGCGGCTTTAATCTACTCAAGCCTAATGGCTCCAATGCACAGGTAACGTTACAAACATGGATGTTCCTATCTGGCCTTTCCGAGTTTCGCGAGTGGATTATTTGCGAAAGCCGCATTAATAGCTTATTACACATCGGATACAACAGCTTCCCAGAACTAAACTCCAAAATAGTACAGTGCGCCGCATTAATTTCCGGAAGGAAAAAAATAGAAGGCCACTTTGGAGTGTACATCGACCTTAACAAAGCACCTCAGTCATCCAACAAGAGAGATGTTTTTATTAATAGGAACGAAGAACTCAATCATACTGTACGACAGGATGATTTTTTTGCCGTACCTGGATCGCCAATTGCGTACTGGATTTCAGACAAACTGAGACAGACGTTCAAAAGTTCTCAGTCTATAGAGCACTGCGCTCCTGTTAGGCAGGGCTTTCAGACCGGCGACAACGACAAATTTCTAAGGTTATGGCATGAAGTTGATTTTTCGCTACTTGCACTCGATGCCGAGAAGAAAGAGGATGTCTGGAAAAACAATAGAAAATGGGTCCCATACAACAAGGGCGGTGAATTTAGGAAGTGGTTTGGAAACAACGATTATGTCGTTGCATTTGATCGTGAAAATTACGCACTGCTTTCCAAGCTCGGAAACTGCCTCCCATCACGAAATCTTTATTTCAAAAAATCAATAACATGGTCCGCATTAACATCCTCCCATTTTGGGGCAAGACTAAGCCCAAAAGGGTTCACTTTTAGCGCAAAAGGTGCCTGTGCGTTCCCTCACTCTGAGGGCGAATTTTCATTAGTGTGTTCGCTGCTTAATTCAAAAGTTGCATCTAAGTGTCTGGAGTTTTTAGCCCCCACCTTGGATTTTAATGTCGGAGACATAAGAAAGATTCCGATATGCGTCTCACAAAGCTCAAGAGAGATAATTTACGAAAACTTCGAGGAGATTCAAAAAATTTCTCAGAGCGACTGGAACAGCTATGAAACGTCATGGCTATTCAGAGGCAGCCCCCTACTGAAAGAAGGCTTTACTAGAGCGTCTAACGCATTTAATGAGCTAATCAAACATGAAAGAGACAGCGCGATCAGGCTCAAGCACCTTGAAGAAAAAAACAATACGCTTCTCGCAAAAGACTATGGATTGACAGATGAAGTCATAAGTGATGTTGGTGACGATTTGATAACTCTGAATAGCAATCCCGCTTATCGCTATGGCAGGAATCAAGATCAACAGTCACTAACCATGAGATATCAATCGGAAACGCTTGCAGAACTAGTAAGTTATGCCATCGGATGTATCATGGGTCGCTACTCCCTCGACCGCGAAGGACTAGTCTACGCGCACGCAAGCAATCTGAGCTTTACCGAACTGGTGGCCGAGGGTGTCTATAAAACCTTCCCCGCTGACAGCGACGGTATCCTCCCGCTCACTGATCAGGAATGGTTCGCCGACGACGCCACCAACCGCTTCAACGAATTTATCCGCACCGCCTGGGGCGAGAAGCATCGGCAAGAAAACCTCGACTTCGTCGCCGAGAGCTTGTGCTTGTCCGCGATCAAGCCCAAGCGCGGTGAGTCGGCGCTAGATTGCATCCGCCGCTACCTGAGCACCCAGTTATATAAGGACCATCTCAAGACCTATAAGAAGCGCCCAATTTATTGGCTGTTCAGCTCCGGCAAGTACAAGGCCTTCGAGTGCCTGGTCTACCTGCACCGCTACAACGAGGGCACCTTGGCACGTATGCGTACTGAGTACGTCATTCCGCTCACCGCCAAGCTCAACAGCTACGCCAACAAGCTTGAGCAGGACATCGACGCCAGCACCAGCACCGCCGAGAAAAAGCCGTTGGAAAAAGAGCTCGATGCCTTGCACAGACAACAAGCGGAGCTTGCCACCTTCGACGAAAAACTCCGCCATTTCGCAGACCTACGTATCAGTCTGGATCTTGATGATGGGGTGAAGGAGAACTATGGGAAATTTGGTGATTTATTGGCTGAGGTGAAAGCCGTCACCGGCGAAAAGGCGGAATAAGCAAAATTATCAGTGCAAGCGGCACTTTGTGCTGCGAGCCGAGGGATCAATTTGATGGACACACAACAACTAACCCAAGGCCTGCAGCAGGCATTCTTTGCGGAAAACCACCGCATCGTGTTCTGGTTCGACCCGGAGCAGAGCTTTGCCGATGAGCTTCCTCAGCTCGATCTACCGGAGGTACGGGTGCTCAACATGCAGAGCGAATCCACCTTTGGACTCAAGCTGAAGCTAGAACTGGAGGACGCCCAAGGCAAGTACCTGCTCTACTTCCCCTGTGCCGAACCGGAAGCCAACGATGACTGGCTATTGGATATCAAGCTGTACTCGCGTAGCTTCTATGCCGACAAGGTATCGCTCATCTTCAATGATCTAGGCCTGCAACAGCAGAGCTTGCGTGAACATCTCTCGAAACGTGACAGCTTCCTCAGTAACAAAGCACGGGTAGGCGCATTGAAGCGCTTGATTCAGCCCGGTGACACCGAAGAACAGCTGGATCTGGCGATGATCGCCGTGGTGTTGGGGGCTGGTGCATGCGACATCACCACGCTGCTGTGCACCCTCGCCGATAATGCGGTGCGTAATGACCTGGGCTTGGAAACCAATCCTGGAGCCATCAACGAACTGTACAAGTACGGCCTGATGCCGGCACTACTACAAACGCTACGCGATGAAGTTGGCTATCCCGCTACAGCAGAAGAACTGAGCGGAGACAAGCCGTTCAGCTTTGGCCATCTGCTGATTCGCCTACTGACTACCGACTTTTGTGAAAGCATCTCCGATATTCCCGGCTGGGCCACAGCCATTTCCATGCCCTCGGCCAACGCCCGTGCTACCTGCAGAGCGTTACTTTCACGCTGGCGGGATAGCTCCCGCTTCTATAAGAGCTACGATGAGGTGTCTGCCTGGGTCGGGGAAGCGCTTCACATCGGCCAGAAGATCGCAGGTATTCCGGTAGAGGTCTTGGCTAACATCGCCACATTTGAGGCGGTAGAGCGTCAGATTATCGTCGACCTGACCCGTGCCATTCCCGAAGCATCACCTCGCGACCTGCAGCTGTTCTCGCGCATCATTGCTGAGTGTCTGGACAACTACTGGGCCTCGAGGCACAAGGATGACGAGATCCGCCGCAAGTATCGTCTGCTGTATAGCGCCCTAGCCGCAGCCATCGAGCTGTTCACCTTGCGCCACCAGCACGGCGCTGGCTTCCATTATCCAAGCAGTGAAGCGCTATACAAAGCCTACGAAGGTGAGCTTTACCGCTTCGATACCGCTTACCGGCACTATTGCGCTGCCTCACAGCGCGCGCATGTGGAGCTGCTCAAGAAACTCGATGAGGCGGTGGAGCAGTGCTACGCCTATTGGTACATCGACCAGCTGGCGCGCTGCTGGGGTGACCGCATCGAAGCTGAGCAACGCCTGGAGCACTGGAAGATTGCCGGCCTCCCCAATCAGCAGGATTTCTACGAACGCTGGGTGCGCCCGCAATTCGAAGGGCAACGGAGTAAGCGTGTGGTGGTGATCATCAGCGACGCCTTCCGCTATGAGGCCGCCGTTGAGCTGCGCGAGCGGATCAACGAAAAACGCTACAGCGAAGCCACCCTGGCCAGCCAGCTAGGTGTAGTGCCCAGCTACACCTCTCTAGGCATGGCCTCACTGCTGCCGCATAAGACTCTGGAATACCGCGAAGGGAATGGCGACACCCTATTTGTCGATGGCCAGGCCACCGGCAACACCTTATTGCGGGACAAGATCCTGGCCCAACACTACGGCATGGCGGTCACCGCCCAGCAGGTCAAGGAATGGTCGCGAGATGCTGGCCGTGAGGCGCTCAAGGATCAGCAACTGGTTTACGTCTACCACAACGTGATCGATGACCGCAGTGATAAAGGAGGTGGGTCCGAGTCGGACACCTTCCATCATGTCGAACTCGCCATTGAGGAACTCACCGAGTTGACCCGAAAGATCCTCATGCACCTCAACACTAGTACCGTGCTGATCACGGCCGATCACGGCTTCCTGTTCCAGCAAAGTAAGCTGGAGGCAGCCGACCGTACCTCTTTAGTTGACAAGCCAGAGAGCGCAATCAAGAGCAAAAAGCGCTATGTAATAGGCCACAGTCTGCCGGCGGCAAGGGATGTCTGGCATGGCTCGACGAAGCAAACGGCAGGCACCCTGTCGGACACCCAGTTCTGGATTCCCAAGGGGGCCAATCGTTTCCACTTTGTCGGCGGGGCACGCTTCGTCCATGGTGGTGCGATGCCGCAGGAGATCGTCGTGCCAGTACTGACGGTCAACCAGCTACGCGGCGAAAAGGCCGAGAAACGCACCAAGCGTAAGGTGGGCGTCATTTCGCCGAAGTCGGTGCTGAAGATGGTCAATAGCATTCAGCGCTTCGACTTGATGCAAACCGAGGCGGTCAGCGAGCAGGTGTTGCCAATAACTGTGGCCGTCGCCATTTACGAAGGCGATCAGCCCGTCTCTAGCGAGGAAGTGGTCACCTTCGACTGTACCACCGACTCTATGAGCGAGCGCCTCAAACAAGCGCGTCTGTCGCTATCGGGTAGTGATTTTGATCGGCACAAGGATTACTTCCTGATCATCCGCGACAAGGATCTGAATACCGAGCTGGAGCGTTACCGCGTCACCATCGACCTGGCCTTTACTGACGATTTCTTTTGAGTGCACGAGACGATAAATGGATACCGAACTGGGTAAAGATCTCGACCAGCTGCTAAACGAGCTCTTCGCTGGACGCGTGGTGCGCAAGGACTTGACCAAGCTAATCAAGGAAGGCGCCAACGTCCCGGTGTACGTGCTCGAATACCTACTGGGGATGTATTGCGCCTCAAACGACCCTGAGGTCATTGAGCAGGGGCTGAAAAACGTCAAAGCCGTTCTGGCGGAAAACTATGTGCGTCCTGACGAGGCCGAGAAGATCAAATCCTTGGTACGCGAGCGAGGCTCCTACAAAGTGATAGACAGAGTGACCGTGCGCCTCAATGAACGCAAGGATCACTACGAGGCTTCATTCAGCAACCTGGGGATCAAGGATGCGGAGATCTCCGCAACCTTCGTCAAAGAATATGAGAAGCTGCTGGTCGGCGGCATTTGGGTAATCGCTACTCTGAGCTATTACCACGAGGAGGGGCAGTCCGGCTCCCCCTTCGGCGTGACACTGCTCAAGCCGATCCAGATGCCGAACATGAACATGCAGGAGCTCTTCACTGGCCGTGCAGCACTGAGCACTGTGCAGTGGCGTGAAGCACTGATTCGCTCCATCGGCATGGAGCCTTCGACCCTAGATGAGCCCGTACAGTGGCACCTGCTAGCCCGGATGATCCCCTTCGTCGAGAATAACTACAACGTTTGCGAACTGGGGCCCCGGGGTACCGGCAAGAGCCACATCTACAAGGAGTGCTCGCCCAACAGTATGCTGGTCTCCGGCGGCCAAACCACGGTGGCCAACCTGTTTTACAACATGAGTAGTCGGCGCATCGGTCTGGTCGGTCTTTGGGATGTGGTCGCCTTTGATGAGGTGGCCGGCATCAACTTCAAGGATAAGGACGGCGTGCAAATCATGAAGGACTACATGGCCTCCGGCTCTTTCGGACGCGGCCGTGAACAGATGGAGGCCTCGGCGTCCATGGTCTTTGTCGGCAACATCAACCAAAGTGTCGAGTCGCTGGTGAAAACCAGCCACCTGCTGGCCCCCTTCCCCGAGCAAATGATCGATTCAGCTTTCTTCGATCGCTTTCATGCCTATATCCCAGGCTGGGAAATCCCGAAGATGCGCCCGGAGTACTTCACCAATAGATACGGATTGATCGTCGACTATCTCGCAGAGTTCTTTCGCGAGATGCGCAAACGTAGCTTTGCCGATGCCGTCGACAAGCACTTCAGGCTGGGTAACAACCTTAACCAACGTGACGTGATTGCAGTTCGTAAGACGGTGTCCGGCCTGCTCAAATTGCTCTACCCGCATGACGTGTTCACCAAAGAAGATGTGCGCCATTGCCTAGAGTACGCTCTGCAGGTGCGCCGCCGGGTGAAGGAGCAGTTGAAGAAGATTGGCGGCATGGAGTTCTATGATGTGCACTTCAGCTACATCGACAACGAGACCATGGAAGAGCGCTTCATCAACGTCAAGGAACAGGGCGGAGGCACTCTGATCCCCGAAGGCCCAGGCAAGCCAGGTTTCGTCCACACCATTGGTTTAAGTGGCAAGGGCATGCCGGGGCTATATCGGATCGAGCTACAGGTCACCAAGGGCTCCGGCAAGCTGGCCACCTCCGGCCTGTGGAACTCCAGCGCCGCCAAGGAACAGGTGAAGATCGCGTTTGACTACTTCAAGGCCAATGCTGCGCGCATCAGCGCCTCAGCCAAGGTGCTGGATCACGACTTCCACCTGCACGTTGTCGAGCTACAGAACTCCGGGCCACTCACGCATATGGCTCTACCTAGCTTAGTGGCCTTCGCTTCTGGGTTGCTCGGCCGACCTGCCCAAGGGCAGTTGGTAGTTCTCGGCGATATGAGCCTGGGTGGAAATATTACCCCGGTAGAGAGCATCGCCGAATGCCTGCAGGTCACCTTCGATGCTGGCGGCAAACGAGTGGCACTACCAATGAGCAGCGCCATGGACCTTCCCAGCGTCCCAGCAGAACTGTTCACCAAGTTCCAGACTAGCTTTTATGCTGATCCAGTTGACGCGGTATTTAAAGCCTTGGGAGTTGACTGAAGATATGCAATCGAATCTTGCTCGTGAGGCTCCGACCAAAACGTCGGGTTCGCTCCAGTGGACTACACCGCTCGTGCGGTAGCCCTGCGACCTTTGCTCAGGGGACTGAACCGCCTGTGCTGTTCCCTATGTTGAGGACCGAGACAATTTGCCTCCTAAGGCTTCCTTCCGAGCTGTCTCAAGCCGACGCCTAAGCAAAAAGGCCGCGCCCCATGAGGGACGCAGCCTTTTTGCAGTCGTGCGAAATGTTAAGGAAATCGATCTGACAACCTACAGCAACACACCAGCCCAGATAGCTTCACTTATTTGTGAAAAACATCAACTTTTCTGAGATCCTACAATAAGACTAAACATCAATATTCCGGGCTACCAACGCATTAGATTCGATGAAGTTCCGCCGCGGCTCCACCTCATCCCCCATCAGCGTGGTAAAGATCTGATCCGCCGCAATAGCATCCTCAATCTGCACCTTCAGCAGTCGCCGCTGCGTAACGTCCAGGGTGGTCTCAAACAACTGCTCAGGATTCATCTCGCCCAAGCCCTTATAGCGTTGACGGGACACCCCACGCTCAGCCTCAGCCAGCAGCCACTGCATAGCGCCGTGGAAGTCATTAACGGTCTGATCGCGCAGCTTGTCACCTTCACCCCGCTGTACCTTGGTCCCTTCCGGAGTCAGCCCCTGGAAAGTCTTGGCAGCATTGGAAAGGGCGGCGTAGTCAGCGCCATGAACAAAGTCTGCATCCAGGTGTGACAGACGCACGTTGCCGTGGTGGCGGCGGGCAATCATGAGGCGGTGCTTGTCAGTTTTCTCATCAAACTGCGCATACACATCAGCCGTACCATCATCATTGACCGCAGCACCAATCAACGTCTTGGCATGCATCTCCGCCAACTTAGCCTTCAGCGCCACCGCTGAAGCCTCCGCCGCCGCAGCACTATCCAGATCCAGCGTCACGCCATCCGCAATGGCACGCAGCGCGTCCGTATCCACAACACGCGACAGACGGCCAATCACGCCTTCAGTCAGCTGATACTGGCGAGCCAGTTCGGTCAGGGCATCCCCATTGATCTCCGACCCATCCGGCCGCACCAGCACCGCCTTCTCCATCGCCAGCTTCAACAGGTAAGCATTGAGCTCAACATCATCCTTGATATACCGCTCTTCCTTGCCATGCTTGATCTTGTACAGCGGCGGCTGCGCGATATACACATAACCGCGCTCGATAATGTCAGGCATCTGCCGGTAGAAGAACGTCAGCAGCAGCGTGCGGATGTGTGAGCCGTCCACGTCCGCGTCGGTCATGATGATGATGCGGTGGTAGCGCAGCTTGTCCAGGTTGTAGTCGTCCTTGCCGATGCCGGTGCCCAGCGCGGTGATTAGCGTCAGCACTTCCTGGCTGGACAGCATCTTGTCAAAGCGGGCGCGCTCTACGTTCAGGATCTTGCCCTTCAGCGGCAGGATGGCCTGGAACTTACGGTCGCGGCCCTGCTTGGCAGAGCCGCCTGCGGAGTCACCCTCCACCAGGAAGAGTTCTGACAGGGCGGGGTCTTTTTCCTGGCAGTCGGCCAGCTTGCCGGGCAGGCCCATGCCGTCCATCAGGCCCTTGCGGCGGGTCATTTCGCGGGCCTTGCGGGCGGCTTCGCGGGCGCGGGCGGCGTCTACGATCTTGCCGCAGATGATCTTGGCGTCGCCGGGGGTTTCCAGCAGGAAGTCGTTCAGGGCCTTGCCGACGAGTTCTTCCACGGGCAGGCGCACTTCAGACGAGACCAGCTTGTCTTTGGTCTGCGAGCTGAACTTGGGCTCCGGCACCTTCACGGAGAGCACGCAGGACAGGCCTTCACGCATGTCGTCGCCGGTGGTTTCCACCTTGGCTTTCTTGGCGACTTCGTTTTCTTCAATGTACTTGTTGATGACGCGCGTCATCGCGGCGCGCAGGCCGGTCAGGTGGGTGCCGCCGTCACGCTGCGGGATGTTGTTGGTGAAGCAGAGCACCTGCTCGTTGTAGCCATCATTCCACTGCATGGCCACTTCCACGGCGATACCGTCTTTTTCGGTATTGGCGTAGAAGATGGTCGGGTGCAGCACGCTCTTGGTGCGGTTGATGTATTCGACAAAGCCCTTCACGCCGCCGGAGAAGGCAAAGTCTTCTTCCTTGCCGGTGCGCTGATCCACCAGCTTGATGTGCACGCCGTTGTTCAGGAACGAGAGCTCGCGGATGCGCTTGGAGAGGATCTCGTAGTGGAACTCAACGTTGGTGAAGATCTCTTCGTCGGCCAGGAAGTGCACTTCGGTGCCGCGCTTGTCGGTGGCGCCGATGATCTTCATCGGCGAGACTTCAACGGGCTGGCCGTCGGGGCCGGGCACGGTCTCGACGATGCGGTTCTGCACGTCGCCCTTGGCGAATTCAATCAGGTGGACCTGGCCGTCGCGGCGCACGGTCAGGCGCAGCCACTTTGAGAGCGCGTTCACGCAAGACACGCCCACGCCGTGCAGGCCGCCCGATACCTTGTAGCTGTTCTGGTTGAACTTGCCGCCGGCGTGCAGCTCAGTCATGGCGATTTCCGCCGCGCTGCGCTTGGGTTCGTGCTTGTCGTCAAACTTGACCAGGGGCGGGATGCCGCGGCCGTTGTCGACGATAGAGATCGAGTTGTCGCTGTGGATGGTGACCTGGATCTCGGTGCAGTAGCCGGCCAGCGCTTCGTCGATGGAGTTGTCCAGCACCTCGAAGACCAGGTGGTGCAGGCCGGTGCCGTCCGACGTATCGCCGATATACATGCCCGGGCGCTTGCGTACCGCCTCCAGGCCTTCCAGGATCTGGATCGAAGAGGCTCCGTAGGTGTTTTCCTGTTGCGGTTTCTGCTGTTCGGTCATGTCTTTCTACTCACGGCTGATGTGAAAACCCGGCCGCGCCGGCACATTGGCAGGGCGTCTGGCTTTCCGCATGGCGGGTTACTAAAAACGGCAAAAGGGGCAGATCGTTTTCGATCCTGCCCCCGCTGCGAAGAGACGTCCCGTGATGAGGCGGGTGTCGTAGCGTGCCGTTTGCTGCTCCGGTATCTCTGTATCTGTAGTCCTGTTACCGGATCATCAGATGCGCATCGGCATGACGACGTACTTGAAGTTGTCGTCTTCCGGCACGGTAATCAGCGCACTCGAATTCGAGTCGCCAAGGCTGACCTGCACCTGCTCGGTCTTCAGGTTGGCAAGCACGTCTAGCAGGTAGGTCACGTTGAAGCCGATATCGAGCGCGTCGCCCGAGTAATCGAGTTCCAGCTCTTCCTGCGCCTCTTCCTGGTCGGCGTTGGTGGAGCTGATCTTGAGCATGTGCGTGTCCAGGATGCAGCGCACGCCCTTGAATTTGTCCGTCGTCAGGATCGCGGTGCGTTGCAGCGCCTGCTGCAGCTGCACGCGGTCGATCGCGAAGGCGTTCTTGTAGCCCTTGGGGATCACGCGCTGGAAGTCGGGGAACTTGCCTTCGACCAGCTTGGAGATCAGTTCGATATTGGCGAACGTGAACTTGACCTGGTTGGCGGCCAGCTGCACCTTCACCGGATCGTCGTTGTCTTCCAGCAGGCGCTGCAGTTCCAGGATGGTCTTGCGCGGGATGATGACTTCCTGGCGCGCGCCCACACCGGCGGCTTCGGTTTCCAGCTCAACGCCGCAGTACGCCAGGCGGTGGCCGTCGGTGGCGACGGCCATCACCTTCTTGCCTTCCACCACCAGCAGCATGCCGTTCAGGTAGTAGCGGATGTCCTGCTGCGCCATGGCGAAGTGGACCATCGCCAGCAGGTGCTTGAAGGTCTTCTGCGGCAGGCTGACGCTGGCGTTGAATTCGCTGGCTTCAGCAACGGTGGGGAATTCTTCAGCGGCCAGCGTCTGCAGGGCAAAGCGGCTCTTGCCGGATTGCACGGTCATGCGCTTGTCGTTGAGCGACAGGGCCACGTCACCATCAGGCATGGCGCGCAGGATGTCCAGCAGCTTGCGCGCGGCCACGGTGGTGGCAACGCTGTCGTTGCCGACGCCGCATTCCGCATGCGTGGTGATCTGGATTTCGATGTCGGTCGACAGGAAGGAAACGTTCGACCCGGACTTGCGAATCAGCAGGTTGGCCAGGATCGGGAGGGTGTGGCGGCGCTCCACGATGCCGCTCACGATTTGCAGCGGACGCAGCAGGTTGTCTCGCGAGGTTTTGACCAATTGCATTGAATTTATCCTTCGTCGTTTGTAATCGGCGACCGCAGAACGCAAACAACTCCGAATTCACTTAGGAATCAAGGAGTTAATGTGCCATTGTACCAAGGATAAGCCGCTGCGGTGAAGCGGGGCGGGACCGGCAGGGGGGCCAGCTGTGCCCAAAAAGCCACGCTGGCGCAACCCGAACTTGCCATCCCGTCCCGACTCACCGCAAAGCCTTATCAGTGGCCATTTTCCGGTCACTTGCCCCGGCGTCGCTGACGTTAATTCCCCAGGCGCCACGGAATGTCCGTGGCGCGCACCCTACAGTATGCCAGCCCCGGGGGCCGGCCCTTCAAAAATGCCCCGCTCAGCCCTTGAGCGTTTGCTCCAGCACGTGCAGCTCATGGTTGAGCTGCGCATCCTTGCTGCGTTCGTCGGCGATCTTGCGCACGGCGTGCAGCACGGTGGTGTGGTCGCGTCCGCCGAACAGCTCACCGATCTCGGGCAGGCTCTTCTGCGTCAGTTCCTTGGCCAGGTACATCGCAATCTGGCGCGGCCGTGCAATATTGGCAGGCCGCTTTTTCGAATACATGTCAGCGACCTTGATGTTGTAGAAATCCGCGCAGGTCTTCTGGATGTTCTCTACAGAGATCTGGCGGTTCTGCACGGTCAGCAGGTCCTTCAGCGCCTCGCGCGTCACCTCGATGGTGATGTCCTTGCCGTGGAAGTTGCTGAACGCCAGGATCTTGCGCAGCGCGCCTTCCAGCTCACGCACATTGGAGCGCAGGTGCTTGGCGACAAAGAAGGCGACTTCTTCCGGAACGTTCACGTTCTCGGCGGCGGCCTTCTTCATCAGGATGGCCACGCGCATTTCCAGCTCGGGCGGCTCGATGGCCACGGTCAGGCCGGAGTCAAAGCGCGAGATCAGGCGGTCGTCGATGCCGGTGATTTCCTTCGGGTAGGTATCGCTGGTGATGATCACCTGCGCCCGGTTGGCAATCAGGGCCTCAAAGGCGTAGAAGAACTCTTCCTGCGTGCGGTTCTTGCCGGAGAAGAACTGGATATCGTCGATCAGCAGCAGGTCCAGCGAATGGTAGTAGCGCTTGAACTCGTCGAACGCCTTGCGCTGGTACGCCTTCACCACGTCAGACACGTACTGCTCCGCATGGATGTAGCGAATGCGCGCGCGCGGGTTCTCCATCAGCATGTGGTTGCCGATGGAGTGGATCAGGTGGGTCTTGCCCAGGCCCACGCCGCCGTACAGGTACAGCGGGTTGTAGGACTTGCCCGGGTTGTTGGCCACCTGGATGGCGGCGGCGCGGGCCAGCTGGTTGGCTTTACCGGTGACGAAGTTGTCAAAGGTCAGGATCGGGTTCAGGCGCGAGCGCTCATGCACCGTGTCACTGGGCTGGTGGCCGGGCATCGGCGTGGCGCCGCCCATCTGGGGCTGGTGCTGCGGGGCCTGGTGCTGCGGGTGCTGGGGCTGGTGCTGCGCCTGGCGGTAGGAGCGGGCGCTGGCTTCGGCGGGATCCATGTGGACCACGTCGATCTCGCCCATGTCGGCGCCGTGCTGCGGGTGATGCTGGCCCGGGTGCTGACCCTGGGCGCGTGCGCCGGCCGGGACCGGCGCTGCGGAGGGCATGCCGGCGGGGTTGCCGTACTGCGGCTGGCCCATGCCGTACGCGGCTGCGGTGGGGTAGTCGCCGTAGCCGGGCTGCCCCGGCTGGCCGGGCATGGCAAACGCAGGCTGGCCGTTCATCGGCTGGGCGCCCGGATAGCCGCCCATGCCCGTACCCGGTGCTGCGTGGCCGTCCATGCCGCCCGGGCCCATGCCGGGCTGGGGCGGCTGCATATAGGCAGCGGCACGGCCCGACGCGGCGGGATCCAGCACGAACTGGACGCTGACCTGCGCTTCCCAGTACTCGCAGGCCAGTGCGGTGATGCGCCCCGAAAACTGGCTCTTGACCCAGTCCAGCTTGAAACGGTTGGGCGCGGCAATCCGCAGCGCGTGCGTTTCTTCATCGAACGCAACGGGCGCCAGCGGCTTGATCCACGTTTTGAACTGTTGCGGCGTCAGCTCGCGCTCTAGTTGCGCGGCTGCCGCCTGCCAGAAATCTTGCATTGTTTGTTGTTTGGTAATCGCACCCGGGTCTGCTTCTTCAGCAGCCTGGGCACGCCACAAGCGGCGTATACGCCGCGCGATCCGGGCCGTCCGAGCCGTATTGGGAATTAATTCCCAACGGCGAGGCCTCCGCGGCATGCCAATGCAGCAGCCAGCGAGCCTTCAGGCTCGCCGCACTGGCGTGCGTTCAGTCATGCGTTGCCGCGGTGGGGCCCGGGTTGCGCCTGCGCCACGCAGCCCGTGTAGTGTTTGGACCCGGATTGTATACCCGCCCCCGAGTTATCCACAAAGGATAAGTCTGTGGACAACTTGTGCAAATGCAGTGGATTTGTGTGCACAACCCCTGCTGTGATGCGGCTTTGCGGGGTGTGAAAACGGACAAAATTTCAGGTAAAACAGGGACTTCGCCTGTGGATGACTGTGGTGAAGGTGGCCCTCGGAACACATGCACTTACCCACCGGCCATTGTGGACAATGGGGCACCAAGGGCTAGAGGGCGGTGTCGCAAATGTGTCCTTGCACACGAACTGGCGCCTTGACAGCGCCGGAGAAAATCGTTTAAATGGCGGGTTCTGCGATGCGGCAGGGGATCACGTATGCGCATCGCCGGTCTGGCCTGTTCGTGCCGTCCGCGCTGGCAGGTTAGCTACCTGCACACGCGTAAGCACGGCCGGCAGCAAGACAGAACCAGAATCGTCGGATAGCCGCTGCAGTTCCTCGCAAGCGGCAGCCCCATGCGAACCATACGCGGCGGCCACGGCACCCCGGCACCGGCCGGAGCCGGGCACGCCAAGATCAACCAGAGAGTGCAACATGAAACGTACCTACCAACCTTCCGTTACCCGCCGCAAGCGTACCCACGGTTTCCGCGTGCGCATGAAGACCCGCGGCGGCCGTGCCGTCATCAACGCACGTCGCGCCAAGGGCCGCAAGCGCCTGGCCATCTGAGGCCCGGGCGACCGGCCTGACGGCGCGCCCGGCGCCGGCTGCAGCGTACCGCAGCCGTGCCGCGCAGCCGTCAATGCCTACCGCCCCGGCTTCAGGTTGGCCGGCAGCTTGCCGCAGGGCGCCGCTTTGCGCCAGCAGTCTTATTTGCCAGCGCTTGCCAGTTGTCACCCAGCGTGTCAGCCCATGCCTTCCCCAAAGCCGCGAGGCTAACAAAGACGGATGAGTTTTCATCCGTTTTTGCTTTGCGGCCCCGGCGGCGCAGCCCGCATTTCGTGCTCTACGTGCGCGCCAATGACCGTCCGGAAGGCCGGCTTGGCGTGGTGGTCGGCAAGAAGTTCGCGCCGCGCGCGGCTGAGCGCAACCTGGTGAAGCGCATGGCGCGCGAGCTGTTCCGCCAGCGCCGTGAGCACCTGGCGGGGCGCGACGTGCTGCTGCGCCTGCACGCCAAGTTTCCGCGCGCGGAATTTGCTACGCGCGCGGCGGTCCGAAGGGCATGCGCGGCGGAAATCGCCAGCCTGCTCGACGTAGCGGCCAAGCCACTGCCGCCACCTGCACCGCCTGCCTCGCCCTCGGCACCGCCACCCGCGGCGCCACCGGCGAGCCCCTCGCAAAGCCAGCCACCAGGCCTTCCGGCCTGAACCGCCTGCCATGAAGCGAATCCTGCTAGCCCTGCTGCGTATCTACAAGATCGCCCTGAGTCCTTACCTGGGCTCGCAGTGCCGCTTCCTGCCGACCTGTTCCGACTACGCCCGCGACGCCGTCATCCATCACGGCGCCGCGCGCGGCAGCTGGATGGCCGCCTGCCGGCTGTGCCGCTGCCATCCTTTCGCCCAAGGCGGGTATGATCCCGTGCCGGGCACGGAAGCTGACGACACTGCCAGGCCGGACACTGGACCGCACGGATCACACCCCCCGGCGGGCCGTTCCGTCCATGCCGCCGCAGGCCATGCGCCTGTGGCGATCCGTCTGCCCAGACCCTGATTTCTCCGACCACAGCCAGACATGGATATCAAACGCACCATCCTCTGGGTCATCTTCTCGATGGCCCTCGTGCTGCTCTACGACAACTGGCAACGCGCCAACGGCCATGCGTCGATGTTCTTCCCGAGCACGACGCAACAGGCCGCCTCGGCGCCCGCCGCCAGCGGCGCTGCCGCCCAGGGCGACGTGCCCAAGGCCAACGTGCCAGCCGGCGCAGCGGGTACCGCTGCGCCGGCCGCGCCGCAGGCCGCGGCCCTGCCCGCCGGCGAGAAGATCGTGGTGACCACCGACACGGTGCGCGCCGAGATCGACACCGCCGGCGGCATCGTGTCGCGCCTGGAGCTGCTCAAGGAGCATGAGAAGGACGGCAAGCCGGTGGTGCTGTTCGAGCGCGACAACGTGCGCACCTACATGGCACGCTCGGGCCTGATCGGCGGCGACCTGCCCAACCACACCACGGTGTTCACCGCCGCCCCGGGCGCACGCACGCTGGACGGCGCCGAGCAACTGGAATTGGTGCTGACCGCCGAGAAGAGCGGCGTGAAGTTCACCAAGACCTATGTGTTCCACAAGGGCACCTACGTGGTCGACGCAAAGTTCGCGGTCACCAACGCGGGCGCCGCGCCGGTCTCGCCGACGCTGTACCTGGAACTGGCGCGCGACGGCAGCAAGGTTGAGCAGTCGCAGTTCTACAGCACCTTCACCGGCCCGGCCGTCTACACCGACGCCGACAAGTACCACAAGATCACCTTTGAAGACGTGGCCAAGGGCAAGGCCAGCGTGCCGGCCGCCGCCAACAACGGCTGGGTGGCGATGGTGCAGCACTACTTTGCCTCGGCCTGGATCCCGCAGACCGGCAAGGAGCACAGCTTCTACGTCCAGCAGATCGACCCGAACCTGTACCGCGTGGGCATCCAGCAGCCGCTGGGTGAAGTGGCGCCTGGCGCCACGGTGACCACCGATGCGCGCCTGTTCGCCGGCCCGCAGGAAGAGCACATGCTCGAGAAGATCGCCCCGGGCCTGGAACTGGTGAAGGACTATGGCTGGCTGACCATCCTGGCCAAGCCGCTGTTCTGGCTGCTTGAGAAGCTGCACGGCTTCCTCGGCAACTGGGGCTGGTCGATCATCGCGCTGACGGTGCTGATCAAGCTGGTGTTCTTCCCGCTGTCGGCGGCCAGCTACAAGTCCATGGGCAAGATGAAGGACCTGCAGCCGCGCATGACCGCGATGCGTGAGCGTCACAAGAACGACCCGCAGAAGATGAACCAGGAGATGATGGCGCTGTACAAGACCGAAAAGGTCAACCCGCTCGGCGGCTGCCTGCCCATCGTGATCCAGATCCCGGTGTTCATTGCGCTGTACTGGGTCCTGCTGTCGTCGGTGGAAATGCGCGGCGCGCCGTGGCTGGGCTGGATCCATGACCTGTCGGTGCCGGATCCGTTCTACATCCTGCCGATCGTGATGGCCGTGTCGATGTTCGCGCAGACCAAGCTGAACCCGACCCCGCCGGACCCGGTGCAGGCCAAGGTCATGATGATCATGCCGCTGGTGTTCTCGGTGATGTTCTTCTTCTTCCCGGCCGGCCTGGTGCTGTACTGGGTGGTGAACAACATCCTGTCGATCGCCCAGCAATGGCAGATCAACCGCATGCTCGGCAAGGGCAAGGCGGCAGTGGTGGCCAAGAGCTGAAGCTGTTGCAAGTTGCGGCAGGCAAAAAGCCCGGCAGTGATGCCGGGCTTTTTGTTTGATGGGGCAGGGTGCTGACAGACTGCCCCACGCCAGCGGTTTGCTCCCCGCTCCCGCAAGCGGGAGAGGGGAGTTCCGCCTTCGGTTGGCCCCAGTCGCCTCAGCCCTTGCCGACCTCAAGACTCCGCCTATAGCGCAACCATGTCGAAATCCGCTTTCGCCATGCCGCAGTCCGGGCAGCTCCACGCCAGCGGGACCGCGCCCCACGGTGTGCCGGGCGCGATCCCGTGCTCAGGTAAGCCGAGCGCTTCTTCGTAAACGAATCCACAGATACGGCACTGCCAGATGGTCATGCGGCCCCCCGCAGCGAGGGCGCACGGGTAGAGACGCCGGCGGCGCGCGCGGTGTCTTCGATCTCTTCGACCAGCGGGGCGATGCGCGCCAGCTCGGCGCGGTTGTCGTCGTCCCACGGATGGAAGCCGGGGCGGAAGTAGCTGAGCCATTCCGGGATCATCTTGGGCAGCACGCCGGGCGAGGCCCACAAAAAGCGCAGCACGCTGCCAAACCCGGTCAGCTTGTTGCGGCAGCCCTTGTCGCCCATCACCAGCGCAATGTGGAACACGAACACCATGGCCCAGAACGTCACGGTGGTGGTCAGCATGGTGAAGGTGCGCAGGAAGTAGCGGTAGGGGCCGGGTTTCATCACCGTGTTCCAGACATCGTAGGCCACGGCCTTGTGCTCAGTTTCTTCCAGCGCGTGCCAGGTCCACACCTGCCGGTAGCCGGTCTCCGAGGCCGCGCCCATATGGCGCTGATCCTGCAGCAGACCGCCGGCCAGCATCGCGGTGTAGTGCTCCAGCGCGATGGTGTGGGCCAGTTGCCAGGACTTGGGCAGGATCTTGCGCAGCACGTCCAGCAGCTTCCACACCGTGCGGTCCAGCGCCGCGGCGGGCAGGCCGGCGTCTTCCATCAGCCGGTTGTAGAGGATGTGCTCGCGCGTGTGCATCGCTTCCTGGCCGATAAAGCCGGCGATGGCGCGGCTCAGTTCGGGGTCCTTCACCTGGTCGCGGTAGTTGCGCACGCTGTCCATGAAGAAGCGCTCCCCGGCGGGGAAGAAGATCGACAGCGCGTTGATGAAATGGGTGACGTGACGGCCCCGTTCGTGCCAGTCGCTGATGCGTTCTGGCGGCAGGTGGGGATGCACGTCGCGGCGGACTGGCATCATGGCGGTCTCCTTGGGTGATGGCCGGCGCGTGTTGCGCCGGCGGGATTCATTGGGCGGCCAGGAACGGCAGCAAATCTGCGGCCACGCGTTGCGGGTCTTCTTCCATCGGCACGTGGCCAAGCCCCGCGTAGCGGCGCAGCTGCGCGCCGGGGATGCGCTCGGTGAAGGCCTGCGCGTGCGCGGGCGGGATCCAGCGGTCGCGCTCGCCCCACAGCACCAGCGTGGGCGCGCGCACGCTGCCGAGCAGGTGGGTGTCAAGCTGGGCAAAGTCGAGCCTGGGCACCATCTTGCCGACGGCCTCGCGGCTGCCTTCGGCGTAGAAGAAGTCCACGTAGCGGCGGAAGGTGGATTCCGGCACGCGCGAGGCATCGCCATAGACGTCGCGCGTGGCGGCGCGGATGATGAACTCCGGCAGCATCCACGGTGCCGACCAGCGCACCGGCGCATGGCGGAACAGGTCGATATAGATCGGCAGCCGCATCGGGAAGCCGGCGGCGTCGATCAGCACCAGCTTGTCGACCGCATTGGGCCGGCGCACGGCAAGGTCCCACGCGATCAGCCCGCCCAGCGAGTTGCCGATGATGCTGGCGCGGCGCACGTTCACCGCGGCCAGGAAGGCATCGATGAAGTCGCGGTAGCGGTGCACGTCCATGGTTTCGATGCGGCCGCGCGCATCGTGCAGCGGCCCGGTCAGCCCGAACGGGGCGATATCCAGCCGCAGCACGCGATAGCGCTGCGCCAGCGCCGGCACGATCCCTTGCCACGTATGCAGCGAAGCGCCGAAGCCGTGGATCAGCACCAGGGTCTCGCCGTCGGCGGGGCCTTCGTCGGTGTAGTGCACCATCGCGTCCAGCACGCGCACCCAGCGCGAGGCCGGCAGCGCATGGCGCTGCGCCAGCGTGGCGCGCGACAGGCTGAACAGCCCTACGCGGCCCTGCCCGAACCAGCGCGTGAGCGCCCCCGGTGGCGCCAGCAGCGAAGCATCCTGTTCGATCGCGAGCCGGTTCACGGGCGCTCTCCCTGGCCGGCCGGGGCCGGTGCCGCGACCGGGCCCAAATCGCGCTTGCGGCGCGTCTCGCGCACCACCAGCGACTGGTAGGCAGCCGGCAGCAGCCGCGCCATGGCATCGGCAGCATAGGCATCGGGTCCGATCAGCACGCGCCGGCGGTTGCGGCGCACGCCTTCCAGGATCACGCGCGCGGCCTTGTCGGGCGAGGTGATGAAGAATTTCTCGAACTCATCCTTGCCATGCTGCGCGTCGCGCACCAGGAAGCCGTTGACGCTGGATGACACGCGGCTGGCCTGGGCGATATTGGTCTTGATGCCCCCCGGGTGCACGGTGGTTGCCGACACGCCGCAGTCCATCAGGTCCAACTCCTGCCGCAGCGATTCGGTAAAGCCGCGCACCGCGTACTTGCTGGCGTTGTAGGCGCCCATGCCGGGCTGGGCGAAGATGCCGAAGATGCTCGACGTATTGACCACGTGGCCGTCGCCGCTGGCCTTCAGGTACGGCAGGAAGGCCTTGGTGCCGTACACCACGCCCCAGAAGTTGATGCCCATGATCCATTCCAGGTCGTCGTAGCTCATGCCCTCGACGGTGCTGGACAGCGCCACGCCGGCGTTGTTGAAGATCAGGTTGATGCGGCCGTGGGCCTCGGCGGCCGCGGCGGCCCACGCGTACACCGCGGCGCGGTCGGCCACATCCACGGTGTGTTGTGTGATGCGGGCCTGCGGTGCGGCGGCCATGGCCTGGGCCACGGTCTGCGCCAGCCCGGCCTCGTTACGGTCTGACAGCGCCAGCTGGCAGCCCTGCCGTGCCAGCGCCAGCGCCAGCGCGCGGCCGATGCCCGAGCCGGCGCCGGTGATGGCGGCAACCTTGTTGCGGAAGTCCTTCATGTCCGGTCTCCTTCCGGTGATGTCGTGCTTTTGGGTGTGAATCAGGGTAAATGCGTGTCCGTCAGGCACCGGCGGCCGTGGCGATATCGGCCGGCCCGGGCTGCATTGCGGTCTCGTCCGGCAAGGCGCGCCGCACCGGGTACAGGTCGTAGTCGGTCATGCGAAAGCTGGCCGTGGCGCGGCGGAACTGCCAGGTGAAGCCCGGCCACAGCGTGGTGTTGCGGCCGCTGCGCGGGTCGATGTACCAGCTCGCGCAGCCGCCGGCGGACCAGATCGCATGGCCCAGCCGCCCCTGCAGCCGTTCGTTGAAGCGGCGCTGCACCGGCTCGCGCACGTTCACTGCCTGCACGCCTTCGCGGCGCATCTGCTGCAGGGCGTCCGCGATGTAGGCCACTTGCGATTCGATCATGAACACCATCGAGCTGTGACCCAGGCCGGTATTGGGGCCGACCACGAAGAACAGGTTGGGAAAGCCCGCTACGGTGGTGCCCAGGTAGGCCTGCGCGCCGTCGCGCCAGGCATCGACCAGGTCCACACCGTCAAGGCCCGAGATCACGCCGCGCGGCACCGGATCGGTGACATGGAAGCCGGTGCCCAGGATGATGCAGTCCGTGGGCCGGCGCGTGCCGTCGTGCAGCACCACCGCGTCGCGCTCCACGCGGGCGATGCCGGTGGTGACCACGTCCACGTTGTCGCGGGTCAGCGCCGGGTAGTAGTCGTTGGAGATCAGCACGCGCTTGCAGCCGATGGTGTAGTCCGGCGTCAGCGTTGCGCGCAAGGCGGGGTCGCGCACCTGCCGGGCCAGATGGCGGCGCGCGACGCGCTCGACCACTTTCATGATCTTGGGATGCAGCACAAAGCCCAGCACGCGCGATTCCAGCATCCAGTAGATGCCGGTGCGCACCAGTGTCTGCGTGAACGGCAGGCGGCGGAACAGCCAGCGCTCCGTCGCGCTGACCTTTCGGTCCGGCTTGGGCATGATCCACGGCGGGGTGCGCTGGTACAGGTCCAGCTGCGCCACCTGGGGCGCGATCTGCGGCACGAACTGGATCGCGCTGGCGCCGGTGCCGATCACGGCCACGCGCTTGCCGGCGAGCGCATAGGCGTGGTCCCAGTGCTGCGAATGGAAGCACTCGCCCTCAAACGTGTCCAGCCCCGGGATATTGGGGTATGAAGGCCGGCTCAGCCCGCCCATGCCGGACACCAGCACGCGCGCCCGCACCACCTTGCCGTCGGCCATCTCCAGCCGCCACACCTGTGCGGCCTCGTCCCAGGCGGCGTGGCGCAGTTCATGGTGCAGCCGCAGGTGCGGGCGCAGGCCGAAGCGGTCAGTGCAGCCCTCCAGATAGGCGCGGATCTCCGGCTGGGTGGAGAACATGCGCGACCAGTCCGGGTTGGGCGCGAATGAAAAGGAATACAGGTGCGACTGCACATCGCAGGCGCAGCCCGGGTAATGGTTGTCGCGCCAGGTGCCGCCGACGGAGCCGGCTTTCTCGAAGATCAGGAAGTTACGCTCGCCGCGCTCGCGCAGCCGGATCGCCATGCCGAGGCCGGCAAAGCCACTGCCGATGATGGCAATGTCGGTGTGCTCAAGGGCAGGGGATGCCTGTTGCGGCAGCTCCGCGGGTGCATTCATGGGCGCTCCTCACCGTTATGACAGTGTTTATTGTGACATTGATGGATGTCATCGTAGGAAGCGCAGCGCAGGTGGTCAATGCCGTGAGTTGAAGGATGATTCTAATTTTTGGGGATTTCCAGCGGCGTCTGGCGCACATGAAACAATGCAATGCCACCCCGCAGGCGCTTGCGCCGTGGGATTCAGTTGTGCGTTTGAAACCGGGAGATTTTTTTCAGGCTTCGCGGATCACGAAGGCGTGGCCGCCACATTCGGGCGCTATGCCGCCTGTCCCTTGCGCCGCCAGCCATGCGGCGTTTCACCGGTCCAGCGCTTGAAGGCGTGGGTGAAGGCACTCTGCTCGGAATAGCCCAGCCGCATCGCGCACTGCGCCAGGCTGATCCCGGGATCGGCAAGATACTGCTCTGCCAACGCGCGCCGCACGTTATCCACAAGCTGTGAATAACTGATGCCCTGCGCCTGCAGCCGCCGCTGCAGGGTGCGCACGGGCATGCGCAGGTGCGCGGCCACGTCGGCAATGGGCAGTTCGCCTTGCGGCAGCCGCCCGCTGATATAGGCACGCGCCTGTGCCAATGCGTCGGCCCCGGCCGGCACCATCTGCTGCAGCTGGGTATCGGCGATGCGGGTCATCTGCGCCTGCATGCCCGCGTCGGCCTGCAGCGACGGCAGGTCCAGCAAGGCCCGTTCGATATGCATGGCATGGCGCGCGGCGTTGAAGACCACGGGGCAGCCGAACACCTCCGCATGCCGGCGAGTATCGGCCGGCGCGGGATGCGGGAATTCCACCTGCGTTGCCACGTGCTGCGCACCGATCAGCCAGCGCGCGAACACCACCCAGGTCGCCATGTGCAGCTCATGCGCATGGCGCGTCAGCGGGCCATGCCGCGCTTCCCAGGTCATGCAGGCGGCCTGCGGCGTTTCAATCAGGCGGGTGCCGCCGATATCGTTGGCCAGCACCTCATAGCGGATGCCTTGCAGGATGGCGTCGCGCACGGTGGGCGTGGTCAGCACCACGTAGCCCATCTCGGCATAGTGGCGCGGCGCGAAAGCGGCGCCGGCACGCAGGCCGACATCGGGATCGCCGGTGACCTGCTCCAGCCAGTCGAGCAGCGCCAGGTAGGCGGCGCCGGGAATGCGCGTGGCGGTCTGCGCACCGCTGGCGTGCATCAGCTCGGGCGGCACGCCGACGGCGCGCAGCTGGTCGGCCGGGGCAATGTCCTGGCGCTCACCATGGTCGAGCACGGCGCGGAGGTAGGCGAGCGATACGGTGCCAAATGCGGTGCCCGCCTGCGTACCACTGGCACCGCCATCGGGCGGGTTGGCGCGTGGCATCAAGTCACCTGTCATGCGGGATCAAGACCGGGCACCGATCTTTATCCAAACTCCGGAAAGCGTCAATGCGGGCCTGCCCCCGCCTGAAACCAAGAGACCGACGCAAGGAGACAACATGCCCCCCAATCATCCACACCGCCGTGCGGATGCCGATGCCCAGGCGCTGCACGCGCTGACGCGGCGCGGCTTCCTGAAAGTCGGCCTCGGCTTCTCGGCCGCGCTGGCCTGTACCGCGCTGGTGCCGTCGCTGGCCGGCTGCTCGTCGGCAGATCCCGCGCCGCAGGTCGGCATGACCTGGCTGCGCCCGCAAGACGTGGCGATGTTCCGCGCGCTGCTGCCGGCCATCGTCACTGAGCTGGCCGAAGCCCCGCCGCCGCGGCGCACGACCCTGGAGCAGGACGCGCTGCGCAATATCGACGCGACCTGCGCCGCGATGGGCGCGGGCGCGCAAGCCGAGTTGCGCAAGCTGTTCGGCCTGCTTGCCAGCATGCCGCTGCGCTGGGCGCTGACCGGCACCCGCCAGGACTGGGGCGCGGCCACGCCGGCGCAGGTGCAGGCCTTCCTGGCGCGCTGGCGCGCCAGCCGCCTGGCCACGCTCAATGCCGGCGCGGTGGTGCTGGTCAAGCTCACCAGCGTGGGCTACTACGTGTTGCCGGCCGCGGGGGCCGGCAGCGGCTATCCCGGCCCCAACGCGGCCGTCTACAAGGCGCTGCACGCCTGATCCCCGACATGGCCATCGACAATCTCTACGACGCCGGCATCGCCGCCGGCTGGCAGGTACTGGACGCTGCAACCTTCACCACCACGCGCACGCTGGATGCCGACGTGGTCATCGTGGGCAGCGGCGCGGGCGGCGGCATCAGCGCCGAGGCGCTCAGCCGCGCGGGCCTGCGCGTGGTGCTGCTGGAAGAAGGCGCGCTGCGCACCTCGGACAGCTTCCGCGACATGGACGAGAACCGCGCCTATCGCGAGCTGTACCAGGAGGCCGCGGCGCGCACCACGGCCGACGGCGCCATCGCCATCCTGCAGGGCCGCTCCGTCGGCGGCAGCACCACGGTCAACTGGTCATCGAGCTTCCGCACGCCGCCGCAGACGCTGGCGCACTGGGCCAGGCACCACGCCGTCACCGGCCACAGCGAATCCGACATGGCGCCATGGTTCAAGCAGGTGGAAGAGCGCCTGGGCATCGCGCCATGGGCGATGGCGCCCAATCCCAACAACGACGTGCTCAAGCGCGGCTGCGCGACGCTGGGCTGGGAATGGCACGTGATCCCGCGCAATGTGAAGGGCTGCTGGAACTCGGGCTATTGCGGGCTGGGCTGCCCGGTCAATGCCAAGCAGTCGATGCTGGTGTCGACCATTCCCGCGGCACTGGCCAGCGGGGCAACGCTGGTGCACCGCGTGCGCGTGCGCACGCTGGACCATGATGGCAAGCGCGTGCAGTCGGTCACCGGCGAGGCGCTGGGCGCGGACGGCTATACGCCGACCGGCGTCGGCGTGATCGTGCGTGCCAAACACGTCATCGCCGCCGGCGGCGCCATCAACACGCCGGCGCTGCTGCTGCGCTCGCGCGTGCCGGACCCGCATGAGCGGCTGGGATTGCGCACGTTTATCCATCCGGTGCATATCAGCATCGCAAAAATGCCGGATCGCATCGATCCCTATTATGGCGCACCGCAGTCGATCGCTTCCGACCACTTCCAGTGGAAGGACGGGGCGACCGGGCCGATGGGCTACAAGCTGGAGGTGCCGCCGCTGTTCCCCGGCATCAGCGCGGGTGTGGTCAACGGCGTGGGCGAGGCGCTGCGCCGCGACATGGCGCAACTGCCCCACACCAACGCCATGCTGGCACTGCTGCGCGACGGCTTTGTGCCAGAGAGCACGGGCGGGCGCGTGCGCCTGGCGGCCGACGGCAGCCCGCTGCTGGACTATGAGATGACGGACTACGCCTGGGACGGCGTGCGGCGCGCATGGCTGAGCATGGCGCAGGCGCAGTTCGCCGCCGGTGCGGCGCGCGTGCGGCCCGCCCACCTGGACGCCGCCGAGTACCGCAGCTGGCCCGAGGCGCGCGACGCCATCGCGCAACTGCCGCTCAAGCCGTTCCGCACCGCGCTATTCACCGCGCACCTGATGGGCGGCTGCGGCATGAGCGACGATGCCCGCGGCGGCGTGGTGGACAGCCATGGCAACCACCACCAGCTGGCCAACCTGTCGGTGTTCGACGGCTCGGTGTTCCCGACCAGCGTGGGGGCCAATCCCCAATTGTCAGTGTTCGCGCTGACGGCACAGAATGCGGATGCGCTGGCACGGCGCCTCACGTCATGAGGGATTGGCCGCGCAAACCTGCAATGTCCTGCGTTGCAGGCATCCGGCATGCCTGCTCCACGCAGGGTGCGCGCGACATTGTTGTGCAATTCCCCACACCAGCGGCGCAATTAGAATGTCCGCTCCAATTCAGGTCTTGTGAAACGCTCGAAGCGGTGGATAGGCTCCGTACAGCTGTTTCAAGCATCCGTATGCCGTCAGAGCAGGGAGCGGAACAGCGTAGCAAATTGCTAAGGGGTTTATGGCAGCAACGAAGAGAGACGCCCCCATGAAGACCGGCAAAAGCTCGGCAGGAGACACCAAGGCCCGGATTCTCGACGCCACGGAAAAGTTGTTTACCGAGGTCGGCTATGAAGCCACCTCGCTCAGGCAGGTAACGTCGCGCGCCATCGTCAACCTGGCGGCCGTTAACTACCACTTCCGCAGCAAAGACATCATGATGCACGCCGTGCTGAGCCGGCGGCTGGACCCGCTCAATGCGCGGCGCCTGGCGCTGCTCGATGCGTGCGAAGCCAGCTGGCCCGGCCAACGCATCCGCTGCGAGCACGTGATGGGCGCGCTGTTCGTGCCCGCGCTGCAGATGGCACGCGACCCGTCGGTGGGCGGGCCGTCATTCCTGCGGCTGCTCGGGCGCGTGTATTCGGACACCTCGCCCTTTATCCAGCAATACCTGCTGGAGCACTACGCCCCCGTGTATGGGCGCTTCTTCGACGCCTTCTCGCGCGCCATTCCGGGACTGCCGCGGCATGAGTTGGGCTGGCGCCTGCAGTTTGCGCTCAAGGCGCTGGCCGGCGTGCTGGCCGGCGAAGAGCTCACCAACCTGCTGCCGGCGTTCACGCAGGGCCGGCAGATGAGCGATGCGCACGTGCTGGCCCAGCTCACCGCCATGGTGGAAGCCGTGCTGAACGTGGCGCAACCCAGTGCGGATCAGTCCTCAGCCCTGCAGTCGGTGTTTGAGCTCGGCGAGCAGCAGCAGGCCGAGCAGCGCGCCAGCAGGCTGGCCGCGGCGCAATGCACCGATGAGCCGGGTGCCAGTTGCTCCGCGATGGCGGCAACCATGGGCGATGCGGCCAGCCAGGCCGCCGCCGCCCTCGGCAAGGCCCGCATCAGCGCACGCACCGTGCGCAATGAGGGCACCCAACGCGCAGCCGTGACCAGCGTGCCGGTCCGCGCGCGCGAGCAAACCGTGAGCTTCCCCAGCAACCCGCTGGATGACTGGATGCGAATGCGCACCAGGACATAGCGGCGCGCGCCGCGCCCGGTTACCGCCGGGCCGGCGCCACCGCCCTCACGCAAACCTGAACCGTCGATCCACCCGGCGAGGCCACGCACAGGCCCCGCGGACCCCGTACGCCCGGCCGGAATTCCCGCGGGCGCGGCGGTGGCCCCGTTCGTCCCTGCGTAGCCCGCGCTCCGCCCCTGGCGGACATCTTGAGGAGGAAGCTGCCATGTCGATCCAACCGCTTTACCTTGCCGCCGTCGCCGGGGCCGCCATCGGGCTGCTGGCCGCGCCACTGGCCATGCCCCCCGTGGCCATGGCCCAGACGGCCACAACCACCGCCACCGCGGGCACGGGCTATGACGGCCTGCCATCCGCGCAGCAAGCCGCACTGTTCTCGCGCCAGGTCGCCAGCGGCGAACTCGCGCGGCTGTCCGATGAGCAGGTGCTGGCCGTGTTCCAGGCGCTGCAGCCGGATGCGCTGCTGAAATGGGCCCGTGCCGAGATGAACCGCTATCCCGAGTACGAGTACTGGATGTCGCGCCAGGAACGGCTCAACGGCCAGTGGCAAGACCAGTCCGCGAAGATGCAGATCCGCTACCGCCACGCGCCGCGGCAGCTCTATGCGAAGTGGCTGCCCGGCGGCGCGCAGTCGGGCCAGGAAATCATCTATGACGAGACCCGCCGCAAGGACGAGATGTACGGCCACCTGGGCGGCGTGCTGGGCTTCACCTCGATGTGGATCGGACTGGACGGCACGCTGGCGCGTTCGCAATCCAATCACACCGTGCGCGACCTGGGCTTCCAGTTCGTGTTGTCGATGCTGGAGCGCGACGCCAGGTCCCTGCGTGCCGCCGGCCTGTCCGAGAAATACAGCAAGGCCGAGATCGTGCAGGAGCAGGGCGTGCGCATGGTGGCGCTGACCTGGGACCTGCCGGCCGGCGCGCCGCAGTACTACGCCAGGAAGGTGCAGCTGATGCTGGACCTGAAGCATCCGTATATCCGCGTGGAAACCGCCTGGGATGCCGACGGCAACATGGTCGAGAAGATCGTGTTCGACAAGCTGGTGCGCAAGACCTTCGAGGCCTCGGCGTTCGATCCGGCCAATCCTGACTATCGCTTCTGAAATGCGGCAAAGCGGCGCGCACCGTGCGTTTGAATCGGTCGCCACGCCGCTTTGCCGCGCACTCCGTGCAACACCCGCAATCCACAGCCACATGCGGCATGCACGGCCGGGCGCGCCTGTTTGGAACGGCCGCTCTATTGACGCAAAAACACGCGAGCGGCGAGAGTCGCCGCACCCGGGAGGGATCCGGCCGCAGAGCCGGACACCAGATCCAGAACCAGGGGTCGCTAAGAAAAGATCAGGAGACAGGCAATGACCATGTCGATGCTTCGACGCAGCACTTTGGTTTTGACAGGGGTGAGCCTTGCCGCGGCGCTGGCCGGCTGCGGCGGCGGCGGCGATGAAGAGGCGCCGCGCACCGCCACGCAGGCGCCGCCGCAATGCGCGGACACGGGCACGTGCCCCACGCAGGGGCCGGTCACCATCGGCGGCCCGCCGGGGTCGTTGTGCCCGGCGGCACTGGACTACAGCACCACCTTCACCGGCGGCTCCGGCGCGGGCGAACTGGTCAGGCTGCGCTTCGACACCGCTGCACGCACCTACCAGCTGGAGATCATCGAGTCGCCGGTGCCCAAGCAACCCGGCAGCGTCAGCCCGACGCGCGCAGGCGTGACCTTTACCGGCACCTTTGCCAACATGACCTCGCTGCCAACCGCAGAGCAGAATCGATGCGCAGTCGCGCTGCAGACGGCAACGGCGTCTGACGGCACCTCGCAGGCCAATATCGACAGCGCCAGGCCGCCGGTGATCTTCCTGGGCAACGGCGTTGCCGGCGGCGGCATCCCGGGTGCCACCATCTCCTATCCGGGCGTGCTCGGGCTGGGCGCGATTCCGGCCACCACGTTCCCGTTCTACCCGGTGCTGGCATTCGCACAGACCGAGACCGACTTCACCAAAGTGGCCGGCAGCTACAACCTGCTGGGCTACCACCAGGTGCCATCCGGCGGCTCGCTGACTTCGTCAAGCCACTTCACGCCCGCGACCGCGCAGACCACCGAGACGCTGAACGCCGACGGCAGCTGCACCGTGGCGGCCGGCAGCTGCCTGAGCACCGGCAACAGCTGGAAGCTGCGCAGCGCCGACGGCGCCTTCGAAAGCAGCAATGCCGATGGCAGCCGCCGTTACCCGTCGTTCCAGAGTGCGGCCATCACCAGCAACAACGCCAGCCGCGCCAAGGGCCTGATGGTGGTGGGCAAACTCAACGGCGCACTGGTGCCGCTGCTGGTGCGCACCGGCTACGCGCAGATTTCACTGCTGCCGCTGACGGTCAATGTCGACGACGAATCGGGGCTCGCACTGATGGCGCCGGCGAAGTCGCTGGCCAGCGGCCAGCTGGACGGCGGCTATATCGGCTCGGGCAGCGACTTTGCCTATACCGCGTCGCTGGTCAAGGGCGCGCGCGTGGAACTGCTGGACCCGATGACGATGAACCAGACCGGCGCCTTCCAGCTCGACTTCACGCAGAACGCGCCAGGCATGATCGCCACCACCGACAACAGCGGCACCACCGGCGCGCTGATTGCCAGCGGCCGCGTGTTCAGCCACTTGTCCGGCACCGGCAGCGCCAGCCCGACCTTCCGCGTCGGCGTGCTGGCTGCACCCTGAGTCCACCAAGAAGACACAAAACCGAGGAGACAACGCCATGCAACCCCATCGACTGATCCTGCCGCGGGCCTCGCGCCCATCCACGGTGCCGGCGCGTGCGCTGGCCGTGGCCGCCACCGCCATGCTCGCCGCCTGCGGCGGCGGCGGCGGCGATGACGCGCCGGCCACGCCGGCCGCCGTGCAGACGCGGCTGTGCCCGGCCGCGCTCGACTACACCACCACCTTCACCGGCGGCACCGGCTCCGGCGAGCTGGTGAAGGTGCAGATCGACACCACCAGGAAGACCTGGCAGGTGACCTTCGTGGATTCCTCGGTGCCGCGCCAGACCGGCACCGTGCAGCCCACGCGCAGCGACCCGAACAACGGGCAGAACGTGATGCGCGGCACGCTGAAGGCAGAGACCGGGTTGCCAACGGAGAAGCTCAACCAGTGCGCGTTCGAGCTGAGCGGTGCCAGCCTCGATCCGAACCGCCCGGCCAAGCTCTTTGTCGGCGAAGGCGTGGTGGGCGGCACCATCCCCGGCGCGCGCATCCAGTTCAACGGCGTGCTGGGTGCGGGCGCGGTGCCGGATACCACCTTCCCGTACTTCCAGTTCATCGGCTTTGCGCAGACCGAGACCGACCTGTCGAAGATTGCCGGCCAGTACAACGGCACGGGCTTCCATGAGGTGCCGTCCAAGCAGTTCCAGCTGGTGGCGCAGGACTACCGCATGGCGCTGGCCGCAGACGGGTCATTCACCGTCTGCGACAACGCCACCAACACGTGCGAGCGCAAGGGCAACAACTTCGTGCCGCAGGCCAGCGGCGCGTTGCTGTCGACCAACTACAAGGCCGAGAGCCAGCCGCCCACGCTGGGCGGCACGCTGGGCAAGGCCTACCTGATCGTGGGCAAGCTGCGCGGCCAGCTGGTGCCGGTCATGATCCGCGTGGGCTATGCCAATGACTCGCTCGCCAACGGCCCGCTTGGTGCCGACGACGAGATCGGCATCGGCATGATGGCACCGGCGGTGGCAGTCACCGAGGGCACGGTCAACGGCGAATACGTCGGCGTCGACAGCAACTTCAACTACCGCGTGACCGCGCTGGTCGGAGCCGCCGCAACCATGATGGATCCGTTCCGGCCGTCCGATGCGTCGCTGGCGATTCCCTACCGGCTGGACTTCTCGCAGCAGGTGTCGGGCGTGGTGCGCACCTCGCGCCGCGACGCGCCCGCGGGCTCGGCGCCGACCGGCAAGCTGATGTTCACTGGCGGCGTGTTCGGCTTCCTGGAGCAGCGCGACAACGGCCCGTACTTCACCGTCGGCGCATTCGTGCAGTAAGCACGCTACAAGGCCCGGGCCTTTGCAGCCCGGGCCACTGCACCACGACTCGACCAAACAGAGACATCCACTGCCGGGGGAAACAAGATGAAAACCATACGCCTCACGCTCACGCTGATGCTGGCCGCGCTGGCCAGCTTCGCCCTGCCTGCCCATGCCCAGAAGAAGGGCGACAACGTCGCATCTGCCGGCTGGTTCTATATCCAGACCCATGGCCAGAGCGGTCCGCTGACCACGTCGCTGCTGGACGTGCCGATCAACTACCCGCTGGGCCTGCCGTCCAGCTTCACCGCGCCGGGCAGCAGCCTCTCGTCGTCCAATGCCAATACGCTGGGGCTGACCTTCAGCCACTTCGTCACCGACCATATCGCGGTCACCGCGGTGGGCGGCATCCCGCCGGAGTTCAAGCTCTACGGCCACGGCGAACTGATTCCGCCGGGCCCGGCCGGCGCGCTCGGCCGCCAGAGCCTGGGTGACCCGGCGCTGAACCCCATCATCACCAAGGCGCGGCAGTGGAGCCCGGCGGCGATGGTGCAGTACCATTTCCTGGATCCGGGCACGCGTTTCCGCCCGTTCCTGGGGCTGGGGGTGTCGTACAACTTCTTTACCAACATCGAGGTTAATCCGGCGTTTGCGAGTTCGGTCAACAACAACCTTGGCGCAATCCTGGCGGCGGGGGCGGGGATTCCGGGGCCGACGTCGGTGAGTGCGGATGCGTCGTCGTCATGGGCGCCGGTGTTCAATGTCGGCGGCACCTACAACTTCGACGAGCATTGGGGGCTGACGGCGGCGGTGACTTATATCCCGCTGAAGTCGACGTCGACGATGACGATCAAGGCGGCCGACGGGACGGTGTTGTCGACGTCGAAGACCAAGCTGGAGCCGAATCCGTTGGTGTTCTTTTTGGCGGCTTCTTATAAGTTTTGATGGTTCTTTGGCACTGCGTTCGGTTGGGGTGCTTGGCGGGCGTGGGCTGTTTCGCCGGCGTAGCCGGCGACTTACTTCTTGTCCAAGCGACAAGAAGTAAGCAAGAAACGCGTCGCCTATGCGGCTGGCAATAAATTGCTCGGCGTTGGTGGTTCGG
>NZ_KB903164.1:0-39756 GCF_000379565.1 Cupriavidus sp. UYPR2.512 | reverse complement strand
CACAAAGTACAGCCGCAGCATGCGTTCCAGGCCAATGGGCGGGCGCCCTCGTTTGCCCTTGGGGTAGTACGGCTCCAGTGCCTCCAGCAATCGAGCCCAGGGCACCACCTGCTCCATCTCACCCAGAAATTTCTCGCGCCGCGTAACGCGCTTCTTTCCCAGATACTCGGCACTAGCAAAACTGATTTGTTGCATCGGCGTAGCTCGCTGGTCGTCCTTAGTCTATCAACGCTTCACAGCTGCTCAACGTCGACACTCTCGTCGATTAAATCAGCCTTTCCCTAGAAACAAAGAACCCCGCAACGACGGGGTTCTTTGTCTCTCCAGCCCTGGGATCTCAATACTTGCAAACCT
The DNA here is from genome assembly GCF_000379565.1 of Cupriavidus sp. UYPR2.512. Classification (NCBI taxonomy): domain Bacteria; kingdom Pseudomonadati; phylum Pseudomonadota; class Betaproteobacteria; order Burkholderiales; family Burkholderiaceae; genus Cupriavidus; species Cupriavidus sp. UYPR2.512. The sequence goes on along the minus strand of NZ_KB903164.1, from coordinate 39,402 downwards.
CGTGGTAGCTGGAGTCGGGATAATTCCCATTGCCAGGTGTTGAAGTCTTCCAGGCACCAAGGTAATAGCCGCGTGACTGCATATCAGCCTGGATAAGCGGCCACATCGCTTGTGGATCATGTACGATGGGTCCGGTATCCCAGGAAGTCCAAGTGCGTGCAACAGTGGGGTTGTTCGGGACGCCATCATAAACGGCGTATCCATATCCGTCGCATCCACCATCCGCACTGCAGTTACCACCCGGCCCAATCGCGATCATGAATTTCCAAAACTCGTAGCGACACACTAATGTTGGAGGCGGCGGGGGCGGGGGTGGGGGTGGCGGTGGCAAGTTTTGTCTGCAGTAGGCTAAGTTGGAGCCCTCCCGATTCGCCCAATAGTAATCGGTCGCACAATTGGCCACGGTCATCGGCGGCGCCGGAAAGCTAATCACCTCGGCGTGTGCCTCCTGCAGCAAAAGAATGCTTAATGCTAGCACTGCGTTTTCCGTGATCCTCATTTTTCCCATGAACGATTCCCCTCAGTATGAACAGCCAGTGGTTACAGTTCCGACGAGTTGGCCACCAATCGCGCCAACATCGTTACCGCTGTACCACGCTGCAGTTGAAACAGCGCTTGCCTGCGCGTACCAATGCGTGCCGTAGTCGTTCAGCCAGAAATAGACGCCCTGGATTGGCGGTAGCACGTTGCCACTGATATTGATCATTTGCTGCTTCGGCGTGTATAGCGCCCAAGCACTACCAGTTGGGCAGTTGTCTTTGGCAATCCACATTCCGTCCGTCACGTTCTCAATCTTTCGCGTGACAGTCATACTGCCGAGGGCGCTGTTCAGTGCGATGTATCGATTGCCCTTGCAAACGTAGCCAACGTTAGTAGCGCTGGTTGCAATCTGACCGTTGTTGCCGCACCAAAGCCCCTCGTAAATGTTCGCTACCGCAGTCCCTACCGACTGCCAGATGCCGCCGGAGCAGATCACGTGTCCAGTGCCGGTGGTGCTTCGACGCGACGACGTTTCGACGCCGCAAGCAGTACCAGGCGCCCCGGTACTCGTCAGGTAGGTATCGCCGCTACTGGTCAACGCCGTTGTCGCCGTGACCCGGGCTGCGTTACTGACGTCGTTGCCGCCCATGTCGATCGACGTCTGCATCCGATTGAGTTCCGGATGCCCCGGAACCTGCACCCGATATAGATAGCCGTTGTTGGCCTGCGCGCCGGTAAAGGCGAGCAACGACGCGAGCCGGCCGCTGCCAGGGTTCGTATAGTTGGCCAGCGGCACCTGCCATGCACCATATGCCCCGTAGGCTCGATTTGCCACCATGGTCGGGTCGCCATTCTGCCCGGCGTACGGTACGAAGCCCCCTTGCGCGCCTGCCTGCGCAGCGATCTGGACGAGCTGGCGAGTGTCGGTGATCGGTCGCCCGCCCTGCGACGTGACGAGCGCCTGCAGGTTGTTCGGCGTTGGCTGCAGGACCTGGAGCAGCCAGGTCTGGCCGAACACGTTGGTCGCCGAGAACCCGGCTGGCAGATAGCCGCCGTTGATCAGCATGGCCGGCGTAACGTTGACAGGGACGCTTGCAGTCGCCTGAGCAACCAGCGTGGCGGATTCGTCCTGCACGAACTGCAGGGCGGCCTTGTCGAAGACAAGCATCTGGCTCGCCGCGGCGGCGGTCTGCACGTTTGTCACGCCGGCCTTTGCCCACGTCGTAAAGCCGGCAAGGCTCAGCATCGATAGCATCAGCGCGACGAGATATCCGAGGATGGCTTCCATGCGTTTCTCAGGTGTTCAACTGGACCCAATTGACCAGCGCCCCAACGGGAATGGTTGCCGGCACGCTGTAAGCGACGCCGGTGGCAAGATTGACGGCCGTGCCCTGACTGCGGACCCGGAACCACGCGAGACTGCCCTCTGTGCTGCTGAGCAGCGCGCCGCTTGCGCCCGCTGAAACGCGCACATATCCGTAGACGTCGCGCCCGCCGCCCGGGTTGGCGACGGCCATGCATCCGGCACCAGCCGGGGCAACCATCCCTGATGGCAGCACTGGCGTCACGCTCGCACCGACCAGCCCCGGCGTTGCACCGGCGGTGGACACGCAAGCCGATCCGTATGCTTGCGCCTGCTGCGCCGTCACCGTCGCTACAGATTCCATGCGGCCAGCCATGCCGGCCCCAGTCGCTGCTTCGGATAGTTGCCGGCTTTGGGCAGCAATCCCGAGACAGAACAGGACGGTCGCGATCGGCAAGATGAGATAGCCCATGCCCTTCTCCTCAACCCTTGGTTGCCGCCTGGAACTTCACTGGAAGGTCAGGGTGAAACTGGCAGTCGTACTGCATGCGGCGCCGGCGGTGGCCTGGTCTGGCAGGTTCGCCTGCGTGAAGGTCGTAGTTCCGACGGCCAACGAGACGTAGTCGCGCAGCGAAGTTGCGGTGCTCACGCACTGCTTTGCCGTCTGCGCACCGCCGCCGCCGAACCGGATCACGCCCTGCGAGCCGCTGTTTGCGGCCGACAAGGTCACGGCATTCCCCCACGTGTCGACCAGGGTCGTGCCGCGCACCATGTCCGACGGAAACATTCCGCCGGTGATCATCGCCGGGATGTTGGCTGTGGTGAAGTTGGTGTAGCCGTTATTCCCCTGCGAAAATCCAGTGCGGGCATTTGTGATCAGCTGTGCGATGTTGGTGGCCACCACGCCAGCCTTGTGGCTCTGGAAACCGTTGTAGCCCGCGTATGCGATACCCACCAGTGCCAGCAGCCCGAGAACGATGGCGACGATGCGCCCGAGAATTCCATCCATGTCTTTTCCCCATTGTCCACGCCCAGATTTCGTCGCCTTCCACCGTGGACGTGATGCCGGTGGAAATCCGCCTCGTCGCTGTGAGCGCTTTGCCTGCTTACTGGAAGGTCAGGGTGAAGGTCGCTGTGGCGCTACAGGCAGCGCCGGCGGTGGCCTGGTCAGGCAGGTTGGTCTGGTTGAACGTGGTCGAGCCGACCGCCAGCGTCACGTAGTCCTTCAGGCCCAGTGCTGTGCTCACGCATTGTTTTGCCGTTTGGGCATTGCCACCGCCGAAGGTAATGACACCCTGGGACCCGTTGTTGGCGGCGGCCAGCGTGACCGCATTCCCCCAAGGGTCGACGAGCGCCGTGCCACGCACCATGTCCGAGGGAAACATGCCGCCAGTAATCATCGAAGCGATATTAGCGGTGGTGAAATTGGTATAGCCGTTGTTTCCCTGCGAGAACCCTGCACGCGCATTCGTGATCAGCTGCGTGATATTGGTTGCGACCACGCCGGCCTTGTGGCTCTGAAAGCCGTTGTACCCGGCATAGGCAATGCCAACGAGAGCCAGCAGACCCAACACGATGGCAACGATACGCCCAAGAATTCCGTCCATTTGATACTCCTTGTGAGATTGCGAAAGCGATTGTCAGAGTTTGTTCATCGAAGATGTGAGGATCTCCGAGAGCGAGTTCGAGCCAAGTTGCAGCACAACGAAGGCGAGGAACATCAGTCCGGTGAAGGTCGCCGACATCACCATCCCCTTCGCAAGCAGTTGCCGCTCGATGACTTCGGCGTTCTGCCGCACCGCCACCGTAATCTTCTCGGTGAAGTCGTCAAAGCCCGCATACGCGCCGATTTCATCGATCAGATCCAGCGAAGGAAAGCCGTTCCCGGTCTGCCGCATGGCTTCCGCGAGGTCCAGGCCATCGGCCAGGCCGAGTCGAATCGGCCTCAAGCGTGAGGCCAGCCATGGCGATGCCGTCCCGATCTGGCCCTCCAGCGCTGCAATGTCAGGCACTTTCGCCCGCAGCAGCGCGACGAACGACATCAGCCAGCTGAAACCGGTGATCTCGCGGTACACCGTGAACGGAAACACATGCTGGTCAAAGAATCGCCTGCCCGGCCCGGCCCACCTCGGCAACGCCCACCAGCTCCAGCCGGCGTAGGCACCGAGGCTGCCAAAGATCACCGGCGCCGGCCATCCCACAGCCAGCTGGCCCATTCCGTACATGGCATATGCCCATCCTGTCCACTTATCGATCGACAGCACATCGGTGAACTGCGGCACGATGTAGCCGCCGATCAGCAGCAGGACGACATATAGCGTGACCAGGTACACAGCGGGCGCGAAGAAGCTAGCCTGCAGCTTCTGGCGCAGGCGCGTCGTCAGTTCGCGCACGTCCAGCACCAGGCGCATGGCGTCCGGCAGCTGTCCGGCCTTCTCGCCGGCGTCCAGCACGCTGCGTTCCAGATCACTGAGGCTCGTACCCATCGCCGCCATCAGCGTCTTGCCATCGCGCACCTGCCGACTGACTTCGTGCGCCGCCTCGGCGGCGCGCTTGCGGCCTCGCCGCGCTTGCCGCTCCCGGAAGTCCTCAATGACCTGGGCGAGAGTCAGCCCATTCTCCAACTGGCTCGAGGCCTGTTGATACAGGCGCCGGCGCATTGCCCAAGACAGTCCGCTCACAGCTTCTCCCGCATTGGAATAGCGTCTACGCTTCGCTCCGCATCGACAGGGCTCAGGCGGCCCGCCAGCACAAGGTCCATCGCGTGCGAGATCATGGGCTTGTCCGAACCCTCCCGGCGCCGATGATTGCGCCGCGCTGCCAATACGCCGTCGTTGATGCAATCCTGCATAAGCTGCTCGCAGGTCACGACAACTTCAGCTAGCGCCTGTTGACCAATGATTGCTTCGCCGTGGCAGTGATCGCAGCCCGCGCCGCGCACTCGGACTTCCGAGAGATCGCCCCAGGTTCGCATCGCACTGAGCATGTAATCCGGCAGTGGTTCTGGGGCCTTGTCCAGCTCCACAGAGCATTTCGAACACAGCAGCGGCACAATCCGCTGCGCGATGAGGCCGATGATCTGGTTGTGATTGGCGATCACCTCCATCGCCAAGCGAACATGGTCCAGCATCACCAGTCGCGAGAACGTCTCGAACGGGTCGGTCACGTGCAGCGTGGTGAGCACCTGGTGGCCGGTCGCCGCCGCCTGCAGTGTCGCGATCGCTTCCTCGACACCGCGGATTTCGCCCAGCAGCACAGCATCCGGGTCCATCCGCAGCGTCATGCGCAACATTTCCGGGAACCGCTCGCTTTCCGTGGTGAGCTGGATCGCCCAGTCCATCGGGTACTCGGTCGGATTCTCGATCGTGATGAGCCGCTTCTCCGGGAAAAGGCGTGCCTGATGCCGCGTGCACTCAAAGAGCGTCGTGGTCTTTCCGCTCCCGGTCGGACCGGTCACGATGATCACGCCCATGGGACGCCGCAGCAGCTGCGCGATGAGTTCCACTTGCAGTTGCGTGTAGCCCATCTGGCCGAGCTTGAATTCGCCGCCCGGCGCTTTCGGCGAGCGCAGTTCGAGCCGTTTGGTCGCGTCGACCGCGTCCGCCTTCAGTGCGCCCTCGTGGTGCTCCCGATACTGCAGCCGCGCTACAAGAAAGCCGCCACCACTCTCCACCGGGTAAGCGGGCCCGCGCACGATCCGTACACTCGAAAGCCCGGTGCCCGGCAGCGCGTCGCCGGCGATCTGCGCGTCTTGCACGTCCAGCGGGTTATAGGTGGCGGCCTTCACCGTGGCGAGGCCCGTGTACATCGCGCGGATCAGGCGTTCACCCTCCTCGCGGCGCATCGATAGCGCGGAGACCGTGCGCAGGTCTCCCTTGATCCGTACCTGAATCTCGGTGTGGTGCTCGCGAACCAGGATGTGAATGTCCGAGGCGATCAGGGCGGCGCAATCCGCAATCAGCCGGCGCGCGAGCGTCAGGGTCTGCAGGTCGGTATCCTGCAGTTGACCGGAACCGCGCTGCTGGCGCAACACCGCAAGCTCCTGCGCGGACACCTTGCGCAGTTGGGGCGCGGCGCCGCTGCGCCGCAGCTTGGCTTCCCAAGTGAGCAGCCGCGGCGTGCCGAAATGCCGGGCATCCACATAGATATCGCAACCGTGCACAGCCAGCACCTGCTGCACGTTGTCATCGGTCAGGCCCAGTTCCTTGGCGACATCTTCCACATGCAGGCCGCTTTCCGCGGCGCGCTGGCGAAGCGCCGATGCCTGGTCGGCAGTCAGGTGGTTCAGGTTGAAGGCGACACGGTCAAAGGTGGCGGGCAGGTTACGCGGGTATAGGATATGCGGCTCAAGCACCTCCGGAGGCTTCGGCAACGCCAGGGCATCGGACTTCACAGACGGCTCGGCGCGCGCCGCAAGTGCGGCGACCCCTGCCGAGGTGTTGCGTGGACTGCGCCACAGGCGCGATATGGTCTTGACCATCATTGACTCCCAGCGGGCGGCACTGCGCCGTCCCGCATTGCGTACAGTTTTCCTGTGCCCTTCCATGACTGGGCGGCTGCTTCGTAGCTGACTTCGGTCAGGCGCAGGCCTGCCACGCCATCCAACCCCTCGCCCGCACCCAGCCACGGCGGGGCACCAAAGCCCATGTCCGTGGTCATGGCGAGCCAAGGATCGACCGGGGTGTTGCCGTCTGCCGGCAGCAGTGGGGGCGGAGAGGTCAACTGCAAACTCACGCCGTTACCCTGTGCGTACGTCCACATCGACCGCTGCGCGGCGGCTGTCGCACTGACCGCGCGCGAGGAAGGCAGGAATGCCGCCGGCGCATTCGCCGTCGCCGTCGCTTGATTGCCGTCCGTGGAAAGCGCTCCGGGAGCATTGGCAGCCAAGCCGCCCTCACGCTTCCACGTGGTTTCGATCGTCAGGGTGGTCGACGTGGCCGGCTTGCAGCGCCAGCTGGAGAGCGTCCAGCCAGCCTCCGCTAGGCCCTGCCGGTCCCAGGCGCGGCGGCAGGCCTGCAGGAAGGCGGTCGGCGTCGCTTCTTCGACCCAAGGTATGGCCCGCTGCCGTGCGGCCTCATTGGCGCGTTGCGCGGCGGCGATGGCGCGCTGTCGCATCAACTGCGCCTCGCGCTCAGCCTCCTGCTGTTGGTCGTACCAGTACCAGCCTCCGACGAGAAGCGCGACCACGCCGATTGCCGCAGCCACCGCATAGGACGTCGACTTCCAAGGGCCGGTCAGCACGTCCCGCATGGGCGACACGCCCTTTGCAGCGCGCGTCATGTTGGCGAGATCCCGTATCGTCCCTTCAACATCCGTCCAATCCCCAAGGGCGCGATGCCGCTCCCGGATCGGTTCCAGTTCCTCCAGGGTGCCCACCCGGTCGCCACCGGCAATAACGGCCTGACCCTGCCGGACGGCGATGTACCAGTAGAGGCTGCCCTGCAGGTGGAAGAGTCCCCTCCATGGCTGGCGGTGCTGGCCGGCAACGATTGCGGCGAGCGGTTTCAGCCCGCCCGGCTTTGCGCCGGCGATCGCTTCGCAGAATCCGGTCTGGATGGCCCCTTCCGCGCTTTGATGCACCACGCCCCAGCGGACGGTCCGACCGAGTTCCAGCGCACGTGCGCGTAGGACACCCTGGCTCGGTTGCTCTTCCTCGTGTTGCCAGGTCAGCCCGATGGTGAAGCTGCCCTTCAGTCCGGGGAATGACAGGATCTCAGCCATCGCTCAAGGCCTCAGCGTGCGCACGCGCTTGCCGTTGGCAAGCTTCACCCCACCGTCATCGATGCTGACGACCTTCCAGCCACCATCCAGCGTGTCGCCAGCGTGGACCGGAATGGTTCGACCGCTGACATCCACAACCGCGGTGTAGTGACCATCGAACGCGCGAAGCGACACCACGCGAGGCGCCTCCGGCGCGATGCGCGGCGCGCGCTCTGCCACGCCGCCAGCCGGCATCGGACCGGCCAGCGAAATCGATGGCGCGCCGCCCCCCGGCGCCGCGCCGGCAGGGGACGCGATCAGCGAATCCTCCGCCCGCTTCACCTCTGCCTTGTACTTGGCGATCTCGGCGCGCGCCTTCCACAGTGCCAATTGAGACTGCAAGGCGGCAAGTTCCGGTGCGTCAGTGGGGCGCGACGGCTGGGCTGTCTCGACAGTGGGCGCCGTGGTGGCTGTAGGAGCCACATTCCCGGTCGCTGAAGTAGCAGAGGGCGACGGCAACGAGGGCGCAGTGCCCTGCGTATTCGCCGGACTACCCCCGGCCGAGGCAATCGCTGCGGCCACAGGGTTCGACATCGGCGACGCCGCATTGGCAGGGATGGCAGCCGAGAGGCCGACGGTAGCGACAATCGCCAGGGCGGCAGGGGTCCAACGATGATTGAATGCGCGATTCTGCATGGAATTGTCTCTGGGTTACAGCAAGCGGGCCGAGATCATGATGGCGATGACCGTGTCTCCCTTGAGGGCACCGACGCCACCGCCCAGCGCCGCCATCCACGGCTCGCCGACGCCGTTGTTGGTCGTAGCCGCCTTCTGGTTGCGCAGGCCTGTGAGCACCAGCGATTCACCGGGCTTCAAGGTGATCGACTGCGTGAACCGGTTGGTCGGCATGGTGCGCAGCTGTACACTGGTTTGGTTCGCATCTCCGCCTGAATTGAAGCGCTGCAGGGGCAGCAGATCCGACAGCGTCATGTCGAAGTTCATCAGAATCCGGCCATCGACAACCTTGGGCAGGAAGTTGCTGGTAAAGCCGTAGGTCACGGTTCCGGTCTGGATGGAACTGGTGGAACCGACGTTGGCAGCCAGCGTCGTCTGCGACTGTGCGACATAGTCCTGCAGCGTGGCCGTCTGCAGGGCCAGGACCTTGCCGTTTTGCGTCACGCCCGAGCGCGAAACCACCTGCGACACGTTGCCGAGCGTGGAGAGCGCCTGCACGACGGCCTTGCTGCCGGCGAAAGGACCACTCATGATCGTCGCGCCCAAGTTCATCGGGGTGGCACTACCTGAAATCGTCGGCGTGCTGACGGAACTGAACGCGACGCCGGCCTGGCCAGCGGAACTTTGGTAGGCAAGCGACAGGTTCAGCCCGTAGTTGTCCTCACGCGTGACGCGGACTTCGTAGACCTGCACATCGATGGCCACCTGCTTGCCGTACATGGCGGCGAGGCTCTTGACGAACTGTTCGATGCGATCGCACTGCACCGGATCGCCTGTCACGGTCAGGGTGCCAAGGTTCTTGTCGACCACGACTTCGGCGCTGGCGCCAGCGACGGCCTTGGCAGTCGCCTGGAGGGTCTCCCACGGCTTCATATCGACCGACATGCTCATCGACTGGCCGCTACGGCCGCCGCTTCCGCCTGCACTGCCGCCGTTCCCGCCGGCGCCGGCCATGCCCCCGGAGCTGCTGTCCGACGTGGTGATCGAACCGGTCATGGACGAGGCATCCGCGAGGCTCGGCAGCATGAAGGTCCGGGTTTCCGTCCGGAAGAACGACACCGTGCCGTCGTTGTAACGCGACCAGACACCAAAGTGCGCCTCGACGGCATCGAGGAAACCCTTGAAGTTGCCTTTGTACCGGAGGGTCAAGGGCATGGTGCTCGCCATGCCGGCACTCTGGCCCGATGCAGACGCGCCGGCCAACGGGGCGGCGAGGTCAACGCGCGGCGTGCCGCCCATCGGAATGGGTCCGGTCGGCCTCGACCCGGCGGCGGGCTGCGTAGGTGCCGAACCGCCCGTCGCTGACGCAATGGCAGAGGCGTCCACGATCGCCCGCACGCCGACACTCTGTGCGATCCAGTTCGCGGCTTCGGTCAATGACCCAAGCGTGCCATCGAACGCCGTGTATTTGTTGTAAATGTCCGGCTGCGGCTTGCTGGCGCGGATCTTCTCACCCATCAGCCAGGCGCCCTCATGCACTCGGAACACCGGACGGCTGCGAGGCGCATCGGCGTATGCGGCGTGCGCCTCGTTGCCGATCGCGTTCTGTACATTGCGCGTTTCCATCACACCGCAGCCCGACAGCAGCGTGGCGGCCGCCACAGCGGACGCGGTGTAGCGCGCCGCATTGCTCTTCATCATCATCATTGGACCATCCCGTTTTGGCTGATAATCACCGTGCGATTGCCGCGCCAGCTATCCCCCACCACGTCGGCGCCGTTATTGGCCAGCTCCTCCACCACACGCTTGACTGCGCTTTCGAAGTCGCTGCCGTAGTCCTTGTCGCCGGGCACGATCCAGCCGTCCGGAACGTTCCAGGCGACCGTCCACCCGGCACGGCTCGCCCAGTTCTGAAGCTGCTGTTGAAGCGCCTCCCCTTTGACCAGTCGGAACACGACACCGGCTGCCGGCGCGACGTTGGGCACGGCGGTGCTGGTCAAGCTCGGCGCCGCGCCAACGGATGGCGTGTTGGCGGCCAGCAATGTCGGGCTGACGGCGGCCTTGGCAGTCTTGGCGCCATTTGGCGCCTGCAGTTGCTGCCAGCCGTCGTTCGACAGCTGCGAGGCATGCACAGCCGGCACAAGGATCAGGCCGCTCACCAGTGATGCTGCGGCGACGGCAAAGCGAACGGTTCGGTTGGATTGGCACATAGCTATGCGTTCGATTGAGGTGAAGGAACTACCGCAAGGCGGCGCGCTGCAGCGCCTGCCACCGCGCATGAATCTGGTTGGCGTAGCGCAACTGCTTGTCGGGTGAGGATGCGTTGTAGGCCCCGACCGCCTTCCACGTTGGTCCGAAGCGTTGGATGTTCTCGCGCAGAATCCACGCGCCAACGTAGGCATTGATGCATCCATCAAACAGGTGGGCGCGTGTGATCCCATACCTGCCCAGGCGCGCCAGGTGGGTCGAGTTGATCTGCATGAGGCCGATATCCTCTGAACCGTTTGCATTGCGGTTGGTGACCCATGGCCGCAGGCCCGACTCCTGCATCGCGATGCTTCGGAGCAAGGAAGGGCTGACCCCATGAAACAACGCGGCATCGTCGAGGCAGTCGGCGCTGGCCACGCCGATCCACGCGAGCGTACCGATGATGGCAATCGCCACGCCCCCGAGGCTTCGGCCGATGGCAGGTGCGATGGGCGGCGTCACGACGAGCTGCCTGCGCGGTCGCTAAAGCGGACCGACCGGGAACGCGTGACCGTCACTTCGAAGCCGTCCGCGTCCACGACGAAGGTTTCCCCTATTCCATTGACGCGGTAGTAGCGGCCCTTCTGCTGACCCTTCACGATCCTTCCGTCAACTCGCACCGTCACCTTCTTGGTCCCATCGCCAACGCGCAGATACGTATTCCCTCGCTCGGAGAAGACCTGGTCGAGCCCCGCCGCGTTCTCGCCCGGGAAGTGAAAGGTGTCCGCAACTTCCCGCGTAACGATCGCACTAGAGCGCCCATCCCGGACCAGGAATGTAGGCGAGGGGTCGATCGTCATGACACCCGTGCGATCGTCCCAGGAGGACGACAGGCGCTTTCCAGTCTCGGTCACAAACTGAATACCGCCGCTCGGTCGCACCGGGAAGCGGATCTGGATTGAGCCATTGGCGCCTTCGCGAATGCCATCGGCGCCAAAAGCCTTAGCCAAATATGAGACGTCGGAACCATCTCGATTCTCGCTCGCTGCCGGTGCGGCACCCTCTCGTGAGGCAGGCCGACCCGGGACTGCCGCCGATCGGTCCGCACCAGACCGCAAGTCCCCTGCACCATCATTACTTGAATCCTTGGTGACCGCGTCGGTGGAGGTTGCGCCGGCAGGCTTGAACGATGAGTTCCCATCCGGCAGCAAATCACGTCGAGGCACGGCATCGCCCGCCCGCGGTTGATGAAGCGGGGATGCTGCCTGATACCGGCTTTGCGTTGGGCCGTAAGCGGGCTCACTGGCGGGGCCGGAGGGCAGCCCAATGTGTTTTACCTGAAGCGAGATCGATCCGATCCGAGCTACGAAGGACTCAGGGATACCGGGCAGACGCAGGTATGGACCGTCCGCGGTGGCACCTGCTACCTGCGTTCGCGCACTGCCCGAGGGCTGAATGTATGTGTTCTCGCCGTCGTTGAACACGAGTGTCGGCCGCACATTTGCCGGCCCATCAATTCGATAGCCGAAGTCAAGCGCCGCCGCGGCGTGAGCCGTATGCAGGCCGAAAGCGAGGCTCGACAGGAGAAGGCACCGCATGCTCCACGACACGATGCCACTTTCAATGTTCACTCGCATTGACGTTACCTCCGGTAATACTGTGTAAGTGCCAGGTCGTTCCGGACCATGAATATGAACTCCGTGCCGCCAGAACGCGAAAGCGTTGGAGGGATATCCTTGTTCCTATTCAGCAAGGTCGAGACCACTTGCTGCAGCGTCTGGGCGAAGATAGTCCCGCCCAGTTGGCTTGTCCCCAAGCCTTGATTTACCGTCACGTTCTGCTGACTCTTATCCAGCAGCAAGGTCGCGGCTCCGACCACCATCGCACTGCTAAACATCTTCCAGAAGTGGTTGTTGACGTCGCTCTCGAGGCCGCTCGTGCCATCCATCTCAGCGCCCGAGGTCCCCGACAGATCGATCCACGATCCGTCCGGTCGAATGAGCCGTGTAATCGCGATCAGGACACGGTTATGACCAACCTTGACGTCGTGGTTGTAGCTCCCCGTGAGCGTGGAGCCCTTCGGAATCAAGAGAACACGACCGGTAAAGGTGTCGTAGATGTCGCTCGTCACCATTGCCTTCACACTGCCCGGATTGTCTGTATCGAGGCCCGTGAGAAGCACAGAACGCACAGGCGTTCCTTCACTGACAATGGGCATGGTCGGTGCCGCGTGCATCTTCGTCGGGGTGCCAGCACCACTCTTCTGCGAGTTCAGCCACTGATCTTGCTGGGAAGCGTTGCTAATTGGACCAAGAGCGCTCCCCGCAGCTGCACCCTGCCCGCCAAAACTGGTTGACATTTGCAATACGCGGTCCATCTGCCGGTCGGCTGACGCTTGACTAGCCTTCATCTGTTCGGAAAAGCTCTGTGCGAGCTGGTGGGCCGCCGATTGCGGACCACCTGGACGGCCGCCATCGTCAGAACGAAGCACTTGAACTTCGTTCGACTGCAAAGGGGACGCTGCAATGGTTGCTTCCTTCTCTGCCTTCTCTTTGGCCTCCTGTTTAGCAGCCGCTTCAGCGGCGGCTGCGGCTTGAGAGACCGCTTGATTTGTGGCGCTAGCCGGACCTGCGTTGGTCGCAAACCCGCCTTGCCCGGTTCCTATCGCCGCCGTGGCGGCGGCGTTAGGGTCAGCGCGGCCCTGCCCAGCGGCCGCCGACGCAGCAGCTTGCTTGCGTTCCTGTTCCGCCTGCGCCTCTGCGGCCTTCGCTCCGCTCAGCACAGTGGCGCCGGCTGTCTCTGACGGTGTAAGCGTTTCCACGTTTCTGCGACGTCCCGCCGGTGCATCCGGCCCGCCGTACAGGTAGTAGAGACCTCCGCCGAGGAGCAACACCACAAGGAGGAACCCGGCAGTCTTCCCCTTCTTCCGCTTCCCGCGAGTGAGTTCCTCGACCGCTTCTCGTTCCGGCTCCTGCACTGAGTTCCGCATGTCATCCCGGTCTACCCGGCGACGTGATGGGTTCTCAGCTTCGAAGGGCAAGTCCTGATCCTGAATATCGTCGGACATGGTCAGCCTCAGTTATCAAGGCCGCTGCTGCTGGAGCCGACGTTCCACCAGCGTTTGATACGATCCGATTCGACGGAAACTTCCTTGTCATTCAGCTTCAACATGAAGCGGTCACCAACGCGGTCGGCGATGATGAAGTTCCCGTCGACTCGCGTAACGATAAGCTGGAGGCGCTTCTGGTCATCGGGAATGAAAACGGCGGGCATGTCCTGGACGTTCGGAAGGCGGAAGAAGGTCTTCTTTCCGTCATCGAAGACGTCAATCGGACGAAATGGAGCATCTCCGCTCAGTTTGTACCCGTAGCGGAACGACGTCGGATCAAGCGGCGCCGTCAAGATCTGCGCGTCGAGACGGCGCTTCTCCGCGATAAAGCTCTCGGCCTGTAGCTGAGCTTTGAGCTGGACTTCCCTCGCCTCCTCGGGATACATGAAGCTCGCCTGTTGATAGAACTTTCCGCCCGGCTGCGACGCGACAAGGAAAAATTCGTACGTGCGCTTGTTCGTGACAAGCGTGAGCGATGTAGAGATTCCGGATCGTACCGGCTTCACAAAGAGGTGCGTTGGACCGCCGCTGATCCGCCATTGAATCGTGTCACCCAATGCAGGCTTCTCGGTGACTCCTTCGCCAGCCTCAAGCCGGATGTGCGTCGAGACTCCCGCTTGCGTCAGGAGCGTGAACACGGCGTCCTGACTATAGGTAAAAGTAACGATGCGATTATCAAACGGCGAAGGGACAGGGGCGTCGGCCGGATTGCGATAAGCACTTTCCGCGGCATGAACCATGGCCGCTGCGCCAAGGAGCGCCGAAATCAGGATCACGCGAACGGACGAGCGGACCGAATTATTCATACTGAGAAGCCCTATTGGCGATCTTCAGCTGCGCGTAGCGCAGCCGCGATCATTTTTCCTGGTTGACGTTGAAGCTCTTGACGTAGATGCCGCCCGGATTGATCTTGACCTGTTCGATCGTCGTCGGTGGAATTCGCACGAACGTGATAGTCATTGCCCAAGTCGTGACCTTAGGCGACGAGCCCGGCGCGAGAAGCTCTGTGAGGTTGAATCGGATGATGAGCGTGTCATCAGTGATCCAATTCGCCGTCAGTCGATTAAAGGTCTGCCGCATTTGCGGGTTGTCGTGCAGCCTCGAATAGGGATTCAATCTTTTTACCAGCGCAGTCAACTGGTCCGTCGCGTTCCCAACGGTCATCTTTCCAGCGAGACTCAGGTTTCCGTCAATCGTCGAGGCGTTGATGTCGTAGATGTTGTTGATCCATCCCGACAGGAAGTACTCGACGGCTGCGTGGTCGGCCACATACGAAGATGGGCCACCGAGTTCGGCTGTTTGGCGGCCGGCGTTATCCTCGCGCACAACCACGGTCTGAATGGTCTTCAATGGGAGAAAGAGGATCCAGGCGATCCCGTTCATGAAGTGCAAAACGGCAAGAAAGACCACGGCCAAGAACCAGCGGTTGCCCGTGATACGCTCCATCTCGCCGCGAGCGAAGTATTTGCGGACGGCCGATTCTCGGATCGGTCCGGGCGTGTACGGAGGAACCGAAGGTCCTTGGGACGACTCGGGCTGCTCAGCGGCCTGTTTGCGGAGTATCTTCATGCCACGTATTTTCCTAACGCGTGTCGTGCGCCAGGACATGAATGCGCGTGGCAATCCGAGGGTTTTCTGGGTGCTAACTGTCTGCTTGCGATTTGGTGCGCCGCGTATTAGATGCGACCGCCCGTGACACGACCGAACAGGTAAGACCTTGTATAACCGGAAATTTCCGGTTCTTTCAGGGCGAAGTTTGGCAAGCGGAGGCGTCCAGTGAATCCACGAGATGAGTGTCTTGCCCACTGCTTCCGACTTGCTACCTGGCCACGAGGCGATATGATTACGCCAAGCTGCGGGAGGTATCCGCGCGCATCATCAACCAGCATCGGGGTCGTAATGTCCATCATTACTGTAGTTCCAGAGAATCGTGCCCGCCTCCAGCGTTACGTGTACTTGTACGGCGCGATGAAGGCTCTCGCTAGGCCGGACGAGACTGCCATGCGCTATTTCTCGCCAGGTGAGCAGATCCTGACCATTGAGGATGTGAACGGCATCGTCACTATCAAGTATCGAAGCAAGGCCGCTCTCATCCAGTATTCCGGGCTGGTCATCCAAGCTTGGAAGCACGTCGCATCCTCGATTGAAATTCCCTTCCTCCGGCACGTGACGCCGGACGGAACGATGGTAGTGGGCAATCCGAACGCACTGCCCGAAGACTACGCAGCTAAGGTCGATCCAGAAACTCTCTTTCGCGGGGACGTGTATCCGAAGGACGGCCCGCGAACTCTATCGCTCGGGATGGTGCTCGGCGCCCTCCACGTCCCTGCTCTCCCATATCCGCTGGCAAAGGACGCGCCAGAGCTCGTTGGTACGCACATCGGCGGAATGGGCTGGCAGAGCGGCGTTGTGGTCATCGAGTGGAACTCCGTCGAGGCCTTCTTAGCTTTCGGCTACATCGCTATGTATGCGTGGCGTGTCGCCGGCAACGATCCGCGGCCAGGGACCATCCGACACGTGCTTCCAGATGGAACTACGATCGAGTGCAACCTCTGGGACGAGGACCCGTGGAAGACAGTTGTCGGCGTCATCAATAAGCAGATCGCAGGATAGCTTCTCGCACAAGTCCTCACTTGGAAGGTACAACGCCCCCAATATGCTTTGGGGGCGTTCTTTTCTCATCAGACACGAACTGTCCGATCACCGTACTCGCCGCTGCCAGCCATCGCCGAGGTCCTCCCACTGCCCACCGTCGCCACGAGGTCCACCCGGGTTCGTGCTACCACTAGGTTCGCCGGTGTCTCCGCCGCTAGGGCCACTCAACTGCGGTGTGCCGCTGTAGGAGCCAGCATCATTCGCACTTGGCCCCCCTACTTGCGGTGCCGCACTAAACGAGCCTGACTCGCTAGTCACCGACGGTCCGCTCATGCCGCCACCGCCACCCGAACCGTCACCTCCGCCACCTGCCGCTGCTGAACCGCTTTGACCGGCGTCTCCCTTGTCGCCGTCTTTGCCCTTATCGCTTCCCTTTGCATGCTCCGCCAAAGATGCCGCAGCGGCACCCATGGCCACCGCTGCACGAGTGAAGCTGGCGTGTCCGATTGCACCGCCGCCTATAAGGCCGTGGGCGATTTGAGGAATCTGCTTGAAGAGGTGCGTTAAGACCCACGTGATGCCAAGCAGGCCAAATAGGCCCGCAAACGACACGCCGGCCGACGAGTCCAGCGATGCAGGGTTTACGCTCGAAATTTGATCCTGCGCTGAGGTGAGCATCGATGAAACCAGCGACAGAATCACGCTAATGATCATTTGGTACGCAGAGGCGCCCAAAAGGAACTTCAGCCACTGCCGGAAGAACCCCGCCGACCATTTGCATACCGCGCACGCAACGAACAGCGGCCCTACTGCGACACCGATCGCGACCATAACGATCCCAGTCAGTAGAACACCGACCAGTTCTCCAATAGCGACGACCGCCACCACTAGGGCAATAATGAGGATCAGCGAGCCGAAGATAAGTTGGAGGGCAATACCTACCGTCCAACTCCAGATATTTATGCACCCCAGGCCTTGGAACAGTGCCTTTACCGACGATGCAAAAACATTGAACATCTGCTGAGCGAACGAGGCCAGCGCAGACGACGCTGTTGACGATCCGGTCGCCGCCTGGGTGAACGAGCTAAGAATTCCTTGCAGGCCGCCACTCGTTCCCACCAGCGCTGCGTATGACCCCAAGCAAGCGGCGACGATCGCCGCCGGGATCAGAGAACCGACCGCGATCCCCATGAAACTATCGCCGCTCCCAGCGAGGGAGTCCAAAATTCCCCAGAGGAAGTAGGAAAGCGCGAGAACCCCAGCAAGCGTCAGCGCGATAGGGGTGGCGCTCGACGCCATCGAGTTCGCCTTAGAGGAGATCGTTGACTGCGCGCTATTGATTGGCGAAAGGATGATGTTCGCGACGTTCTTAACCCCATCCCAGTTGGCCGTGTCGCCCGCAGTCAGCGGGGAGCAGCTCGATGACGAGCCTTCAGCGTAGCTGCTGACCGGCATGACCAGAATAAGGGACAACGCGAACATCACGATGCTTCGGGTCCAAAAGAGCTTGATCATGCCACTTTTCTCTCGCAATCGCGGCGCACTTAATAGCCCAGGATCTTCGTGGCACCAGGTACGCCACTAACGCTGTTTGCCGCCTTCTGGGCCATATCGCTTGCGTTATTGTGCAACTGCATCGATGACTGCGAGTTTGCAGCTTCAATCGAATCCTTATAGGCAGCTTGGCGCACCAGCGTTTGGATGCCTTGCAGCGTCGCCTGGTTGATCTCAGACAGGTTGTCGAGGGAGGCGTTCGTTATCGCGATGGAGTCGTTTGTGCCAAGAGCCCCCGTGTTCTGGGATGCAATGACCTGGCGCTTCTGCATCGTCTTTTGAAGCTCTTTCGACATGTTTGTGTAGTTCGCGATAAGCGACGTGGCGTTCTGCTGGCCTGCGGCCGATTGATTTGCGAGATTCTGCACATAATTCGTGAAGCTTCCCGCCGTAGGGTTGGCTGCGTACTGCGACATCACCCCCTGGACAAAGTTACTTTGCCCCCCCAATTGCTTGATAAGCGTAGCATCGACGTCCCACTGCGCCATCAAGCTCGAGATAGTCTGTCCCGTATCGGCGATAGAGCCAATGCCGGACACACTTTTGACTGTGTTGCTGGCGTTCTTGATCGAGTTCGCCAGCATTTGAACGTCTCGCACAGCAGCCTGGATGGCAAGTTGCTCCTGCGCCACGGCGTGGACTACTTGCTGGATGTTCTGGGCGAAATTCGACGGGTCGAAGACAATCCCGCCCCCTCCCGCAAAGGCCGGAGTTGCGGCCCCGGACAGGGTGAGAATTGCAAGAGTCTTACGCAGCTTGCGCATCGGTACCTTCATCATTTTCGGGTTCCTGGTCATAGTCCACACGTTTCATAGTCGCGGCTTCTGCAAGGTAGTCGTCGCGCCAGCTTGGATTACTGCTCTCCGTCGACTTGTGTCGGTTGAACACCGTCTGCAGATGCTTCTCAGATCGAAGGTAGTTCAGCACTTCCGGCGTGAAGACCGTCTGAACAACCCGGGTGAAGTTGTCTTGCACAAACATATACTCGAGCCGTGGCCGCAGACGGCCGACCCGGTTGATCTGCGTATCACTCAACCCAAAGTTCTTTTTGTAGAACTCGCGGTGCGACTCAACCTTCTTGTTGTACATCAGGATCGTAGTCTTGATGTTGTCGATTAGGTCCTCGCGCGCCGGTCCATTTATCGAGCCAGGGCTTTGTACCGTGAGCCAAACAAAAGCGTTCTTTTTTCGGAAAGTTTTTAGCCAGTCGCCGATCTTCTTAGCGAACGTTTCCACCTGCAGCAAGAAGGACGCTTCTTCCAGATAGATGAACGTCGGCCGCCCATCTAGCGACATGTCAATGCTTCGAAATGCATACTCCATGAACATCTCGAAGAGTCGGGGAATGGCGGCCAGTTCCTTCATCTCGATCGCAGTCCACGCTTCCAGTTGGAAATCGTTTTCCTCGTTGTCGAAGATTCCGTAGGGCCGATCATGCAGCCATTCACCAAGGGCCTCAGACATCCGTGGCGGACAGAGCGCATGGAACGTTGAGATCGTTCGCGAGTTGAGGAAGTGCTCGTCATACATGTTGCCCAAGATCCGGTCGATTTCCTCGCGATCCTCGGACTGAACCGCATACCCTGAGAGTTCGAGCATACGGATGAGAAACTCACGAACCCAAACACGGCTGAAGTCAGAGCCATCATCCAGCATGAACGGGTTCAGCCGTAACGAGCCGGCCTTGTAGTCGAGATACTTTCCGCCATGCAGGAAGGTGGTGATTTTTGCGGATGCGTCGCGATCAAAGATGAAGGTGTTGACATCGCCGTACTTCTGAAATTGCGAAAGGCAGAAGTTCACGAACGTTGTTTTCCCCGACTCAGTTGGTGCGATCAAAATGGCGTGACCAACCTGCCCGACGTGTGGGACCCACCGATACTGGCAACCATAGCTGTCGATGAAGACGGCATGAGGCGGAGTCCGTTGTTTCTGCACCTCGGAGAAGTGCGCGTGAATCCGAGGGCCTGGATTCATGGTGTAGATCGGAGCCAGGTCCGCGACGTTGTCCACGTGCAGCAAATGAAATCTAGCTTGCCACTGCCAGTTCCCTGGGAGCATGGCTGCATAGCTCGGACCTAGATTCTCTCTCTCGCGCAGCGTGAGAAGTCGCTTGAGAGAGAACAGCCGTGCAACGTTAGTGCAACGCCGCTCGAGACCCTCTCGACTTCGATCAAAAACCATGACGGAGAGGTTGTAAAACGCAGCATTTGGCCCGCCCCCCGTAAGGCGTTTTAGCGCAGCGTCCGCGTCAGCAACGAGCTCGGCTTTTCCTGGAGCGGCTTCCGGCTTTCTTCCTGTTGCCTTCGACATGATGGTCGTGCCCAGGGAGTGCTGGGTCATCTTGAGGAAGTTGCGAACCTCTGTCAGTTCCTTCTCGCTGGCCTCCTTCCCCAAGCATCGCACTGTCTGCGAGACGATAAGCTCGTTGTCGGATCGGAGCAGGTTCTCCAGCAGCATCGGATTGGAGTAGGTTGGCCATTGTTTGGCACCGTACACTGCGGCGTACCGGTCTCCGCGGTTTCCGGTGAACCGGATGACGTCCGCCCCCACGACGACCGAGTCTGCCGGCAGCCATCCGTCCAGCATGGCGTAGTCTGGCCGCTCAACGACGTCATACTCGCTCGCCGGATTCACGATCTGGAACAGCGCTCGGTCAAGCTGACGCTCATGCAAACGGTTAAAGGACAAGGCGGGTGTGGAGCCAACGAACGCCGAAAGGATCTGCTCGAACGCCTTCCAATTCATCTCGAGCTGTCGCCGATCACGCGCGAGCCCCGCTGCAGTGGACACCGAGCCGTTCATTGCCTTGAGATACGCCATCGGCCCCGAAATCTGCTCTTCGGATTCGATATGGCGAGCCCTGTCCATCACGCCATCAACGCCCGTGTTCCCCGTGTAGAGCACAAAGAGCCAGTGTTTCATCTGGTAGAACGAGCCATTCCTAAACGGGCGTGCGTACGCTTCGTCTACGCGGCGGGCGACTTCATTCTTAAAGGTTTGCTTGAGGTAGCTATACGCCTTACTCCGTTTGGTAGTGAACCACAGAGTGATGCGCTCGTCGAAGTTCGCGTTGATCGCGCGTTGAAGCTCCTCGACCGCGCGATTGACCAACTCGTCGTCGATGTTGTCAGGATCGAGTCCCGAGAACTCGAAGCCCGCCAACAAGGAGCCATCCTTGTTCAGGATGACGTTGTCCGTGATGTAGGTCATCCAGGGGAGCAGCTCCTGGAGGGGGCGCTCCTCTTCCTTGGCCAGGTATAGAGGTGTGAACGGTTCAGCCGACTTTGCCATTACAGTGATCTATCGATTCTGCCCGACTAGCACCGAAAGTCACGGCCGAAGCCCTTCGGACGTTGCCCTCGCCCCAGCAGAGTCTCGCGGGGCCATGGGTGGTATCGGTCAGCCATCTGGTTGTAGTTCTTCCGGATCGCGGTTGAGAAGAGATCGTGACGAAACTGATTCTTGTAATAGGCCTGCGCGACAAATGCGGCGACGACCGGGATGAACGTCGCCCACCAATGCCACTGATACGCCAGGTATCCGACGACAAAGCCCGACCCGTAAATGACGGCCGTGTGTGCACCGCTCAGCCCGCCCGACATCTTTGGGTTCACGATTGCATGGATGATGGGACTTGTACGCATGCCCACTGAATCTTCTCGTTAGAGAGTGCACTGGGAGTTCAAGCCCAATTGCGCGATGACGGTGACAGCAATACTCGCAATGACGGTCGGGACTCCAATCTTCACGGTCAGGTCTGCCATGTCGTTCTTGTTCGTATAGTGGGCGACGGCCCACAGGAGAACAGCGGAGACCGCTACGATGGCCACGATAGCCTTCAGGATCTGCGGGATGATGCACAGGCCCGACATGTTCGGCGCTCCCTGCGCCATCGCCGACTGGCTCACCAAAAACACCGTAACAAACACGGCAGCTTGCACCGACGGCAAGCGGGACACTTTACGGACGCCATTAGCAAAGCGATTCGACAACGTATTTTCCATGCTCAACTCCTTTGACACGAACGATTTCACCAACGCGACGGACGTAACGAAACTTCCCGTCCTCTCTTTGTTGCACCGACCGCGTGACGTGCACACATACGTGCACGGCGCGGGCGATGTAGCCACGAACTGCCTCCGGCGACAGGCTTGCATCCGGCGGCAGACTCATCTGATACAGCATCTCCAACGCGTACAGCATGTCCTCTGCAGAACTCGCGTGTACGGTACTTAGCGATCCGTCGTGCCCCGAGTTGAAAGCACGGATCAAATCAAACGTTTCCGAACCGCGGGTCTCGCCGAGAATCAGCCGGTCCGGCCGAGCACGCAGTGTGTGCTGTACGGCGAGCTGCGCAGTCACACCTTTCGACGCATTTGTCAGTAGGCGGACGTGGTGCTTTAGGCCGGGCTCCAACTCGAGTGAGTCCTCCACCGATATCACGCGCTCGTACGCGGGAATGCGCATGCACAGGCCGTTGGCGAGCGTTGTCTTCCCGCTGCCTGTCGGGCCGCCCACCATGATGTTTTTCTTATCCGTCACGAACAGGCTGATCAGCAGATCGGCCTGCTCCGAGGTCAGCATTCCGCGCTCGACAAGCTGGCCGAGGTTCGGGCGCTCCCCTTCTTGTTGATGCTTTCGGATACAGAGGGACGGCCCACCATGCGATGCCGGCGCGAGTGCACCCGCTATACGTAGGTTCTCCACCGACGCGGAGATGAACGTTTTTGGTGTGTTCGCTGCCACGGTCTCATTGACCAGTTTGCCTAGAGCTACGATCGCGCTCTCGATCTGCACATCCTTGAGGCCGGCGTCGTCGATGAAGAGCATTTCGCCAGCACGCTCTGCGAATACGCTGCCGCCAGGATTCACCATGACTTCGTTGACCGCCACATCTTCGAAAAGGTGGTTCAACGGCGCCAAGTTCTTCCTGAGCACTTCCATCACGTGAGCCTTGACGCTCATCTTTCCCCCATGCGAGCTGAATTCAATCTTTGGAGGATTCTCGGATGCTGAGCCGGCGTAGCTAGATTAAAAAGGTCCAGTGAAGAGCCTGCCTTTCGGTTTTTCGGCTTCGGCGGCTTCGGCGGCTCAGAATGCGAAAGGCCGTGCCGCGACGAGGGTGGTCGCGCACGGCCAATCGATGGGTGCTCCTTTTGCGGGATTGAGAGGATCAGGTGCGGCTCTGAAAGCTGCCGACGGTCAACCAGGTCATGAGGCCCAAACCAACGAATAGGCTCGAAATGATCCAGTGGCTCAGAGGCCACGGGATAAATGGAACAAAGAAGAGCCATCCGATGAAGATTGCCGCTGCCGAGCCGCTGATAGTGAATCCGAGGGGGTTATAGAGGCCGAACTCGCTTCGTTTCACAGATCGGACGACCAGACCATCGACGACGCTAGGGAGGAAGATGCCCAGAAGGCCCACAACGTAGAACGGCCAGAATGCAGCCCACCTCCAGAGTACCCGGTACAGGTAGCGCCACACACGCCCCATATATCCGTCCATCAGCGAGCCCGCCCACGCAAAGCCCTTGTAGCCTGACGCTTGCGCACTTCGGTAGTCGCTGGTAGTGAGATGGACCATCCCAGTGTTGACAATCCAAGATTGGAAAGCGCCTGAGGCGCTATCGGTGATCGCCTGTACGTCTGGCCGGCAACTCGCGACAAACTCGACCTCTGAAGGTGCAATCAGAAAACTCTCCTCCTGCATGAATATCGGGCAGATAAGGAGCGTGAGAATCGGCGCAACGATCCACCAGAAGTAGACTTTTCCGGCGAAAGGATTGTCTCTGATCTTGCCCATGTCAGATCCCAGATTCTTTTGCGTGCGACATCACGTGGCGCACTACGCGCCGAGCGATCGGCTCAGGCATCAGCCTTGCCGCGAGTAGTACGGTGGATTCGTCCCGATTCTTCGTTGCGCCATCGTTTACCGGTCGGGCTGAGACGGAGATCTCGCCTTCAGCATTCCGGAGGACGAAGGACTGAAGCGATTCCCTCAAAGGATCCCAAGATATCGCCCCATCGACGACACGAGCTTCAACGCTCAAATCGAAAACGTCCGTAGCTCGACGCAGGAGTGCGACGAGATACGCGACCATCGCCTCCATATCGCCGTGCTGTTCGGTCGCTCGATATGCCGAGACGGCGTCGATTAGGCAGTCGCGCAAAAGCGGGCCGTCCTGCCCAGGCAAAGCGCTGCTCAAATGCGCGGCCAGGCCGTCCGAAGCGGATTCGAGTAAAGCATGTTCGAGCCAGATATCGCGTGCCTTCGGAAAAAGCATGCTGTCTCGTGCAACCCTGGACATCGCCACCGGCGCCACCATTTTTTTTACAATTTCTGTCATCTGGCAATTTCTCCTCAGCTCTGGATCAGCGGCTGATGATGGGCACTCGGCCCTTGTACAACCAACTGCCGCCGATGAAGGCGAAGTAGTTCATAGGGGGGAGACGCGTCAGGAGGTCCTCGGAAACAAGGGCAATGTCTTTGACGGTCATGCTCCGACCGCCGGAACCCGAGAAATCTGTCGGGTGGCTCGTGCTATTCCGTCCCGAATTCACGGATCGAGACTCGTCTCGGAAGCCGGTTTGTCCGAAGGATTGAGCGATCCATTTGGCGGTTTCGTAGTCTTTGAGACGAAGCGTGATTACGTTGTTCAGGTTGCCGAGCACCTGCATCGCCTTGTCTTTGCTTCCCATGCGGGCGATGAAGTCGGAAATGGTCTGCGTCGCGATATAGCACTGCATGCCGGCGCCGCCCCCCTTGTTCAGGATCTGGATCAGCTGAGCATTCAGGGCTTCGGACGCTTCGTCGACGAAGAGGTGAACGTCATTTTTTCCTTCGAAGTTGTAGATCGCGCCGCAGACCGACGCGAGGTCGGCAAGGATGATCGAGCCTATGGCGGAGCCAATCGTCGTGTTCGACAACGAATCCAGACCCACATAGAGCACCGCGCCTTCCGCGATGATCTTGCGCGTGTCCATGATGTCGCGCTCATCGAAAACGTCGGTCGGATCGGGAGAGAGCATCCGACCGACCTCTTCCGAGCCCAGCATCTCGAGCAGCGGCTCAAGCACCTGGATCATCTTGGAGTAATGCTCTTTCGAGTGCTTTACCATGGCGCACAATGCGTCGATGGTCTCGTCGAATGGAATCTCCTTGTCTTGGCAGGTCTTCGTATATAGCGAGATCCATGCGAGAAGAGGAGACGGGCTCTTAGGATCGACAAATGCCTTCGCGTCCTGCTCCCACGTCTGGCCTGCATGCGTGTGGAACCACTTCCGAAGGATCGATGCCAGTAGCTCCTCGACACCGACCTGCGCCCAGCGCTTCACGGAGCGAATAGTAGGATTTCGTCCGTCCATCAATTCGCCGCGGATGATGCCGTACAGCGTTTTCCAAGCGAAAGCTTGGAAGGATCCGTTCGCGTCGACTTGCTCAGAGATTCGAGAAGCCAGGTCGGAGATGTTGTTCCAGTTTGCGAGGATGCTCAGGCGAATCGACCGCGAGGGGTGCGCCGGATGAAAATAGTAGAAGCGCCGACCGGTCCTTGCGCACTCTGCGCGCAAACGGTCCTCGATGTCTTTGTCCCCTTTCGGATCGACGAAGATGATCGTCTTCCGCATGTGTACGAGTTGCGTGAGCAACATCTCATAGAACTTTGTCTTGCCGGCACGCGTCGTGCCAGCGACGAGGGTGTGCCCAGTCAGCGTCTCAAAGCCTGCGCCGATCTGGTGCTCATTTGGATTGATCCCATGAATCCATGGCACGCCGATCTTGCTGTCATCTACGGGCTTCCATCCCAGGGGCTTCATCGCTTCGACGAGTGGCTTCGGCAGCCAGGTCGGCAGTGGTGGTATGTTGGCCTTGCCTCGGCGCAGCAGGTGCTTGCTGATCTCCGCCTCGCGTTGATCCCATTCAAAGCCGTTGCCGATGTAGAGCTTCTTCGCATCTGACATTTGCTTGGACCGCTCCATCAATTCGGCAACTGTGATTTCTTCGACGCGGTACCCACTGAGAGAGAGGCGGAACCGGAAGAGGTCTGCGGCTTGCGCCCAGCGGCGTCCTGCAAAGGCGAAGCATGCCACCCCGAACAAGGCCCAATCAATCGGCATGGATCCAATGGCGCAACTGGCGATTAGAGCAGTTCCGCCGAGCGCCCACGCGGCTGCAGCGGGGATCTCATAAGCAGGCCGGAACATGTCGTGGTAAGTCTTCATCACTTCACCCGAAGAGGAGGCCGCGGGCGGCCTTTTGTAGGATGCAACTCTTTCTCGTCGGGGAAATTTCGACGAGGAGCTTGCTCTGGTCGAGGATGTCCAGCACCTTCGAAACCGGCAAGCCATGCTTTGCGAAGATCGAGATGGGAACCGCGATGCCCTTCTCGATTTCGTTGCAGGATTTCTTAATCTGGTCGTAGTCGTCCAGGTGTCGGATTGCTTTGAAAATGTCGAGAACAATGTCCGGATACGTTGGCGTTGAAGGAGCTTTCTTCGTATCCGGCGATCCTGGGTGTACGTCGGCGCTGGTAGAGGCGGCCGCGGTGGGTACATCGGCCTGCTCCGCCGGCGATGTCGAGGATATGTGTGCGGCGCCTTGCGTGTTATCGCTTTGCTCAGTCGGGCTTGCGGTGGGCTTTGATCCTGCGGTGGCGGTGTCCAGCCCTTCCCCGAATTTCTGTATCGCCTCTGGAGTGACGCTCTCTGGCAATGCGGTCGTCTGGTAGCGACCAGTCATTGCTCGCGTTTCGAACTCCCGGGCAGTCCGATAGGCCTGGCGCACGCATGTGGTAACAGGCGACTCACCGGTTTTGGGGTCCAACTGGTAGATTGCATCGTGCGCAAGCATGGCAACTTCTTCTGCCAAGTTTTGCCACGTGCCGATGCCCACGATGTCCGCCGACCACGCGACAGCGTTCGCCGGGCTGACCTTGAGTTCCGAAAGGCGCCACTCGATGTTAAAGGTGTTTGCGTTCTGCGCACGCACCCATCGGCTCAGGGCCGGCTCTGCGGAGAAAGGAGTCCAGGTCTTTTCTCCCGCGCGGACAATCATCCGGGCGTGCAGCGTGGCCGGTATGCCTGCCAGCGTCGAGAAGAAGACTGCGAATCGGTATTGCGGCACCAGAATTCGGCGCTTCTCGGCGCCATGTTTGCCGGTGAAGAACTGCTGGTTACCGATCTGTAGCGCGTAGTAGCTCGCCATGAGGGCGTACCGAAGAAGTCCACCGGGCTCGGAGAAGGAGACTTGCTCGAAAGGGCATTCTTGGACGTACTCCGCGACGGAATCGATCAGGGGCTGCCAGTAGTTCTCAAAGACTCCAGGCTTAGCTTCCGATGAACTTCGGATGCGTGTCAGAAGGCCTGTCTCGGCGTCAATTCTTTTGAGGAGGTCGGCTGGGGACCGTAGGAAGAAGTCCATGCTGGCATGTTAAAAACTCCCCTGTCCATGGGCGCCACGAAAAGGACAGGCGGTAGTTGGGGTAACCATCCGCCGGAACGGCCGTGATTCGTCTTGTCCTGTCAGGCTTCGACGGGATCGAAGAGATGGCGGTCTTGTTTTCGTGGCACTTTTGGATTCGTGCGCCGCAAATTCGCAGAGTCATCACAGTGCCAGGAATGGAACTTGGGCTTTAAGGGCGAGAGTATCGACTACACGAAGGTAGCGTGGCTCGGAGGGGTCTTAGGTCCGAATGGTTGTGGCTGAAGCACCTTTATTCGGAGGGTCAAAAAGGGACCTTTCTGACCTGGGGGTTCTAGGTTTCAGGATCTTTTAAAAAGGAAACAACAAGCTGTTGTTGTTTACGTTTACGTAAACAACCTTTAACTACGTATACGTACCGCAAATCCTTATGGGGTAAGGGTTTGCGGGCAGTTTGGTCATGTTTTGCGGGGCGATTGGTAAGGGTATACGGGGTGCTTGCGGCGGATACGTCATAGTTTCCGGGCAATGTCATGGTCCATGGGATTTAATCCACAGCTTTGGATAAGTGATCTATCTATCTGTTTTATAAGGATATTTTCCAGTGGTCGCAGGCCTATGGTCGTCATTTGTGGGGTGTGAAGTCATGGTTTGCGGGCTCATCCAGGAAACGGCGTGGTTGGCTGCACAGCGTCACGCTCGCATGCCGGAGAGTCTCTTGATGCGAGTGCCTACTTCCCTTGATTCTGACGTGGCCGCTTATAGGCCGATCAAGGGGATGGCCCGTAAAGACTGACCTTTGATGGGATGCTAGTTCCGCCTGGCTAAAGGTCGTGGTTTATGGGGGGCGCCGCCGCGCTGGTCCGGACGGTTCGCGCACCAGGGCCTGGGTCCCAAAAGGTCATGGTTTGCGGGCCATGGTCCTGCCGGAGAGCGGCTATGGGCAAAGATTTCGGGGCATGCCACATGCTTACCAAGGCTGGCCGGGCTGAGATGGATGGTTCGCACGGGCTGCGGGCCCTAAAGTCGTTGTTTATGGGGCTGGTTCGGTAAGATCGGTTACGCAACGAAGTCCTAAGGTCATGGTTTGTGGGGCGCAAGTCGAATACCTGCCCATAAAAGCCGACCTTTCGTTTTCGTCACATTCGCCTCGTCCCAACCGGTACGCGGTCCCGAAAGGTCGTGCTTTGTGGGGCAGCTGCCTGCGTCCAACCACTACTTTCTGCAATCTGCGCTCTAGGTTTCAAACCTGTCCGCTCTCTCAACTCGGCGTCTATGCTCGTAGGCCGGTAGGTTCTCGCACGCCCGAAAGGTCATGGTTTGCGGGGCCATTCGCCACTGAAACGTGTCCACTGTGGCTAGACAGAGAGGCGCGTTTGGACTGGCCCGGCCCGAAGGGGAGAAATAGAGGTTTTGGGGATTCGAATGTGTGCCCGAAAAACCTGACCTTTCAACGCGGGGTCGCCCTATACCGAACTGTTTTCACCTTGGTGCTTGAGGTCATGGTTTGTGGGGAGTGACCAAAGTGAGATCCGAAAGGTCATGTTCTGCCTAGTATCCAACCATGACTTTTGCATATAGAATCTCGCGAACAAATGGAGATCATCGTGACCGCCAAGAGTGCTCAAGCTCCGATTCCAAGCGAACTTCGCAAGCACGTAGCAGCGATTCATACAAGCGGCCAGCTGTCGTTCCTCGAGAGGAAAATGTTCAACGTGCTGCTGGCCAACGCATTCGACACCCTGTTGAGCAAGCGGCGACACGGAATCCCGGTGAACATTCTCTCGGAGATGATCGGGTTCAATTCCAAGAACGTCGGCGACCTAAAGGACGCGCTCACCGGTATCATGAAAAAGGTGCTGGAGTACGACTTGCTGCACGAAACTGGCGACTGGGAAGCGGCCCCTCTACTCGCGTACGCTGCCATCAAATCCGGCCAATGCCACTATGAGTTCAGTAGTTTCCTGGCGGAGCAGCTGTCGGATCCGAAGATCTATACAACGATCAACCTTCATCTTCAGAAGAAGGTGGCAGGTGCGTATGCCCTCGCGCTCTACGAGAACTGTGTTCGATTCCGGGCTGTGGGATCGACAGGATTTATCTCTGTAGAGAAGTGGCGTCGTTTGCTTGGCGCTGACGCCAGCACGTATGACGAGTTCAAGCACTTCAACGATCAGGTCATAAAGAAGTCGGTCGCCGATATCAATCGCAACATGGACATTCACCTCACGGTGGAGTATCGCCGCGAGAGTCGTCGTGTTGTCGAGATCAAGTTCTTGATTGAGGACAACATCAATGGGGTGCCTGGAGTCTTGAGTGATGACGAGGAGCGCGAGCGGATCAAGTCAACGGACGCCTTCCGAAAGCTGACTGCGCTGGGCGTGGGTGAGTCCCTTGCGGCAACATGGATTCGACAAGACCCCGAACGCGCACTGGCGGCAGCGAATTACACCGACAATAGGATGTCGCGTAAGCTCATCAAATCTAGTCCGGCCGGCTACGTCCGATCGGTTTACGAGAGCCCGTCGGAGATTCCGCTCACGCAAGATAAGCCTGCTGGACCGTCGGCAGGTGCCACGGCTCTTGAGACCTCGGCAACTCACTCCGCCATCGCGAATCTGACCGATGGCGAGCGCCGTGCTTACGTTGAGAAGTATCGGGAGGACGGGGGCTCGGTGACTACCTACAACCCGGCGACTGGGAAATTGCGCAGCGGCACGGAACGCGTAGCCTTTACTACTTGGCTGGTGAAGAAGCTTTCGCAGCAATGAACAACTTGAGGCTCGTCTTTGGGGGCAGAGCCCCGATTTGACGTCCTCCCCTGCCCTCAGCCAGCGGCTGCCGCGCCTGGCGCGGAAAGGACGGGGGATTGCTCCAGCGAGACGGTCACGTTCGATCGCGAGAATGTTCCGAGCAGCGGCGGTTAAGAAAACCGGCCCCTAGTGCGCCAGTTTGTCAACCGAGCAACTTGATATATCTTGCACCTAGCAATTTTCCGAGTTGCATCGAAGCTCGCCTCGCCTCGCCTCGCCTCGCCTCCCCTGCCCTGCCCTGCCCTGCCCTCCCCTGCCCTATTCCTTCCCTTCCCCTTCGGTTTGTTGAACGTCGCGCCGTTGGCCGAGACGGCGTTCCGCGGGGGAGTTTGGCCAAACAAATTCCCACTTAGATAGTCAGCGGTTTTGTAGCCCACCTCGCACCCCGACCTTTGTTTGAGCAAAGTATCGGAATTCTTTCCCCCTTTCGACTTTGTTTGAGCAAAGATTGGGCGCAAGCCCTTTTTTGGCCGTCTACCACTTTGTTCAAACAAAGAACCATCGAGGGCTACGGCATCTCCATCACTCACAGGACGATCCACGCCGCCGTTCCGCCAGCCGCCGGGACGATTCCATCGGCTCGCCCAGTTTGTTCAAACAAAGCCAGAGCACCGCCGACGAAGGACTTCCGACTTTGTTTGAACAAAGAACCTGCAAGCTCGCTCTCGTGCGAACGGGCTAGACAACCTGGTTTGTTCAAACAAACCGCGTCTTCAGATACCAGAGCGCCAGTGCGAAAATGCAGCGCGATTTTTGGCTTGCGCAAACAGATCGCTCGGGTTGCACGCGGCGGGAACCGAATT
Organism: Cupriavidus sp. UYPR2.512; assembly: GCF_000379565.1. NCBI lineage: Bacteria > Pseudomonadati > Pseudomonadota > Betaproteobacteria > Burkholderiales > Burkholderiaceae > Cupriavidus > Cupriavidus sp. UYPR2.512. The sequence goes on along the minus strand of NZ_KB903164.1, from coordinate 8,759 downwards.
GGCGACTGAGTGCGCCAGCCGGTCAATGGTCGCCATGATCTTCGTATGTTGAGTCGATGGCCCTTCGAGTTGCAGCTCCTCGTAACTCCCGATGTTCACGATCCACGATTCGAAGGGAAGGGCGCGGTTTGTTTGAGCAAAGAATGGTCACCTGGAGCCTTTGATGGGGCGTCGCACTTTGTTCGGGCAAAGATTTGTAGAGGGCTGAGGCATGTCCCAATCTGAAGGGAGGCCTTTCCGTGCGGAGGTTGGTGTTATCGACTTGCTGGCGCCGCTACGGGGTCGGCCCGTCTAGCAGCCCGCCATAGGAGTTCTTGCGCAAGATTTGCTTGGACAACTTGTTGCGTAACGACAAATCCCCTCGCAAACTCACTAAGCGCCTTGCAACGCACTGAGTTGCTGACTATCATGGTTAGCAATTTGCCACCTTGAATATTTAATCTTGTTGTGGTGGTTTGGTCGTCAGGCGATCCCTGACGGAGTGGGGTCGACAGTTTGTTTGAGCAAACTTTTTCCGACCATTCATACGAGGGACCGGATGAATACAAAAGCAGAGAAGGACGGGGCGACCCAAGACGACGAAGCGAAGATCATCTTCGTGACCAACCAGAAGGGTGGCAGCGGAAAGACCGTTACGGCAATGAATCTTGCCGCCGGCTTACACAAATTCGGCGCACGGGTAATTGCCGTTGATATTGACCCGCAGAACATGATTGTCAGCTGGTTCAACAACGGTCAAGACATCCCCTTTCCCTACAGCAATCTTGCTGCAGCCGTTGACAATGCGCCGAGGGAAATTGAGAAGCTCATGTCCTCGTATGACTTCATCATCATCGACGGGCGCCCGCAGATCGACAAAAAGGTTACGCAGATGCTGATGATTAGTGACCTGGTCGTGATTCCTCTGCGTCCAAATACGATGGACTTCAACGCGACGAAAGTGCTGGTCGATCAAATCCGCGCTGTGCAAGAAGAGGACAACCCCGACCTCAAGTTCGCTTACCTCCTAAACCAGGTCGCAGACGAGCGCCGGATGCTATATACGCTTTGTCGGGATGAAATCCAGGAAAAAGGCTATCCGCTGTTCAAAACCAACATTCGGATGCGGGAGTGCTATCCCCAGGCGTATGCCATTGGTGCTACCGCGTATGCGTCTCATCGCGCCTTTCGCCCAGCCGCGACGGAAGTCAGTGAATTGACTGAAGAGGTCGTGAACCTGCTCGGCGTTGGCGACCGTTATCGCTTGTCCAAAAAACCTAAGGCCTGAAGGAGGGTAGGGTATGTCCAATAATCCGCTCAAGGCTAGGATGCGTGCGTCTTTGCAGAAAGATGTTCAGTCGGAGCAGCCTGAACCTGTAAGCGCTATCGAGGCACCGCTTCGCAACCGCAACCGATTCCGCCTTGCTGAAGAACTTGACGGGGCGGCCCAGCCCACCTTGCCCCAGCCACGGCTGACCCTCGCGCCGGCAGCATTGGCCCCAGCGCCTCTTCCTGAGGATACGGAGTGGAGTGAGGAGTATCGCAGCTGGTGTCTGTTTAACAACTATCAACCCGGCTCGACGATTGAGGTGGGACTGAGTCAAGTCAAAGAGTCACCGTTCAATCCGCGGCACTTCTATCTGGCTCGTCGGCTTGAGGATCTCATCCCGAGCATTGCTGAACAGGGACAGCAGCAGCCCATTCACGTCGTGCCCGACTACGATCGCCCTGGCGAGTTCTTCCTTCACGACGGCGGCCGTCGTGTCCGTGCATTGCGATTCCTCAAACACGCCAAGGCTCGCGCGATGGTCGTCGATGTTCCGATTGGCATCCAGAGCTACAAACTCGGTTACGAACTCAACACGCGGCGCGAAAATCAGACACCGTTCGACAATGCAGTGAAGTGGACGTACCTGCTCCAGAATGGGCACTTCGCAAGCCAGAAGGAGCTCGCCGAGACACTCGGCCAGGACGAATCCATCGTGTCTCAAACTCTGACGATCGGTAAATTGCCCGAGGAAATCATGGTTGAGATGCTGTCCAATCAAGATCGGTTTCCGGTTCGCGTCGCCTATGAAGTCAGTAAGTTTCACCAGGACAACGAGGGGAGTCTGGAGAAGACCCTCGACCTTGTGGAGCGAATCGTTCGCCTTGATATGAAGGTGCGGCAAGTCATCGAGTTTCGATCCAGGTTCAACGCTACGCGCCGCGGAGAGTCACACGCACCTCGCGCGGCTCGACAGCGATCGGCTTCGTCATCTGCCCCTGTCGCTTCATCCTTGCAGCCGGCCGCGCCGCAAGCTCGCGAGGCCGCTACGGCGCAAGATGCGGGCTCGGAGGTCGAGGAGTACCGTTCTTCGAACGGAAGCATCTGCGCCATGCTCTCTAAGCGGGCAGACGGCATTGTCCTCGACATCCAGGGCGCGGATGGCGAAGAACTTTCGGCGGTCGTTCAGTCGCTGCGTCATCTCCTGACCAGCATGGTTCGCTGACGAAGAGCGGCCCGGGTCAGCCACGGGCTGCGCAAGAGCATGCTACTTCTATGGCAAAACAGGTTATTCAAATGCAGTCCGCTTTCACCCCAATGAGCGGCCGCTTCGTCAGCATTTGCCTCGGCATTGCGGCAACCCTGACCTCTCTGTTCATCACAGTTATTGCCAGCGAGGAACGAGGCACGACTTGGCCCGAGAAGGCTGTCTGGGTGGCCACGGGCGTCGTGATCCTCCTGGCCGCACATCTACTGCCAGCCCTGACAAAGGGTGCGCGCGGCGCCGTGAAGGTCTTGGTGCTGCCGATTTGGATCGGGGCGATTCTTGCCACCACGTACACCCACGCAACCTTCTTTCTGAATGCCCAGGGCAGGGTAGGGGAGCAACGTGCTTCAGCTGTCGCTGCGGTCCCGACAGTGCCCGTTTTCACGGCGGCGCCTAGCGCGCGCAATCGGACTCAAATTGCTGCTGATGTGGCCACCACGGTGCGAAATATGGCGCTTCTTGATGCCCGTCGATGTGACGCCGATTGTGCCTCGGTGGCTGCACGGCGCAAAGCGCTGTCGGCGCGGCTGGACGCGCTTAGGATCGAAGATGCTGAGGCAGTTCGAAACGAGAAGGCCGCCGACGCCCATGCGGCTGCCGTCGACCGTCGCCAGAAGGCTCAGGATGATGCGCGAGTCGACCCATTCGTGGCTGGTGTGGCGAGCTTCGTGCGTCTTGGGTCTGACCAGGTCAGCTTGCTAATGGCGATCGTACTGGGCTTGCTCGTTGACGCTATAGCTGTTGTTTCATGGGCATCTGTAATGCAGCCGCCCTCGAAGCCGAAATCATACAGCGAGGTAGAAAACCCGCCTGAGGCCATTGCCGCAGTGCCCCTTTCCCAAACGAGCGGGGTGTTTGCCGCGTCCGCCGCCGCAGGGCGTGTAGCCGCAAACGAGCCTGCTTTGCACAAGGAACTCGTCGTACCGATTGAGCCGCAGGCGGAGCTTGCCATTGAACCACTGGCGGAGGCAGCTGCGCCGGCAGAGGAAGGTGAGGCATTCGTGAACTTGGCAGATCTCGCCGCCGCGATCCGGGCGGGCAGGGCAAAAACTACTCTGACGTCAATTCGCGCGTATCTCGGATGCGCGGACAGTGCAGCAATGGCTCTTCGACGTCGTTTGGCCGAGGACCACCCAGATCTGTTCCGGCCGCTGCCCGCCTTGAATGATCTTCGCGCTAGTTAATATACAGAGGGCCGCGCATTAACTTCGACCACGCGCCTGACGGCGCGTGTCAGCCTCCAATGTGTGGGCGTAGGATACCTATAATGCACATTCGTCGCCTCCAATCAGGTTTTCGCTACGTGTTGCGCCCGGTCCTGCTGCGCATATTTCGGGTGCGCGTGACATACAAGGCGTCGACGAAAGCCGTACTCAGTTCGGGCGAGCCGTGCATTCTCGTTTGCAATCACGTTTCCCTGCTGGATGGGGTCATCGTTGCCCTGGCGTCCCCCGTACCGCTCGCATTCGCGGTTGATACGGAGTATTCGCGTGGGGCAGGGGCCGCGGCTCGCTTCCTCAAGACCTTGGCATGGCTCGGCTTTGGAAAGGTTATTTCGATCGACGCGACAGCGCCATTCGGCATACGAACCCTTCTGACTGAACTGAAGCAAGGCGGTCGCGTGATGGTTTTTCCCGAAGGGTGTATTTCAGAATCGGGGCAGCGAGGAGTCGACCAGCCGGGTGTGAAGTGGCTTGCTGATCGTTCAGGAATTGCCGTGGCGGAACTCGAAATTCGAGGCGCTGAGCACAGCCGCCTATTCGCGAAAAGAGGTTCGGCTATTTGGCCACAAATCAGGTTGTTCTTCTAAACGCGACTATCGGAGCGTTGGGGCATCCAGCTCCTATGTACTTGATTCTACGAGATTTTACTTTTGCCGAATTCTGTCCGGGCGATTTTGTGGTAAAAAACCGCATGCCGATAACTTCGCGTGCAGTCGCCCGTCTCACCTACCTAGAGTTGTGGCTCAGCCGGCGAATCTCGTCGAGTCAGCGGTCAGTTCCAGTGTAGACGGCAACCGCGGGCTAGGAATAGGAGAGATCAATTGCAACCGAGCCGCGCTCATCTCGCCGCGCTACGCGCCTGGCTTCAAGGCGTACCGCTAGATGCAATCGGGGGCCGCTGGCTCGCAACGGATGCCGACTCCATCCCCGAGCCTCGGGAGACGCTGGCCACCCTGCACACGATTCGTGATGCGCTGGTAGCCCGTGCACGGGTACACGGCCGCGAGGATCTGGCCATCGCCGTCGGCCAGCCGGGCCGCTCCGGCGTCGCCATGGACAGTGCAGTAGATGCGGTGCGTCAGCTTGAGGGCCTCGGTACGCAGGCACCGCAACCAAAGCATGGCGTGCACCTGTGGCTGGCCGCGCCGCTCGCGCGTCGCCTTCAGGCGGCGGGTATCGACACGCTGGCCGACTTGGTGGCGCTTGCCAATGCGCGCGGGCGCAGCTGGTGGCGCCGCGTGCCGCGGGTGGGTCCGCTCGCAGCCTCGCGTCTCGTCACGTTTTTGGACGCCCATAGGAAGGCGCTGGGCCCGTTGGGTGCCCACGTCACCGGTGCTCCTTCGCCGATGACGACCGGTTCCCAGGCGCTGCAGCTGGACGCGGGAGCACCACTGCCGTTCGAGGCGATGCGGCTGCCGGACGCCCTCGACGGCAGGGCAGGCGCGAACCGTGCGGCGCTCGCGCGGTGCATGATCCGGGCTCGCGACGATCACGAGGCGATCAGTAGTTGGCTGTCCCAGTGGCCGGAGGCATCCACCACACGCCGCGCCTACCGCAAGGAGGCTGAGCGATTTCTGGCATGGGTGATCCTTGAGCGCGGGAAGGCGTTTGCCGACGCGATCGCCGACGACTGCCTCGCGTATCGAACGTTCCTGGCCGATCCGCAACCGGCCGCGCGTTGGCGCGGACCGCAGGTGCCTCGCGTGGTTACCGTGGCCGGGACAGTGTTCCACAACCCGGCGTGGCGGCCGTTCACGGGGCTGTTGAGCCCGCGCAGCGCTGCCTATTCTGAGACTGTGCTTGCGGGCCTGTTCGCCTGGCTCGTCGCGCAGGGCTATCTTGACAGCAATCCGTGGGAGGGCATGCTGCGCACGAGGCGGGTTGCCGACGCAATCGACGTCGATCGCGCGGTGTCGTCAAAGGTTTGGCTGGCGCTCGCTGCCTGGCTCGACGAGCGTGCTCAGGCTCCCGGTGAGGAAGGCAGCCGCATGCGCCTGTTTCGTGCGGCATTGGTGCTACTGCGCGACACAGGATTGCGCGTAGCCGAGGCGGCCGCCGCCGACCGCGCGGACATGCGGGCACTGGCAGGGGCGGGGGAGGGCAGCCGGCCGGGCCTCTGGGGTGAGCTACGCATAGTTGGCAAGGGTGGCAAGGTGCGGCTCGTGCCGATCAGCTTGCGCACGCACGCTGCGCTTGCCTCGCACTGGGCCGATCGCGGACTGGACGCGCAGACATTGGGGCCGGCTCCGTTGCTCGCTCCCCTGACTGAGACGACCACACCGCGCGCGCGCGCCAAGGCCGTGGCCGGGCGAGGGGGCTACAGCGATCGCGGACTGCGCTCTCTGGTCGAACGCGCGGCCGATCTTTTCCGTGACCATCTCGCGCGGCACGAGCCTGCGCTGCTCCCGCAGAGCCAGGCGCTCAACCCTCACGCGTTTCGGCACGCATTCGGGACGCAGGCGACTGCGGACGGCGTACAGCTCGATGAGCTGCAGGCCTGCATGGGACACGCGACGATGGCGACCACGGCACTGTACAAGAAGGGCCGGCGGGCGCCGACAGTTGGCTGAAATCGGCAAGTTGGCGTTGGGTGGTCCTAGGCTGCTGTAAGGCCGGCGATGACTCGCGGAAGGCCCAGCGCCTCAGCTGCCAACTCGACAGTATGTCGTCGTCAAGGATCTACGTTCGCTACGCCCCTTCCTCCGTCAAACTGGCAGAAGCGGCGAGATGCGGCGAATAAGCACCTTTAGTTGCGAATCGATTTTTGGTGCATAAACCTACAATTCCCGTGGGGAAACTGCGCCCAAAAAGAACAAACTCGCGGCATGACGTGCCCTAAGGAGCACTATGCTCTAGGGGCAGAAACTGGCCGATCGGTTCTTCCAGTAACGCAACGGCCGCCCCTCGGTCGTCCCCACCTGATCTGTCTGGGAAGAGGGTTCCAGAAGCCTAATGTATTTTAGGTGCTGAAATATACAACTGAGCGAGGGTTATTACACTCAAAATCGCATAGAATTGAGGGATGCGTAACAAACCACTTCACAATTTGCTAGCCCAGGCGCCCCGTGGCCAGCCTATGGACACGGAGATGCTCCGCGAAATGGGCGTGTCTGAGCGATCCCTTAGCCACATGGTCAGCGAGGCATGGCTAGAGCAACTTGGAAGGAGCGCGTATCTCCTCCGGGGCGACACCCCGACCCTGGAAGGAATCCTGGCGTACTTGAGCCGGCGGATAAAGGGGCTGCACGTCGGCGGGAAAACTGCACTGGATTGGCAGGGAGTCAGGCACAACATCGCCTTTCGCGAGAGGGTCGTCCTCTGGGGACAGGTCCCATACAGATTCCCCGAATGGGTCGACAAGCATCTCTTGTACACGTATCAGAGAACGGATCTATTCGACGACTCATTCCCCTACGGTGAAGGCCTCAAGGCATTGCCGAACAGGAATCCTTCTGTTCTCGTGTCCGTGCCCGAACGCGCCTTCCTGGAGCTTGTCAGCGATGTAGGCAAGGGCCAAACCCTCGAGGAAGTTGAGAACATCATCGTCATGATGCGGAGCCTTCGTCCTCCGATCCTGCGCACCTTCCTGAGCCATTGCACACGGTTGAAGGTGCTCAAGCTGGTGAAGACTCTGGGAGAAGACAGCGGCTTCGCCTGGGGACAGAACCTGCAAGAGCATGTCCAACTGCGCGTGGAAGCAAAGCAAGCGGCAAAGAAACTGAAAGCAGCATCACCCCAGAGCCCATGAATAACAACTACCTCGACACCGTCCGCCTACTCATCGATATCGCACCTCCCGTCTTTGACACCGACAAGTTCGCAATGAAGGGGGGCACTGCGATCAATCTGTTCCTCCAGGACTTGCCCCCCTTGTCAGTCGACATTGACGTCGTGTTCACCGATCACACGATGCAGCGCGACGAGGCCCTCCAGAGCATCAGCAACGAACTCGCTCGTTCTAAAGCGGCGATCGAGAAGATGGGATACGAAGCGAATTTCACCAAGGTAGGCGCTAAGGGCAAAATCAAAGGGGATGACGTCAAGCTGACCGCGATCTCCGCTGAGTCGGCCGTAAAGGTCGAAGTCAACTATGTGTTTCGGGGCACCCTTCTGCGCCCCGATATGCTCGAGCTGGTTCCAAAGGCGCAGGGCCTTTTCAACAAGTCCATCTCGGTCCCGGTTCTCCAGAAGGCAGAGCTATATGGAAGCAAGCTGGTCGCAGCCTTGGATCGTCAGCACTCTCGAGACATCTTTGATGTCCTGCACTGCTATGAGATGTTTGGCCTCCGAGGCGACTTCGTCGATTGCTTTGTGGGCTACCTCGCAGGACACAATCGGCCAACCCACGAAGTACTCTTCCCCCGGCAGAAGGACCTTGCGGAAAGCTATGGCGAATTCGTCGGGATGACGACCGAAGAGGTGAGCATCGGCAGCCTCATCGCCGTTCAAGAACGGCTGCATAAAGAGTTGCCTGCGGCTCTGACGCAAGCACACAGGGATTTCCTCATCTCCTTTGTGCGAGCCGAGCCTGACTGGTCACTGATGCCGGCCTTTCCTCACCTCAAGGACATGCCCGCCATTCGCTGGAAGCTTCATAACCTCACGAAGCTGCGAGACGATAAAGACGCGCGTTTCGCCGAGCAAGAGAAGCTGCTTCGTGAACGCTTCGTTTCGCTCGATGCGGCAACAACGGCGTCATGATGACGGAGCGCACCCTCCTTTGCGGATTGACGATCCGACGCAGGGCGTCGCCAGGAATGATCGAGGATGGAAGGAAAAGGGGTTCGTCAGGAAAAAGTGTGGGTTGACGAAGGCTCAGGAAGATTGCCAAGTGCATGATATAGCGCGATTTCCGTCGCCCTGAAGGTTCGGAATCCGTACGATTTTCTCATGGTGACTTTGGCCTTGTTGTTCAGGCCCTCGACGACGCCGCTGGAGAACTGCTTGCGGGCACGGAAGTAGTTGAGGATCAGCTCACGGTGGGCACGCACGGTGCGGGCGAACTTCTTCATCGGCTCGATGC
>NZ_KB903163.1:0-41794 GCF_000379565.1 Cupriavidus sp. UYPR2.512 | reverse complement strand
CAGCGTGCTTGACGGTATAAGCGACGGTAAGGCCGCAAGTCGATCGCAGCCAATCCCTTTAACCACGCGGGTTTAGGTGGCCTGTTGATGATGGAGTGGGAGTGAGATCGGGTTCGTCGGGGACTATCGGCCACGATCGAATAGCTGCCGTAACGTATTGATTTAAAAAGACATACGTCACGGTTGCTATCGGTTGGCTATCGCCGGCCAGCGGAACAGGTTGGCGGTAGCGGTGGCGAGGTCACGAGCTAAGCGCTTCAGTTCCTTCAGTTCCAGATTGGATCTTCCTTCTGCATCTGATCCTTGGTCTTCTTCATCCAATAGGAACCGATCTGGCGTTCCGTGACGAAACCCTGCTTTTTGACGTCGATCTTGTCGAAATTCTCGTAGACATGCGGCATGCCCGTCTGCGCTTCGTCACGGGCCAGCTTGCCGTCATGATTGGTATCGGCCGCCTTGAACCGCTCGGCAATCAGGGCCTTGGCCTGCGCCGTAGTCGGGGGGGCTTTCGGAATCTCGGCTGGCGCCGCCCCCGGTTGGGATCCCGGCGCTGACTGGGCCGTCGCACCTAGAGAAGTGAGTGCCATCAGGACTGCGAAACCAACTGCGGGCAATTTGCGTACGGTCATGTCGCTCTCCTCAAGTCATGATGTTGTTTGAATCTTCGGCACTGGAAGATCTGCTGGCCGAGCTTCCTGAGCCTTGACTCACTCAGCATTCTAGGCGCCCGGACCGGAGACTGCGCGCCAAACTTCGCGTCGATGATATTCGACGCGAAGAGCGAAATGAGCCGCCTGGCTCTCCATTTCGATACCCAAGGTGCCACTTGGCTTGGGTGCGACATCACGCGGTGTTGTTCGGCGATGTTGAGTGCAACGGCCTGCCTCTGGTACCGGCGGATTCCGCTAGACCGCCTAATATGAAAGGCCGCGGGCTCAACGCGTCGAACTCGCCTTCTTCTCTTGCGACACCGTTGCCATGCAAAACAAGCCCAATGCGACAATATTCGTGCCGTTCACCGTGGTCCTGCGCGATGGACGGGAAGTCCTGGTTCGGGAGATTGCCGAAGACGACAAGGCCGGCCTAATGGCGGCATTCAGCAAACTTTCCGCCGATGCGCGTTATGCCAGATTCATGGCCGCCATGCAACAGTTGCCGGAAACGATGCTTGAGCAGGCGACGCACCCGTCCGCGGAACGCGAGTTTGCCTTGGTGGCGCTTGCCACGAAAGAGAAGGGCTCCTCTATTGTGGGTGGCGCGCGCTACGCCGCGGCGCCGGGCAACGATGCTTGCGAGTTTGCCGTGACGGTAGTCGATGACTGGCATGGGATTGGCCTTGCCAGCCGACTGCTGAGCGCTTTGATTGACATCGCTCGCCGCCGCGGTTATCGATGCATGGAAGGTTATGTCTTGTCATCGAATACCGCGATGCGGCGACTGGCTAGACGTTTGGGATTTTCCGACATACCGTGCCCCGACGATGCCACGCTGCGCGTGGTGACCCTTGCGCTGTAAGACAGTGTTGCCCGGAGGTGGGTTACCGCTCTACCTTCGGCTTTCCTGCATCGGATACTCTGCTGCCCGGCCCTATATGCGCTAATCCACACTGCATCTTTGCGACCTGCCTTCACGATGTCCATAAGTGTTGGGCGCGGCCGTCATGCTCGGGGCGCCGCACCTAGGACAACCTCTACTACGCAGCCCTCACTTCGCAGTCTCCGGTTCAGGGCCAAGGTTAGGCCGCCGGCGAATTCAACGCTCGTTCCTCCGGTCGACGCCACGATGTCGGTGGTGGCTACCGGGTTCATGTTGAAAGCGATGCAGATTTTCAGGCTGCGGTGCCGCGCGTCTTCGATTAGGACTTAATCTACAAGGGCGAACGACCGTCGATTTCCTTTGATGGCAGCCCCAGGAGCGCGCGCGCCTGGGCCACTGTCGCCACGGGGCGCCCATATTCCTCGCACAAGGCCGCACCTGGCTGACCAGCGCGGCGTTGGAGGGCGCCAGTGTATGCTTGTCAAGCCGTACATTGTCTTCCAGGCCGGTGCGGCAATGGCCGCCCAGTTCGAGCGACCAGCGCGCCATCGTCAACTGGTCGCGGCCGATGCCAGCGCCGGTCCAGGTGGCATCGGGTGCCAGGCGCCGCAGGGTATGCACATAGAAGGCGAGCACCTCGCGATCGACCGGCATCGCATTCTTGATCCCCATCACGAACTGGATATGCAGCGCGCCGTCGATCTTGCCGGCCTGTTGCATGGCCACCGCCTGGAAGATCATCGACAGGTCGAAGGCCTCTATCTCGGGTTTGACGGCGCAGGCCTTCATTTCCGCGGCGAGCCAGTCCACCAGGTCTGGCGGATTGTCATAGACGCGTGTCGGGAAATTGACCGAGCCGGTGGCAAGCGAGGCCATGTCCGGCCGCAGCGCCAGCATCCCGCCTCGCTCCTTTCCCGCGCCGGAGCGGCCGCCGGTGGAGACCTGCGTGATGATGCCCGGCGCATGCTTGCGGATGCCCTCCAGCACGCGGGCAAAGCGGTCCGGCTCGGAGGACGGCGTCTCGTCGTCATTGCGCACGTGCAGGTGGACGAGCGTGGCCCCCGCCTCGAACGCGGCTTGGGTGGACTCGACCTGCTCGCTGACGGTGATCGGCACGGCCGGGTTGTCCTTCTTGCGCGGCAGCGAGCCGGTGATGGCGACGGAGATAATGCAGGGCTGGGTCATATCGAGGCTTCGGGTGGTGTAGTGCATCACGCCTGGGACAGGAAGCGGATCACCGCGTGCGAAAACGGCTTGGGCAACTCCCAGTTGGACAAATGCGCGGCATTGAGCGCGAGGTATTCGGCGTCGGCAATGCCTTGCGCCAGCTCGCGGCCGTGTTGCGGCGTGGTGGCGGCATCCTGCACGCCCGCGATCACCAGCACGCGCGACCGGATGCCTGGCAGCAGGCCGCGCAGGTCGGCGTCGCGCACGGCGGCGCAGTTGGCGATATAGCCGGCGGGATCCGTGGAGGCGAGCATGGCGAGCACGGGCGCGATGTGCGCCGGATCGCCTGCCAGCGCAGCCGGCGTGAACCAGCGGGCCAGCACGCCCTCGGCAATCTCCGCCATGCCCTCGTTGCGCACGCGCTCGATGCGCGTGTTCCAGCCGGACGCCGGGCCGATCAGCGCCGCGGTATTCGCCAGCACGAAGCGGCCAAAGCGTTCGGGATGATGGCGTGCCAGCCAGATGCCGGTCATGCCGCCCATCGACAGGCCGCAGAAATGGGCCTGCTCAACGCCGGCGTGGTCCATCACCGCCAGCACGTCGGCACCGAGCTCGGCCATGCCGAACGGCGCTGTCGGAACACCGGAGGCGCCATGGCCGCGCGTGTCGTAGCGCAGCACGCGGAAGCGCTCCAGCAGCGCCGGCATCTGCGGGTCCCACATCGACAGGGTGGTGCCCAGCGAGTTGGACAGGACCAGCACCGGCGCGCCGGCCGGACCGTGGAGTTCATAGTGCAGGCGAAGCCCGTCGTGGGTGGCAAAGCGCATGACGTGGGCTCCCTCAGCGGATCGATGAAGGATGCGGCGCCAGCGGGGTGACGGCGATCTTCATGTACGGGAACAGCGGCAGCCCCGACAGCAGCGTGTGCAGCGCCTCGTTGGACTCGACGTCGAACATGCTGTAGTTGGCATACTCGCCGACCACGCGGTAGAGCTGCTGCCACTTGCCCTGGCGCTGCAGGTCCTGCGCATAGGCTTTCTCGCGCGCCTTGATGTCCTCCGCCTGCGCGGGGGGCATGTCGTGCGGCAGGTTTACGTCCATTCGTACCAGATACAGCATTGGTGTCTCCTCGCCTCGATTCTGATGGGGTCTGATTGCAGGGATTCAGGCGCGGTCGCGCCGGTAGTGGGCGAGCTTGTCCTCGTCCAGTGCCATGCCGAGGCCGGGGCCCTGCGGCAGGTGCAACGCGAAGTCGCGGTAGATGGGGCGCTCGGCCACGATGTCGTCCTTCAGCAGCAGCGGGCCGAACAGTTCGGTGCCCCATGCCAGTTGCGGCAGGGTCGCAAAGCCGTGGGCGGCGGCTATGGTGCCGATGCTGCCTTCGAGCATGGTGCCGCCATACAGTGCAATGCCGGCCGCATCGCCCACCGCGGCCGTGCGCAGCATGCCGAAGATGCCGCCCGACTTGGCGATCTTCAGGGCGAACACGTCGGCGCCGCCGATGCGGGCCAGTTCCATCGCGTCCTCGGGCCCGCACACGGCTTCGTCGGCCATGATGGGCACGACGAAGCGCGCCGCCAGACGCGCCAGCGCGGCGCGTTGTTCGCGAGGTGTGGGCTGCTCGATCAGGTCGATGCCGGCGGCCTCCAGCATGGCAATGCCGGTGGCGGCATCCGCTTCGTTCCAGGCCTGGTTGACATCCACCGTGACGCGCGCCCGCTCGCCCAGCGCGCGCTTGATCGCGGATACATGTGCGACGTCCTCGCGCACGCTGCGTCGGCCGATCTTGAGCTTGAAAGTGTCGTGGCGGCGCTCGTCAAGCAGGCGCTCCGCCTCGTCGATGTCCCGCGCGGTGTCGCCGCTGGCCAGCGTCCACAGCACCGGCAGGGTGTCGCGCACGGGGCCGCCTAGCAGTGTCGCCAGCGGCACGCCGAGACGCTTGCCCTGCGCGTCCAGCAGCGCGGTTTCTAGCGCCGACTTGGCGAAGCGGTTACCGCGTGCGACCTTGGCGAGGCGCGCCATGGCGCCATGCACGTTGGCCGCATCCTGGCCCAGCAGCGCCGGTGCAAGGTAGCTGTCGATGGTCAGCTTGATGCCCTCGGGGCTCTCGTCGCCGTAGGAAAGGCCACCGATGGTGGTCGCCTCGCCGAGGCCTTCGACGCCGTCGGCGCAGCGCAGCCGGACGATCACCAGCGTCTGCCGCTGCATGGTCGCCATGGCGAGCTGGTGCGGCCGGATGGTCGGAAGATCGACCAGGATGGCCTCGATGGACTCGATGGCCGTGATGCTTTGCTGCGTCGCCACTTTCATACCTTTCTGATGCAGTTGAACGTTGCACCGGAGTATGGAGGGCGATTTTTTGGGTGTCCAAGACCGTTGGCGTCTGATTTCATACCTCCAGAGTATGGACCGCCCGCTGCTCCTTATTCCTTCGGCGGCGGCAGGTAGGCCATGCCCTCATCCTCGTAGAGCTGGTAGATCATGTCCCGCAGCGAGCGCAGGTCGGCCGACTCGTCCAGCATGCGCGTGCTCATGATAATGGGCGATACCAGCTTGGGATCGTCCAGTTCCTTGTAGGTCACGTCGCCCCGCTTGAGCCCGTAGACGCTGCTCGGGACCACCGAGATGCCTTCGCCCATCGCCACCAGCCCGAGCGCGATCTGCAGCTCGCGCACTTCGTGCAGGCGGCGGGGCTTCAGGGCGCGGTCGTGGAAGGCGGCCAGCACCTGGTCGGCAAAGCTCGGGCGCGGCGCCTTGGGGAAGATGATGAGCGGCTCACCGACCAGGTCGTGCAGCGCGAGCTCGGGTTTGGTGTCAGCCAGCGGATGGCCGACCGGCAGCGCCACGATCATGCGCTCCTCGCGCAGCACCACGCGCCGCACCGACGGGTCTTCGTGGCGAATACGCCCGAAGCCCACGTCGATGCGCCCCTCCTTGAGCGCCTTGATCTGGTCCATGGTCGACATCTCATGCAGGCTCAGTTCCAGATCGGCGTGCATCTGCCGGAAGCGCCGGATGATGCGCGGCAGCATCCCATACAGCGTGGAGCCGACAAAGCCCACCGACATCTTGTGCTCGATCTTGCCGACCCGCTTGGTCATCGCCTGCAGTTCTGCGGTCTGGGCCAGCAGTTGCAGCGCGTGGGTATAGAAGAAGCGCCCGGTGTCGGTCAGCTTCAGCGGGCGCGAATGCCGCTCGAAGAGTTGCACACCCAGGTCTTCCTCCAGTTGCTGGATCTGGCGCGACAGCGGCGGCTGTGCGATATGCAGCCGCTCGGCCGCCCGGGTGAAGTTGCGTTCCTCTGCCACGGCCACGAAGTAACGCAGGTGCCGCAATTCCAAGACTATACCTCCTGAGTATCGAGCAGATACTAAATCAGTGTTGGACTGCTAAAACTGCCGTTGACTATGCTCCATCCGTGCCCGGAAGACAAGCTCGATACCTGCAAAGCATGAACCGGGACCCAACCACAACTATGGAGACCCCCATGACTCACTCGGAAATCGACGCCCTGGTCAACAGCTTTATCGTCGCCACCGGCACGCAAGGCACCCCCGACCCGCGCGTGCAGCAGGTGGTAGTCCGCCTGACGGCGGACCTGTTCAAGGCGATAGAGGACCTCGACCTGAGCGCCAGCGAGGTCTGGAAGGGCATTGAATACTTCGCCGAGGCGGGCGCCACCCAGGAGTTGGGCCTGCTCGCCGCCGGCCTGGGGCTGGAACGCTTCCTCGATGTCCGCGCCGACGAGGCTGAAGCCCGCGCCGGCCTGACCGGCGGCACGCCGCGCACCATCGAAGGCCCGCTCTACGTGGCCGGCGCCCCGGAAAGCACCGGCTTTGCCCGGCTCGACGACGGTAGCGACGACGGCAAGGGCGAGGTCCTGTTCATGCAGGGCACGGTGTACGGCGCCGACGGCAAGCCGCTGCCCGGCGCCAGGGTCGAGGTGTGGCACGCCAACCTGATGGGCAACTACTCGTTCTTCGACAAGACCCAGTCGCACTTCAACCTGCGCCGCACCATCGTCACCGACGCCAACGGCCGCTACCAGTTCCGCAGCAACGTGCCCAACGGCTATGGCTGCCCGCCGGAAGGTACCACCCAGCGCCTGCTGGACCAGCTCGCGCGCCACGGCCGGCGCCCGGCCCACATCCACTTCTTCGTGTCGGCGGACGGCCACCGCAAGCTGACCACGCAGATCAACATCGACGGCGACGAATACCTGTGGGACGACTTCGCCTTTGCCAGCCGCGAGGGGCTGGTGCCGGCGGTGACCCGCGTCACCGACGCCGCCGCGCTCGACAAACACGGCGTGGACAAGCCGTTCGCCTCGATCGACTTCGACTTCCGGCTGCTGCCGGAGCAGGCCGGCGCTCCCGCCGCCGAGGTGGAGCGCCAGCGCGCCGCCGCCTGATTTTCCGTAGTGCCGCCCGCCGTGCGGGCCGGCAGATCCAGTCCGGGCGGCAGCGCCATGCGCAGCGCCGTCCCGCAGACAAGACATCGGCAGGAGACAACTCCATGATCCCCATCTATCCGGAGGGCAAGGCCCCCGTTCGCCCCGGCGCCGGGCGCCTCGACCTCGATGCCTTCCTGGTGGAAGACAAGGCAAGCGGCGACTACCGGCTGCACCGCGCGGCCTTCACCGACGAAGACCTGTTCGAACTCGAGATGAAGCACATCTTCGAGGGTAACTGGATCTACCTGGCGCACGAAAGCCAGATCCCGAACAACAACGATTACTACACCACCCATATCGGCCGCCAGCCGGTGGTGATCGCGCGCAATCGCCAGGGCGAACTGAACGCTTTCATCAATGCCTGTAGCCACCGCGGCGCCATGCTGTGCCGCCACAAGCGCGGCAACAAGGCTACCTATACCTGCCCGTTCCACGGCTGGACCTTCAACAACAGCGGCAAGCTGCTGAAGGTGAAGGATCCCGAGAACGCCGGCTATCCCGACTGCTTCAACAAGGAAGGCTCGCACGACCTGAAGAAGGTGGCGCGCTTCGAGAACTACCGCGGCTTCCTGTTCGGCAGCCTGAACGCGGACGTGCCGCCGCTGAAGGACTTCCTCGGCGAAGCGGCGCGCGTCATCGACATGATCGTCGACCAGTCGGCCGACGGGCTTGAGGTGCTGCGCGGCTCGTCCACATACACATTCGAGGGCAACTGGAAGCTGCAGGCCGAGAACGGCGCCGATGGCTACCATGTGTCGGCGGTGCACTGGAACTACGCCGCGACCACCAGCCAGCGCAAGCAGAAGAACGCGCAGGACGACAAGATCCGCGCCATGGACGCCGGCAAGTGGGGGCAGCAGGGCGGCGGCTTCTACGCCTTCGAGCATGGCCACATGCTGCTGTGGTCGCGCTGGGCCAACCCGGAGGACCGCCCCAACTTCAGCCGCCGCGAGGAATTCGCCGAGCGCTGCGGCGCGGAGACCGCGGACTGGATGATCCAGAACTCGCGCAACCTGTGCCTCTACCCCAACGTCTACCTGATGGACCAGTTCGGCTCGCAGATCCGCCTGCTGCGTCCGCTGGCCGTCGACAAGACCGAGGTCACCATCTACTGCATCGCGCCGAAGGGCGAAGCCGACGAGGCGCGCGCGCGCCGCATCCGCCAGTACGAGGACTTCTTCAACGTCAGCGGCATGGCCACCCCCGACGACCTCGAAGAGTTCCGCGCTTGCCAGCAGGGCTACGCCGGGCAGGCGCTGGCCTGGAACGACATGTGCCGCGGCGCGAAGCACTGGATCGACGGTGCCGACGAGGCCGCGCAGCGCATCGGACTCAAGCCCGTGATGAGCGGGGTGCGTACCGAGGACGAGGGCCTCTACACGGTGCAGCACCGCTACTGGCTGGACGTGATGAAGAAGGCCGTGGCAGAGCAATCCGCCGAAGCTGCGAATGAAGCCACCGACGCCGCCGCAGGGAGCGCAGCATGAGCACCGCCGACATCACCCTCGACCAACCGGTCGACCTTGCCGCCATCCAGTCCTTCCTGTACCGCGAGGCACGGCTGCTGGATGACGAAGAGTGGGACGCATGGCTTGAGTGCTACCACCCCGACGCAAAGTTCTGGATGCCCTGCTGGGATGACGACGGCAAGCTGGTTACCGACCCACAGCGCGAGATCTCGCTGATCTATTACCCGACCCGCCAGGGCCTGGAGGATCGCGTGTTCCGCATCAAGACCGAGCGCTCCAGCGCCACCATCCCGGACACGCGCACCAGCCACAACCTGAGCAACGTGGAAGTGCTCGGGGTGGAGGGCGACACCTGCACCGTGCGCTTCAACTGGCACACGCTGAGCCATCGCTACCAGACTACCTACAGCTACTTCGGCATGTCGCGCTACACGCTCGACCTCTGCGGCGGGCAGCCACGCATCCTGGACAAGTATGTCGTGCTCAAGAACGACTACATCAACCAGGTCATCGACATCTATCACATCTGATCCAGGCTGGAGGAACGCGCCATGGAACACACCATCGCACTGCAATTCGAGGACGGCGTCACCCGCTTCATCACCTGCGGCGAGCACGAGACCCTGTCCGATGCCGCCTATCGGCAGCAGATCAATATCCCGCTGGACTGCCGCGACGGCGCCTGCGGCACCTGCCGCGGGCTGTGCGAGTCGGGCAGCTATGACCTGCCGGCGTCTAGCTATATCGAGGATGCACTGACCGCCGAGGAAGCGGCCGAGGGCTACGTGCTGGCCTGCCAGACCCGCCCGCGTTCGGACTGCGTGATCCGGGTGCCCGCCTCGTCGGCCGCCTGCAAGACCGGCGTCACCACCTACCAGGGGACGCTGGCCGAGCTGGAACAGCTCTCCGATTCGACCATCGGCTTCGCCATCGACCTGGACGAGGCCGCCGGCCTGGATTTTCTGCCCGGCCAGTATGTCAATGTCGAGATCCCGGGCACCAGCCAGACGCGCTCATATTCCTTCTGCTCCGCGCCCGGCAGCGCGCGCACCGGCTTCGTGGTGCGCAACGTGCCGGAAGGGCGGATGAGTACGTGGCTGACCAGCCAGGCGAAGGCCGGCGAGCGCGTGGCGTTCTCGGGCCCCTACGGCAGCTTCTACCTGCGCGAGGTGGCGCGGCCGGTGCTGTTCCTGGCCGGCGGCACCGGCATCGCCCCTTTCCTGTCGATGCTCGATGTGCTGGCCGCCAGCGGCTGTGCGCAGCCGGTGCGCATGGTCTATGGAGTCACCAACGACATAGACCTGGTGGCGCTGTCGCGCATCCATGCGGCCCAGGGTGCCTTGCCCGGCTTCGAATACCGTACCTGCGTTGCTGACGCTGCCAGCAACCACGCCCGCAAGGGCTATGTCACAGCCCATGTGGAACCAGAATGGCTCAACGGCGGCGATGTCGACATCTACCTCTGTGGCCCCGTGGCGATGGTGGAGGCCGTGCGCGGCTGGCTGCAGCAGAGCGGTATCACGCCCGCCGGCTTTTACTACGAGAAGTTCTCGGCCAGCAACGCGGCATGAGCAAGGAGCACGACAACATGAGAACTGCTACACGCTTTGCCGGCAAAGCCATGATCGTGACCGGGGCCGCGCAAGGCATCGGCCGCGGCGTCGCACTGGCCGCCGCCGCCGAGGGCGCCTCGGTGGCGCTGGTCGACCGCTCGACGCTGGTCGATGAAGTCGCGGCGCAGATCGTTGCTGCAGGCGGGCAGGCCATCGCAGTGCACGCCGACCTGGAGCGCTATGCCGGCGCCACGCACATGGCGCAGGCGGCCGAAGCAGCCTTCGGCCGCATCGACATCCTCGTCAACAACGTGGGCGGCACAATCTGGGCCAAGCCCTTCCAGGCCTATGAAGAGGACGAGATCGAAGCCGAGATCCGGCGCTCGCTGTTCCCCACGCTGTGGTGCTGCCGGGCGGTGCTGCCCGGCATGGTCGCGCGCCGGCAGGGCGTCATCGTCAACGTGTCGTCGATTGCCACGCGCAGCATCCACCGTGTGCCCTACGCGGCGGCCAAGGGCGGCGTCAACGCACTGACGGCCAGCCTCGCCTTCGAGCATGCGCACGAAGGCGTGCGCGTCAACGCAGTGGCCACCGGTGGCACCGAGGCACCGCCGCGCCGGATTCCACGCAACATGGCTGCTCAGAGCGAGCAGGAGGCCATCTGGTACCAGGCCATCGTCGACCAGACCAGGGCCTCGAGCCTGATGCACCGCTATGGCACGATCGACGAGCAGGTGCATGCCATCCTGTTTCTCGCATCGGACGAGGCTTCGTACATTACCGGCACGGTCTTGCCAGTTGGCGGCGGGGATCAGGGCTGACAGCGGTCTGAAGCGCCGGCCCCCGGCGCAATCAGCAGGTGGCGCTTGACGCGCATTTTCTTTTGGTTCACCTTATGTCGCCGGCATGGCTGGCCGGGCGTCCGATGGCCGGCGCCAGGCTTTTCGCGGCGATCGCGCCAGCGCAGCCCGCGAGCGAACAACAATAGGTGACCAAAGGGAGACCATCACAATGAGCAAGCTGCTGCTCGGACCCGTGCTGTCTACCGGGGCACGGACAACCCGAACGGCTGCAAGCTGTGGGCGACGTGGCGGTGCGAGACCAAGGCAGCATTCACCAATTCACCTGCTGGCTACCGACCCGGTGAACTTATAGGTTGGGCCGAGTCAGAGAGTAGGGCGGGGCGACGTGCTCAGGCATGCGTCCCCCATGCCTCGCCGATTCAAACCCCATCCGAGGAGGATTCATACCATGCGCCATTGATGCCGCCGTCTGCATGACGGCCAGTCTCCACCGCCCCCAAGCAGGGGGAGTTCCTGGCATCCCTGGAATCTTGCATGTCAAATCCCAAGCTGACGCTGGAAAGCGTTGCCTGCGTCCTGCCCGACGGCCGGACGCTCTTCTCTGAACTGTCCGAACAATTCGATGGCCGTCCCACTGGCCTGGTCGGGCGCAACGGTATCGGCAAGTCCGTGCTGGCACGCATCCTGGGCGGGGAGCTGGAGCCCTCCGCGGGGCGTTGCGTGCGCTCGGGCAGCGTGCATTACCTGTCCCAGCAGGCTGCGCATGCCGTGCAGACGTCGGTGGCCGGGCTGGCTGGCGTGCAGTCGGTGCTGGATGCGCTGCAACGCCTTGAGGCCGGCAGCACGGTGGCACAAGACTTCGATGACGTCGGCGAGCACTGGAACATGCCGCAACGGCTGCAGCAGGAGCTGGAGCGCAATGGCCTGGGCTACCTGCACGCGGACACCCCGGCGCGCACCCTGAGCGGCGGCGAAGCCATGCGTGTGGCACTGATCGGCGCGCTGTTGTCGGATGCCGATTTCCTGATTCTCGACGAACCCAGCAACCACCTGGACCGGCCGAACCGGCTGGCGCTGATCGCACAACTGCAACGCTGGCAACGCGGCCTGCTGGTGGTCAGCCATGACCGGCAATTGCTGGCGGGCATGGCGCGCATCGTCGAGCTGTCGTCGCTCGGACTGCGCAGCTATGGCGGCGGCTATTCGTTCTATGCGCAATGCAAGGCGCAGGAGCGAGAGAATGCCTTGCAGCAGCTGGATCAGCGCAAGCTCGAACGCAAGCGGGAAGAACAGTCGCTGCGTGCGCAACGTGAACGCCAGGAGCGTCGGCAGGCCCGTGGCCACCGGCAGGCGCGCGACGCCAATCAGGCCAGGATCCTGCTGGGCCGGCAGAAGGAGCGCAGCCAGGCATCGGCGGGCAGGCTGCGCCTGCAGCAAGCGGCGGCGCGCGAAGCGCTCGATGCGCGCGTGAGCGACGCAGCGCGACAGGTGGAAGACGATGCAGCGATCATATTGCTCGCGTTGCCTGTCAGTCAGGCGGCCCAACGCCGCGTAGCTGAACTGGAGGAGGTCGATCTGCCGTTCGTGCCGGCCGCTACGCGACGCGTCAGCCTGACCCTGACGGGCCAGCAGCGCGTGGGCGTGGTCGGCCCCAACGGCTGCGGCAAGTCCACCTTGCTCAAGCTGCTGGCCGGCCAGTTGCAGCCGCTGGCTGGCCGCTGCGCGGTGCATGTCGAAAGCGCCTACCTCGACCAGCAACTGGCCGGCCTGTTGCCGCAGCGCTCAACCATTGAACAGATGCTGGCCGCCAACCACACCGCGGGGGAGGCGGCATTGCGCACGCGGCTGGCGCTGCTGGATCTCGATGCGCAGAAGGTCACCGTACCCAGCGGCCTGCTCAGCGGCGGCGAGCGCCTGAAGGCCGCGCTGGCTTGTACCTTGTATGCCGATCCGCCGGCACAGCTGCTGTTGTTCGATGAACCCAGCAACCACCTGGACCTGCCGTCCGTGCAGGCGGTGGAGACGATGCTGCGCGGCTATCAGGGCGCACTGGTGGTGGTGTCCCACGATGATGTGTTCATGGCCAGCCTGGGGCTGACCCATCGACTGGCGGCAACGTCGGATGGGTGGAAGCTGGAACCCTGGTGACCCGAAAGCGAGGTGGTCTTATTTATACCCGGGTGATATTGGCATCTTATTTTATCCGGGTAATATTCGGAGGTCGTCTCCCAGGGGCATCCCCATGAGCAACGTAACGCTTCACAACTACACCACCTTCGACGGCCACCGGCGTATCGCCACGGGCCCGCTGCAAGCCAATGCGCTGGCGCTCAAGCGTGCGCTGGAAGCTGGCGCGGGCGGACCCGTGCTGGTTTTCGACGACAGCACCGGGCGCTCCGTCGACCTGGATACAAGCGGGACGGAGGCCGCCGCACTTGAGCGGACTGCCAAGCGCGCCGCGCAGCTAGAATCCCTGCGGCAGCCAGCCGGCGAGAACGACGACGCAGCGGATGTGGCCGAGCCCCGGGGCCGAGGGCGCCCGAAGCTTGGCGTGGTATCGCGCGAGGTGACGCTGCTGCCGCGCCATTGGGAATGGCTGGCCGCCCAGCCAGGCGGGGCATCCGTGGCCCTGCGCAAGCTGGTCGAGCAGGCGCGCCGGGACAGCGCGGACAAGGACCGCGGCCGCCGCGCCAGCGAACGGACCTACCACTTCATGGTGGCGATGGCGGGAGATTTGCCCGGCTTCGAGGAAGCCACGCGGGCCTTGTTCGCGGGCGATGTGGCGGGCTTTGCGCAGCGGATCGAGGCATGGCCGGTGGATGTCCGCGAGCACGCGATGCGCCTTGCCAACAGCAACGCCTGAACGGCTGGGCGGTCCCGCTCAGATGCCGCCCAGCAGGTCATGCGCATCCACGATCGCATAGGCGATCTCGGGATGCTCTTCCATGCTGCGGCGGATGGCGGCGGGGATCGACTGGCGGATCTTGCGGCACAGGCCGGGCTGCTCCTGCACCTGGATGCTGATGCCGCGCACCGTGCGCACGCCGCGGGCGCTGGGGGTGATGGTCAGCACGATGCCCAGCTGGGTCTGCATCAGGCTTTCCATGCGCTGCAGTTCAGCCAGGCTGGTCAGGCTCTCAAGCCGTTCGACCAGCCGCTTTTCCTCGGGGCGGGTGAGCCGCAGCACGCGCAAGTCAGCGTTGGGGTCACTCAGCAAGGCTTCGCGCCCGCAGATGCAGGCGCCGGGCGGGCATTCCGTGCGAAGAGGGAACGGCGCGTTCATGTGGGGCGCGGCCACAAGGCCGCAAGATAGCGGGGGCGATGACCGCATATGTTAACAGGTTGCCGGTCGCCGGTTGCCCGCTGCGGGCGCGCCATCTTTCCCGCCACCCCTCAGGTCTCAGGCCGCGGCACCTGGCCTGGCCGCGCCCTGCCGGTTGCGCGGCTCGGTGTCCGGCAGCAAATGCCGATCCGGTCTATGCTCGCGGCAGCGGTGCGGCCCGACGGCCCCCGACAACAAGAAATTTCCAACCAGGGCCTGCACAGGAGATCCCCATGGCACTCTCGATGTACGAAGTTTCGATTCCCTTGTTCATCCGCGCGCTCGGCAACCTGGCCGCGATCCTGGACAAGGGCGCGGCCCACGCCCAGGCGCAGGGCATGGATCCGGCCGACCTGATCCAGTCCCGCCTGATCGCCGACATGGATGCGCTGGCGGCACAGGTGCAGCGCGCCAGCGACGCCGCCAAGGGCTGCGCCGCGCGGCTGGCAGGCATCGAGGTGCCGTCGTTCGCCGATACGGAAACCACCTTTGCCGAACTGCAGGACCGCATCGCCCGCACCGTCGTCTTCCTGGAGCAGATCACGCCTGAGCAGCTGGAAGGCAGCGAGCGGCGCGCGATCGAGCTGAAGCTGCGCCAGGGGCCGATGACATTCGACGGCAAGTCCTACCTGCTGGGCTTTGCGTTGCCCAATTTCTACTTCCACGTGACCACTGCCTACGACATCCTGCGCCACAAGGGCGTGCAGATCGGCAAGCGCGACTATCTCGGGCTCAAGTAAGAAAAAGGCCGGGCGCAAAGGCCCGGCCGTGTTCATCATGGCGCGCTCAGGCGGCGATCAATCCCACTTCGGCGCAAAGTCCGGGTTGGCCAGCCGCTCGCCGCGGTCCAGGCCGGCGATGGCCGCCATCTCCTGCTCCGACAACCGCAGCGATGCTGCCGCCAGGTTGCTCTCCAGGTTGGCGCGCCGGGTCGACGACGGGATCACCGCATAGCCCTGCTGCAGCAGCCATGCCAGCGCGACCTGCGCGGGAGATGCGCCGTGCGCCTGTGCAATCCGCTGCAGGACCGGGTCGTGCACCACCTTGCCGTAGGCCAGCGGCATGTATGCGGTGAGGTGGATGCCTTGCGCGCGGGTGAAGTCGGCCAGCTTGCGGTTCTGCAGGAACGGGTGCATTTCGATCTGCTGCGTGGCGATCTGGTCGGCGCCGACCGCATCGATGGCCTGCTGCAGGTGGGCGATGGTGAAGTTCGATACGCCGGTCGCGCGGGTGAGGCCCGCGGCGCGCGCCTCGGCCAGTGCCGCCATGTATTCCTGCACGGGGATTGTGTCGCCGGGCGCGGGCCAGTGGATCAGCGTCAGGTCGACCTGGTCCAGTTGCAGCTTTTCCAGGCTCTGCTCCAGGCTGGCGCGCAGGCGGTCGCGGCCCAGCGCTCCGGTCCAGATCTTGGTGGTGACAAACAGGTCCTGGCGCGGCACGCCGCTGGCGGCGATGGCCTGGCCGACTTCGGCCTCGTTGTCGTAGATCTGCGCGGTGTCGACATGGCGGTAGCCCAGTTCCAGCCCGGTGCGCACCGAGTCGATGACCTGCCGGCCCTTGAGTCGGAACGTGCCGAGGCCGATGGCGGGAATCTGCATGATGTTCTCCTTATAGCTTTCAGGGTGTTCGCGAAGCGTCGGTACAGGGGGGGCGGATCAGTGCGTCATGGCACCGGCCGGCATGCCGCCGCTGCGGGCATCGAAGCCAGCGGCGCGGTCCAGGCGCCCGCTCAGCTCGGTCAGGGCCAGTGCCACCAGCACGACCAGCGCGCCGATCCATGGAGTCTGCATCAGCCCCAGGTGGGTCACGATCAGCCCGCCGGCCCAGGCCGCGCCGGCAATGCCGAGATTGAAGGCGGCGATATTCAGGCCGGAGGCCACGTCCACGGCGTCAGGCGTGAAGCGTTCGGCCTGCTTGACTACGTAGACCTGCAGGCCGGGCACGTTGCCGAAGGCCACGGCGCCCCAGGCCAGCACGGTCGCCACCACCAGCCAGCGATGCGGCGCGGTGAAGGTCAGCACGAACAGCACCAGGGCCAGCAGCAGGAACACCAGCTTCAACGCCGGGATCGGCCCGTGGCGGTCGGCCAGGCGGCCGCCCCAGATGTTGCCCGCGGCGACCGAGACACCATACACCAGCATCACCAGGCCGACCGCGCCGGCGTCAAAGCCGGACACGTCCTGCAGGATCGGGGCGAGGAAGGTGAAGGGGATGAACGAACCGCCGTAGCCGATCGCGGTCTTGGCGTACACCAGCAGCAGCCGCGGCTCGGCCAGCACACGAGCCTGCTGCAGCAGCGACGCCGGCGGCGTATGCGCGATGTTGCGCGGCACGAACAGCAGGCTGCCGACAAAGGCCACTGCGCCCAGCGCCGAGACGGCCAGGAAGGTCTCACGCCAGCCGAAGTGCTGGCCAATGAAGGTGCCAAGCGGCACGCCGGTCACCAGCGCCACGGTCAGGCCGGTGAACATGATGGCGATGGCACTGGCGGCTTTCTCGCGCGGCACCAGCCCGGTGGCGATGGTCGAGCCGATCGAGAAGAACACGCCGTGGGCCAGGCCGGTCAGCACGCGCGCCAGCACCAGCGATTCATAGCCGGGCGCCTTCCACGCCAGCAGGTTGCCGAGCGTAAACAGTGCCATCAGCGACAACAGCAGCAGCTTGCGCGGCAGCCGCCCGGTCAGCGCGGTCAGCACGGGCGCGCCGATGGCGACGCCCAGCGCGTACAGGCTGACCAGCAGCCCCGCCGACGGCAGCGAGACATGCAGGTCGGCGGCAATGGTAGGGATCAGGCCAACGATCACGAACTCGGTCGTGCCGATGGCAAAGGCGCTGATGGTCAGCGCGAACAGGGCAATGGGCATGATGCAGCCTCCGGTAAGGGCAACAAGGGCGAAAGGAGCCAGGAACAGGGCCGAGTGTGCCTGACATGCTTTTGCAGAAAAACCCGGTGATCTGCAGAAGATATTTGATTAAAATTCAAGAATGAAGCTGACCCTGGAAGAACTCGCCGCCTTTGTCGCCGTGGTCGATGCCGGCTCGATCACGGCCGCTGCCGAGCAGTTGGGCCAGACCGTGTCTGGCATCAGCCGCGCGCTGAGCCGCCTGGAGGACAAGCTGGAAACCACGCTGCTGCGCCGGACCACGCGCCGGCTGGAGCTGACGGAGGAGGGCGGCGCCATGCTGGCGCATGCGCGCGGCATCCTGTCCGCGGCAGACCTGGCCGAGGAGCAGATGGCGCTGCGCCGCCAGCGCCCGGCGGGCAAGCTGCGCGTCAATGCGGCCGCGCCGTTCATGCTGCACGCGGTGGTGCCGCTGGTGGGCGAGTTCCGGCGCCTGTATCCGGACATCGAGCTGGAACTGAACACCAACGACCAGATCATCGACCTGATCGAGCACCGCACCGATGTCGCCATCCGCATCGGCACGCTGCGCGATTCAACGCTGCATGCGCGCTCGCTGGGCACCTCGCGGCTGCGCGTGCTGGCCAGCCCCGCCTACCTGAAGGCACGCGGGCGGCCGCGCAGCGTGGCCGACCTGGCCGGGCATGCGCTGCTGGGCTTTACCCAGCCGGAAGGGCTCAACCGCTGGCCCGTGCGGACCGACGACGGCCTGGAGTTGCCGATCCGGCCACATCTGGCGGCATCCAGCGGCGAAACCCTGCGCCACCTGGCCCTGGCCGGCCAGGGGCTGGTGTGCCTGGCGGATTTCATGACCGAGGCCGACCGGCGCGCGGGCGATCTGGTGCAGGTGCTGGTGGACCAGACCGAGGAGGTGCGGCAATCGATCCACGCCGTGTACTACCTGAATACGCAGCTGTCGGCGCGGATTGCCTGTTTCCTCGATTTCCTGGCCGCTCACCTGGCCGGCGGCGGGGACCGCATCCCGCCAGTATCTAAGCGAAAACCCTGACCCCTCTGGTATACTTGCAATACGTCCGGACCGGCCGGACGCAGCCTGCGACAGGCCACAGGCGGTCCTCCGGCAGTGCCCGGAGCCCTGCACGGGAAACCCGGTGCACACCGCCCGCGCTGCCAGCAATGCGGCGCCGATCCGGGAGCCCGAGCCCAGATCCGTGATACTTGTAATCCGGCCTTTGCCCAATACCTATTGAAACCCCGGCCAGCCCAACGGCGGCCGAAGGCCCGTTAACGGTCCCGGAACGGTCCAGAACGGTCCCAGAGAGACCCCCACGCATGACTTACGCCGTCAAGGAAATCTTCTATACGCTGCAGGGCGAAGGCGCCAATGCCGGCCGCGCCGCGGTGTTCTGCCGCTTTGCCGGCTGCAACCTGTGGAGCGGCCGCGAAGACGACCGCGCCAGCGCGGTGTGCCAGTTCTGCGATACGGATTTCGTCGGCACCGATGGCACGCGCGGCGGCAAGTACCGCACGGCCGAAGAGCTGGCCGCGGTGGTCGCGTCGGAATGGCCGCAGGGCGCGGGCGGCCAGCCGCTGGTGGTCTGCACCGGGGGCGAGCCGCTGCTGCAGCTGGATGCGCCGCTGATCGGCGCGCTGCATGCGCAGGGCTTCGAGATCGCGATCGAAACCAACGGCACCATCGCCGTGCCGGCGGGGATCGACTGGGTCTGCGTCAGCCCCAAGATGGGCTCGGAACTGGTGGTCACGCGTGGTGACGAGCTCAAAGTCGTGATCCCGCAGGAGGGCCAGGACTTTGCCGCATACGAGCAGCTTGATTTCCGCCATTTCCTGGTGCAGGCCATGGATGGCCCGCTGGCGAGGGAAAATACCGCCGCCGCGGTGGCGTTCTGCCAGCGCCATCCGCGCTGGCGGCTGTCGCTGCAGACCCACAAGCTGCTGGGCATCCGCTGAGCGGCGCGGCATCCACGGTATCGACAGGTCGCCCAACGGGCGGCAAAACGTACACAATACAGGCTTCGGAC
This sequence comes from Cupriavidus sp. UYPR2.512, assembly GCF_000379565.1. Taxonomy (NCBI): domain Bacteria; kingdom Pseudomonadati; phylum Pseudomonadota; class Betaproteobacteria; order Burkholderiales; family Burkholderiaceae; genus Cupriavidus; species Cupriavidus sp. UYPR2.512. The sequence goes on along the minus strand of NZ_KB903163.1, from coordinate 22,588 downwards.
GCGCGCGCAGCGTCTGTTCCAACGCAGGCGGCCGGCACCGGCGCCGGTAGACATGAGCAAACAAGTTTCCATTACCCGCCGGCTGGAGTTCGACTCCGGCCACCGCATCCCGAACCATTGCGGCCAGTGCCGCAATATCCACGGCCACCGCTACCGGCTGGACCTGACGCTCTCGGGCGAGGTCCTGCACCGCGAGGGCGCGTCGGATGACGGCATGATCCTGGACTTCGGCGACATCAAGGCGCTGGCCAACGAGCACCTGGTCAGCAAGTGGGACCATGCCTTCCTGATCTATCGTGGCGACACCGCGCTCCTGGACTTCCTGCAATCGATGGAAGGGCACAAGACCGTGGTGCTGGACGCGATCCCGACGGTCGAGAACCTGGCCCAGGTCGCGTTCGACATCCTGGCGCCGGTGTTCAAGGACTGCTTCGGCCACCACCTGCAGCTGACCAGGCTGGTGCTGTTCGAAACGCCCAACTGCTGGGCGGAAGTGAGCGCGCCCGCCGTGCAGCCGGCGCAGGACTGAGCGGGGACGATGCCAGAGACGCCACCGCTGCCGTTGCGCGCGCTGCGCGCGCTGCCTGAAGACCCGGCCGAGGCTGCCGAGCGTGACGCGCGCTACATGCGCGCCGCGCTGGAAGAAGCCCGCCTGGCCGAAGCCGCCGGCGAAGTGCCGGTGGGCGCGGTGGTGGTCTGGAACGACACCATCATCGCGCGCGGCCACAACCTGCCGATCCGCTCGGTGGACCCGTCCGCGCATGCCGAGATGCAGGCGCTGCGCGCCGCCGCCCAGGTGATCGGCAACTATCGCATGCCGGAGTGCGAGCTGTACGTGACGCTGGAACCGTGCGTCATGTGCAGCGGCGCGATCCTGCACGCGCGGCTGCGCCACGTGGTGTTCGGTGCGACCGACCCCAAGACCGGCGCGGCCGGCAGCGTGCTCAACCTGTTCGAGCAGGCGCAGCTCAACCACCAGACCACCATTGCCGGCGGGGTGCTGGCCGACAGCTGCGGCCAGATGCTGAAGGATTTCTTCGGCGCGCGCCGCCGGGCCCAGAAGGCCGCGCAGAAGGCGGCACCGCCGGACGCCGCCGCGCCCGTCACCGATCCCGGCAAGAACCACGACACTGAAGCATGAGCATGCCGAACAGCAGGCCGCCGCATACCGAAGTCCGACTGATCGCGTCGTCCGGGTATCCGCACGACGTCGCCATCGCCGCGCGCGGGTGTGCCTGGCTCAGGCATCATGGCTACCACATGACCAACCCCGACGTGCTGGCGCGGCGCTACCTGCGCTTTGGCGGCACGGATGCGGAGCGGCTGGCCGACCTGCACGCCATCGGCACCGGCGCGCCGCACGCGCTGACGCTGGCGGTGCGCGGCGGCTATGGCATCGCGCGGCTGCTGACGCAAGTCGACTTTGCCCGCATCGCCGCGCAGGCCAGCGCCAGCGGCACGCCCATCGTCGGCCACAGCGACTTCACCGCGTTCCAGCTGGCCTACCTGGCGGCGACGGGTGGCGTCACCTTTGCCGGGCCGATGCTGCTGGCGGATTTTGGTGCCGAGGTGGTGGATCCCTTCATGTGGGAGCATTTCGAAGGCATCTTGCGCAACCCTGCGTACAGTGTCGACGTGGCAGCGCCGCAGTCGGGCGGCCAACCGTTTTCCGGCAGCGTGCAAGGCACGCTCTGGGGCGGCAACCTGGCCATGCTGTGCAGCCTGCTGGGTACGCCTTTCATGCCGCAGGTGGAGGGCGGGGTGCTGTTCCTGGAAGACATCAACGAGCCGCCGTATCGGGTGGAGCGCATGCTGATCCAGTTGCAGCAGGCCGGGGTGCTGGGCGCGCAGCGCGCCATTGTGCTGGGCGACTTCTCCAATTACCGCGTCACCGACTACGACAACGGCTACGACATGGACGCGGTGGTGGCCTACCTGCGCGACCAGCTGCCGGCTCCGGTGCTGACCGGGCTGCCGTTCGGGCACTGCGCGCGCAAGCTGACGCTGCCGGTCGGTGCCCAGGTGCGGCTGGCCGCACGTGCGGATGGTTTCAGCATGGCGTTTTCTGGCTATCCGGTGCTGGCGCCACCGGCCTGACCGGCCGCATCGTCCGATGCCGCGCGTCCGGGTCGCAAGGAATGCGTCCGGATGATAGAATGTGCGGTTGTTTCCTGACTTCCTGCCGGGTTCTCACATGAACCGGGCGCGGCCCGTGCCGCATCGCAAGCCATGGCCGTCTGAATACTTCCGGCCAGCGCGATGCATCTCCGGCAAGGCCCGCCCCTTGAGCGGCATGGGGGTGCGCCTCGTGTGCAAAACCGGCAAGCCGCGGCCAGCGCCGCGGCGCCACAATCTCCAGACAAGGTTCCAGACGTGCTTTCTACCGCAAACATCACCATGCAGTTCGGCCCCAAGCCGTTGTTCGAGAATATCTCGGTCAAGTTCGGCGAGGGCAACCGCTACGGCCTGATCGGCGCGAACGGTTGCGGCAAGTCCACCTTCATGAAGATCCTGGGCAGCGACCTCGAGCCGTCGTCGGGCAACGTCATGCTGGAGCCGGGCGTGCGCCTGGGCAAGCTGCGCCAGGACCAGTTCGCCTATGAAGACATGCGCGTGCTGGACGTGGTGATGATGGGCCACACCGAGATGTGGGGCGCCGCGCAGGAGCGCGACGCCATCTACGCCAACCCCGAAGCGACCGACGAAGACTACATGAAGGCCGCCGAGCTGGAGGCCAAGTACGCCGAATACGACGGCTACACCGCCGAGGCCCGCGCCGGCGAGCTGCTGCTGGGCGTGGGCATCCCCACCAGCCAGCACCAGGGCAACATGAGCGACGTGGCCCCGGGCTGGAAGCTGCGCGTGCTGCTGGCACAGGCTCTGTTCTCGAACCCGGACGTGCTGCTGCTGGACGAACCGACCAACAACCTGGACATCAACACGATCCGCTGGCTGGAGACCGTGCTCAACGAGCGCAACTCCACCATGATCATCATCTCCCACGATCGCCACTTCCTGAACTCGGTCTGCACCCACATGGCCGACATGGACTACGGCACGCTCAAGGTCTACCCGGGCAACTACGACGACTACATGGAAGCGTCGATGCAGGCCCGCGAGCGCCAGGTGGCCGCCAACGCGCGCGCCAAGGAGCGCATCAGCGAGCTGCAGGACTTCGTGCGCCGCTTCTCGGCCAACAAGTCCAAGGCCCGCCAGGCCACCTCGCGCGCCAAGCAGATCGAGAAGATCAAGGTCGACGACATCAAGCCGTCGTCGCGCCAGAATCCGTTCATCCGCTTCGAGTTCGAGAAGAAGCTGCACAACCTGGCCGTGGAAGTGGAGAACATCACCAAGACCTACGACCGCAAGATCATCGACGGCCTGTCGCTGGCGATCCAGGCCGGCGAGCGCGTGGCGATCATCGGCGAAAACGGCGCCGGCAAGACTACGCTGCTGCGCAGCCTGCTCAACGGCGCGGTGCAGACCGGCGTGCAGCGCGGCGTGGAAGTGGACCGCGGCACGGTCAAGTGGGCCGAGAACGCCAACGTCGGCTACATGCCGCAGGATACCTACGAGGAATTCCCGGACAACCGCGACGTGATGGACTGGATGAGCCAGTGGACGCAGGCCGGCGACGACGAGACCTCGCTGCGCGGCACGCTGGGCCGCCTGCTGTTCTCGGCCGACGACATCAGGAAGTCGGTCAAGGTGCTGTCCGGCGGCGAGAAGGGCCGCATGATCTGGGGCAAGCTGATGCTGGGCCGCCACAACGTGCTGGCCATGGACGAGCCGACCAACCACATGGACATGGAGTCGATCGAATCCCTGCAGATCGCGCTGGACAAGTTCCCGGGCACGCTGGTCTTCGTTTCGCACGACCGCGAGCTGATCAGCGGGCTGGCGACGCGCGTGATTGAAGTGCGCACGGACGGCACGCTGACTGACTATCTGGGTACGTATGACGAGTATCTGCAGTCGCAGGGCATCGACGGCTGAGCGCCGCCGCGCCTGACCGATGCTGAAGGCCGCCTCCGGGCGGCCTTTCTTGCTTTTGCCGGCAGTATCTGGCTGAGGCACTGGATGCCTGTCCTGGGGTTGTGGCAACCTCGGCACAGGCCGAAAGCCGACACTACACAGGACTAGCGGGCACCGGCGCGCTGCTTTCCCAAGACTCCGGCCTTTAAGCGCCACAGTTCATAGCGCTCAGCTCCAGGCTTTACCGAACCAGCGAAATGCTCGTTGAGGCGGCTTGCCGTGAAGACGAGATAGCCATCTGGCGCGATGGCCGGGGTATCGGGCCACCACACACCGTCGTCAGCGGCCATCAGGCGCATTGCATGGGATGTCGGCTCGTAGCGAACAATGCCGTTGCGGGTCACATCGGTGATGTAGAGGCGACCCTGGGAGTCCGTGACGATGCCGTCGGTGTTGCCGCCCACATTGCCAAGGTTCTTCACTGCGGAGCCAAGTTCCTTGTCGCTCCGGCCTCCGTCGCGCAACAAGCTTGTCTTCAGGCTATACGCATGCGTGCCGGTGGTCACTGTCCAGTACAGGGTGTCCCCGTTCGGCGACAAGGCGATGCCGTTGATACCCAGCTTGAGCGGATTGCCTGGCCACACCTCGGCGCCATGAGACCGGACCTTCACCTTCGGCTCGGGCATCACCGACGCGTGCTGATGCAGGACACGCCGCACAGTGGCGCTGTCAAATTCAACCACGATAATGCCTGCTTGATTGTTCGGCGCACTTCGCAGGCCACTGTCCGAGATGTAAGCCATCTTGCGCTGTTCATCGACGACAACGTCATTGAGGAAACTGCCTTTGCGATCGGCTACCCCATCCAGCGCAATGCGCTTGATAACGCGGCCGCTGGCGATCTCGTACACGATGAGCTTCTGAGCGCCCTCGGGCGCATCGCCTTCGCCGGCCACGAATCCCATGTCCAGCGCCCACACCCAGCCGTGCAGGCGGTCCACGTGGAATCCGAGAACATTGCGAAGCTGCTCGGCCGGCGGGCCTGTCACCGCATTGCCGTCCGCGGAAGGGAAGGCCTGAAGCCGTGCGGGCCCGCCGTCTTCACGGGTGTCCAGCATGCTCAGCGTGGCCGGCGATCCTGCCGAGATCAGACGGGGAGTGCTCACGAATGCACGCCCGTCGCGATCGAAGTGCAGACCGGCAATGGGCGCATTCACAGACTCCGGGAACGGCGCCGGCGACTCCCCGGTGGCCGGCGATGCCCAAGTCACGCCGGTATAGCTGCGCCAGCGTTCCAAGTTCACCGGCCCGGCAGCGAAGGCGGGGAGCGCGGCGCTCAAAATGGCCAGCAGACTGAGCGATATAGACCTGGAAAAAGATGAGTTCATGGCTGCGCCCTTACAGGATGGAGCGATAGCTGCCGCCTTCCACTCGAACGGCTGCGCCATTCGATGCGGCGCCCAGAGGACTGGCCAGCAGGGCCACCATCGCCGCAATCTCGTCGGCTTCGATCATGCGGGCGATCAAGGAACTGGGGCGGAAGGTACGGAAGAAGTGCGCTTCGATCTCCGCATCGGTCATGCCGGGCCGAGGCGCGGTCTGACGCAGGTACTCAACGATGCCGTCCGAGCGCGTAGCTGCCGGCAGCACACTGTTGACGGTCACCCGGGTCCCCTTCGTGAGCTCCGCAAGACCGCGTGCGACCGCCAGTTGCGCCGATTTGCTGACGCCGTAATGCACCATGTCCGGCGGCGTGAACGCACCGACCTCGCTCGAGATAAAGATCACACGGCCCCAGTTCCGCGCCAGCATCTGCGGGAAATAGTGTCGCGACAGCCGTACGCCCGACATCACGTTGACCTCCAGCATCTGCCCCCAGTCCGCGTCGGTAATTTCCGCAAAGGGCTTGGCTTCGTAGAAGCCGAGGTTGTTGATCAGGATGTCGGCCTCCGGCTGAGCCGCGATCAGCTGGGCCGCGCCCTCTGCATTGCCGAGGTCGGCGACCAAGGCGCGTACGCGAGCCTGGGGGACCGCCGAGCGAATCGTGGCCACGGCCTCGTCGAGCTTGTCCGGCGAGCGGCCGGTGATGGTGACGGATGCGCCTTCGCGGGCGAGGGTGCGGGCGATGGCGAGCCCGATGCCGGCGGTTGCGCCGGTAATCAAGGCGGTCTTGCCTTGTAATTGCATGTCCATGTGAAAACTCCAGCGTGGGAAACAGTCTCGCCACTCTATTGATGTCATTGAAGGCAATAAACTATCATTGGAGAAAATTATTTGTTCTCTTGGGAGCAAGATGAGCCGCAAGTTTGAGTACCTGGCCGACGTCGAGATCTTGCTGGCCGTGGTGGATCGCGGTTCATTCACCGCAGCGGCGATAGCACTCTCGACAACCGCCTCGGTGCTCAGCCGGGCCGTCAGCCGCCTGGAAGCGCGGCTGGGGCAACAGCTGATGCGCCGCACGACCCGTCGAATCGGGCTGACCGACGCGGGCCGCAGCTATCTGGAACAAGCCCGCAGCGCTTTCGATTTGCTCGAAGGTGCCGAACGGGCGGTACGGTCACAAGACAACGGCGCGCTCAGCGGGCGCGTGCGCATCAGCGCACCGACCACCTACGGACACTATCGTCTGCCGGCGCTGCTCAAGCCGTTCGTGGCGCGGCATCCGCAAGTCAGGTTGGAGCTCAACATCACCAACCGCAACGTGGATCTGGTGGCCGAGGGCTTTGACATGGCGATTCGCTTAGGGCATCTGCCCGATAGCGGCCTGGTGGCCCGCAAGCTGGAAGACGCGCGACTGAGGTTGGTGGCGACGCCGGACTATCTGTCTCGGGCCGGCACGCCTGCTGCGCTCGACGATCTGCAGCGGCATACCTGCCTGCCATTCGTCATGCCGCGCACGGGCCGGTATGGACCGTGGTCGTTCCGGGTCAACGGCGAAGATTTGGAATGGCTGCCGACCTCCGTGCTGGAGGTGTCCGACGATGTGCTTGCCACGGTGTCTCTGGCCGAGCAGGGCATCGGCATCTGCCAGACCTACGATTTCATCGTGCGGGAGCGACTGGCCAGTGGTCGGTTGGTCGAACTGATGCCCGAACTAGGTGGGCGGACCAGGCCGTTCTCGCTGGTGTACTCGCCACATCGGCATCAGTCGGTGGCGGCGCGGGCCTTGATTGATACGCTGACCAGCTGAGTTGGCTCTGCTCAAGATAATGCGTTCAGCCGACCCACCGAGAAGCCGCCATTCACCACAAAGCGCGTCAGGCGGAGCCGGCGACGATGCCGTGGCAGAGTTGGTCTAGTTGCGCGATGATGGCCCGCGCAGTGATCTCCCCCCGGGCCTTGAGCAGTGCAGCGTGCAGGGGCTCGCGCAGCGCCTTCAGTGCGGGCAGGTCAGTGGCCTTTTCCACCTTCACCTGCAGCATGTAGCCGCGCAGTCCGAGGTGCTGCCCGATCACCTCGGTATAGAAGTGGTAGAGGCGCTGGAACGCCTCGATATCCGCGGGCGAATGGCCTTCGGCAGCGGCTGGGTGCGGCGCCTCCGGTATCTCGGCAACCGCTGCATGCCGCATCGCATACACGGAGAACAGGTTGGTGTCGGCAACAGGCGTGGCGGCGCGCACCGGTGCCAGTGCTGCGGCGGCGGGCGGCTGTGCCGGCTCCGGAATGGCTGCGACCAGCCCTTGTGCCACCAGCGCATCCATTGCCTCGGGGCCCACCCCCAAGCCGGCTACCTGCGCCAGCAATTCCTGCCCGCGGCGCTCGCCGTTGACCATCAGCAGCAGCGCGCGCAGCTTGTGGTCAAGCTTGCGTGCACGCGTCCGGATCTCGTCCAGTCCCGCATCCGTCTTGCGGTAGATCGGATCGACCATGTCTCACCCCTTGTTATGTCCGGCCGCCTAAAGGCGAGAGTCCCGTCGGCCGATTATCGCCATCTTCTTGTCCAGAGCGGTATGCGCGGCTTTCCGCGGCGCAAAAACATAGTCCCGAATCCGCTCTACAATGTGCATGCACCATAAAAGTAACAAAAAATTGCAATCGCCAATTCACCAAACCGAGAACTGTGGCCATGCAACAACGAGACAAACTCTTTATTAACGGCAAGTGGGTCGCTCCCCACGGCAACGGCAAGATCGACGTTATCCATTCCGCCACCGAGGCGGTGATGGGCACCATCCCCGAAGGCTCGGCGCGCGACGCCGAGGATGCCATCCAGGCGGCCCGCGCGGCCTTCGACAGCTGGTCGGCCACGCCGCCGGCGGTGCGTGCCGGCTATATCGCCAAGATCGCCGAAGGCCTGAAGGCACGCAGCGAAGAGCTGGCCCAGCTGATCGCCGGCGAAGTCGGCATGCCGATCAAGCTGGCGCGCGCGATCCAGGTGGGCGGACCGGTCTACAACTGGGGCCAGGCCGCCAAGCTGCTGGACGGATTCCGCTTCGAGGAAGAGGTCGGCAACTCCCTGGTGGTGCGCGAGCCCGTGGGCGTGGTGGGTGCCATCACGCCGTGGAACTACCCGCTCAACCAGATCACGCTTAAAGTGGCGCCGGCACTGGCCGCCGGCTGCACCGTGGTGCTCAAGCCTTCGGAGGTGGCGCCGCTCAGTGCCTTCGTGCTGGCCGAGGTGATCGAGGCCGCCGGCCTGCCGCCGGGTGTGTTCAACCTGGTAACCGGCTATGGCCCGGTGGTGGGCGAGGTGCTGGCCAGCCACCCGGAAGTCGACATGGTGTCGTTCACGGGATCGACCCGCGCCGGCAAGCGCGTGTCGGAACTGGGCTCGCAGACCGTCAAGCGCGTGGCGCTGGAGCTGGGCGGCAAGTCCGCTTCGGTGATCCTGGACGACGCCGACCTGCCGTCGGCGGTGAAGGGCACCATCAATGCCTGCTTCCTGAATTCCGGCCAGACCTGCTCGGCGCACACCCGCATGCTGGTGCCGCGGGCCCGTTACGATGAAGTGAAGGCGATCGCGCAGAAGGTGGTCGAGGGCTTTACCGTGGGCGATCCGCTGCAGGAAACCAGCAAGCTGGGACCGCTGATTTCCGCGGTGCAGAAGGACCGTGTGACCGGCTACATCCGCCGCGGCCTGGAAGAGGGTGCGGAGCTGGTGGCTGGCGGTCCGGACACCCCGGAAGGGCTGGACAAGGGCTTCTTCGTCAAGCCGACCGTGCTCGGCAAGGTGGAGCCGCGTGCCACCGTGGCGCAGGAAGAGATCTTCGGGCCGGTGCTGTCAATCATCTGCTATGACACCGAGGAAGACGCGGTGCGCATCGCCAATGACAGCATCTATGGCCTGGGCGGCGGGGTCTGGTCCGGTGACGAGGCACGCGCGATCCGCGTGGCGCGCCGCATCCGCACCGGCCAGGTCGATATCAACGGCGGCCCGTTCAATATGCAGGCGCCGTTTGGCGGCTACAAGCAGTCCGGCAACGGGCGCGAAGCGGGCAAGTACGGCCTGGAGGAATTCCTGGAGTACAAGTCGCTGCAGCTGAAGAAGCCGGCGGCCTGATGCGGGGCTGAGGGCGTTGATGCAATATGGGAAATGCCCGGCTGGTCCGGGCATTTTTTCGTGCGGATAATGCGCGCGAAACACGCACAACATAACGACAAGAGTCATTGGGGGAGCAACGATGCGCTGGTTTGGTCGGCTGGCCAGGTTTGTGGTGGGGCTGCTGGTGCTGGCGGTGGCCGGCGCTGCCGGGGCCCTGGTCTGGTATCGCCATGCGGCGCAGCCGCCTGCTTCCGGCCAGGAAGCGCTGGCGGGTTTGCGCGAACAGGTCACGGTCGTGCGCGACGGTCATGGCGTGCCGCATATCCGCGCCGCCAGCAAGGCGGACGCCTGGTTTGCGCTGGGCTACGTCCATGCACAGGACCGGCTGTGGCAGATGCAGATGAACAAGCGCGTCGTGGCAGGCCGGCTCGCGGAGATCCTGGGGCCATCCGCGCTCGATACCGACAAGTTCTTGCGCACGCTGGGCGTGCGGCGCAATGCCGAAGCCATCCTGGCGCAGGCCTCGCCCGAGACCCGTGCCGCGCTGCAGGCCTATGCCGACGGCGTCAATGCCTGGATCGACCATCGCAAGGGCCCGCTGCCGCCCGAATTCCTGCTGCTGCGCGCGCAGCCCGAGCACTGGGAGCCGGCCGATACGCTGGGCTGGCAGACCATGATGGCCTGGGACCTGGGCGGCAACTGGACCCAGGAAACCCTGCGCATGCGGCTGGCGCAAGTGCTGCCGGTGGCCCGCATCAGCGAGTTGCTGGCGCCGTATCCGGGCGAGCAGCCGCTGCGCACCATGGATTACGGCCATCTGTACAGGCAACTGGCACCGCTGGCGAATGCCATGGCCAGCGTCGGCGACAGAGCGCCGCCGGGATATGTCGAGGGCATGGGCTCGAACAACTGGGTGGTGTCGGGCGCGCACACGCAATCGGGCAAGCCGATGCTGGCCAATGACCCGCACCTGGGGCTGCAGGCGCCCGCGCTGTGGTATTTCGCCAGGATGACGGCGCCAGGACTGGACGTGACCGGCGCCACGCTGCCCGGCATGCCGCTGGTGGTGCTGGGGCACAACGACCGCATCGCCTGGGGGCTGACCAATACCGCGCCCGACGTGCAGGACCTGTATATCGAGCGGCTGCGCCCCGGCAACGACACCCAGTACCAGACCCCGGACGGCTGGGCCGCACTCGAGACCCGCACCGAGACCATCCACGTCAAGGGGGCCCCGGACGTGGTGCTGAAGGTCCGCGCCACGCGCCACGGCCCGGTGATTTCCGATGTGGCCGAGCCGCTTTCAGCTGCCGCAGGACCGCTTGGCGCCCAGTATGTGGTGGCCTTCCAGTGGACCGCGCTGCGCCCGGACGACCGCACCTTCCAGGCGGGACTGCGGATGAATGAGGCGCGCGACTGGGCCGGCTTCACTGCGGCGCTGCGCGACTTCCATGCGCCGCAGCAGAACATTGTCTATGCCGATGTCGACGGCAATATCGGCTTCTATGCGCCCGGACGCGTGCCGCTGCGCCGGGCCGACAACGACCTCAAAGGGCTGGCTCCGGCGCCCGGCTGGGACGCGCGCTACGACTGGACCGGCTTTATTCCGTTCGAAGCACTGCCGCACCGCTACAACCCGGCGGACGGCGTGATCGTGACGGCCAACCAGCGCATCGTTGCGCCGGACTACCCGTACTTCATCACCAGCGAATGGACCGTGCCGTATCGCTTTGACCGGATCAACGCGCTGCTGGCGGCCACGCCCAGGCACAGCTTCGACAGCTTTGCGGCAATCCAGAAAGACGTGGTCTCGCTGGCCGTGCGCGATGCCTTGCCGCTGCTGCTGGCCGCGCCCGTCAGCCGCGATGCAGCGCGGCCCGAGCGCGAACGCGCCTTGCTCGAAGCGCTGCGCAAGTGGGACGGCACCATGGACCCCGCGCGCGCCGAGCCGCTGGTGGTCACCGCCTGGCTGCGCGAGCTGTCGCGGCGGCTGTTCGAGGAGAAGGCGGGCGAGGCGATCTTTACCCGCATGTGGGAGCAGCGCAACGTGCAGCAGCCCATGCTCAACATCCTGCGCGATCCGCGCACGCTGGGCGCGTTCTGGTGCGACCGGCAGCATACGCGCCCGGCCGAGACCTGCGACGACGCCATCGCGGACGCCTGGACCCAGGCCATGGCGGACCTGTCGCGCCGCTATGGCGACGACTCCGCCCGCTGGCGCTGGGGCGAGGCGCACACGGCCCGCTCCGAGCACAAGCCCTTCGGCAAGGTCGCGTACCTGTCGCCGCTGTTCAACCTGCGCGTGCCGACCGGCGGCGACACCTATACGGTCAATGTCGGCCGGCACAACCTGCGCGACGACAAGGCGCCGTTCGAGAACACCCACGCGGCCAGCGTGCGTGCGCTCTATGATCTGGCGGACCTGGGGGCGTCGCGGTTCATGGACTCCACCGGGCAGTCAGGCAACGCGCTGTTGCCGCGCTACCGCGACTGGGCCGGCAAATGGGCGGCGGTCGAGTATGTGACCATTCCGCCCATGCCTGCGCCGCCGCAGCAGCTTGCGCCAGATACGCTGATCCTGGTGCCGGCTGCGACCAAATAGCGCATGGCATGACATGCCGTGCTGAGAATGCTCGCAAATAGGCGCCATCCTGCCATGGTCTTCGCGGGGTGCAGCAATTGACGCTACCATGGGGACCCCTTTCGACCGGCAGGAGTCCCCGATGGCAACGCGTACCACCCATGTGATCCAGCACGTCGCATTCGAACATGCGGGCGTGATCGGCAATGCGTTGCGCGCGCGCGGGCACGCGTTGCAGGTGTTCCAGGCCGGGGTCGATGACCTGGCACCCATCGCGGACAATCCGGCCGACCTGCTGCTGATCCTCGGCGGCCCCATCGGTGTCTATGAAACCGATGCCTATCCCTGGCTGGAGGCCGAGATCGCCTTGATCCGCCAACGCCTGGCGGCTGGCGGCAAGATGATCGGGGTTTGCCTGGGCGCGCAGCTGATCGCGCGTGCTGCCGGCGCGCGCGTCTACGCGGGCACGCGCGAGATCGGCTGGGCGCCGATTTCGCCTACACCGGCGGGACAGGATTCCGCGCTGGCCGAACTGGCCGCCGCCCACTGGGAGGTGCTGCACTGGCATGGCGATACCTTCGACCTGCCACCCGGCGCGCAACGGCTGGCATCCACCGCCGCGGTACAGAACCAGGCCTACGCCATCGGCAACCAGGTGCTGGCGCTGCAGTTCCACCCCGAGGTCATGCCGCGCGATATCGAGGCCTGGCTGATCGGCCACACCGTCGAGCTGGCCAAGGCCGGCATCGATCCGCGCACCATCCGCGCGCGTACTGCCGAAGCCGGTGCCACGGTGGCGGCCGCGGGCGAGCGCATGTTCGCGCGCTGGCTGGAGGAAGCCGGGCTATGAGCCAGCCGGCATCGCCTGTGCGCGCGGTGATCGGCGCCGTGTTGACGGGACAGGTGCGCCCGTTCGGGCCCAGGGGCGTGCCCAGCGGCATCGCCAAGGCCGCAGCTGACGGGCGGATTCGCGTGACTGCGCTTGGACTTGAAGGCGACGGGCAGGGCGATCCGCGCCATCACGGTGGCCCGGAAAAGGCGCTGCACCACTACGCCTTCGATCATTACCCGGCGTGGCGCGAGGAACTGGCCGCGCAGGGTGCGCAAGGCAACGGCGTGCTCGGCGTTCCGGGCGCCTTCGGCGAGAACCTGAGCACCACCGGGCTGACCGAGGCCGCGGTCTGCATCGGCGACCGCTTCCGTCTGGGCACGGCGCTGGTGGAGGTATCGCAGGCACGCCAGCCGTGCTGGAAGCTCAATCATCGATTCGGCTATGCAGGCATGTCGCGCGCCGTGCAGCAAAGCCTGCGCACCGGCTGGTACTACCGTGTACTGGAGACTGGCGACGTGGCGGCGGGCGATACGCTGGAACTGGTGGGGCGCCCCTGTCCCAGATGGTCGCTGCAGCGCCTGCTGCAGGTGCTGTATGTCGACCGGCTGGACTATGCCGCGCTCGCGGAAATGTCAGAGCTGGCACCGCTGGCCGAGAACTGGCGCAAGCTTGCCAGGCAGCGCATGGAACGGCGCGAAATCGAAGATATGGAGCGGCGGCTGGCGGGCGGCTGAGCGCCGCCGCCTCAGCCCTGGCGGAACCGCTTCCCCGTGCCTTCGCGCGTAATGCGCTCCCAGACCACCTGCTTTTCCTCTTCGCTGAAGAATACCCAGTTGCTGACCTCGGAAGCGGTGCGGCCGCAGCCCTGGCAGATCTCGTCGAACAGCGTCGAGCAGATGCCGATGCAGGGGCTGTCCGGGCGCTCGGACAGCGTGGAATCCGTGGTGCCGTGGTCCGGTTCAGGGCGGAGCGGGGCGGATTCTGAAGGCGACGGCATGGTGACGGGAGGGATTGGGGGTGAAACGGGGGGACATTATAAGGGTTGGGCGGTGATACCCGGCCCCAACCTTTGTTGCGACAGGGCCGCGCGCCTGCGCCTAGCGTTCTTGCGCAAGCGCTGCCAGGGCTGCGCGGGCAAGGAACCCGCTCCGTGTCTCATGGCGCTTTTCATGGGTTGTCAATCCGATGTGTATTCGTGTGTGCAAAGATGCGTCATCTAGCCATGGATGTGAATGGCACGTCCCCTAAATGCTTGGGCACGTCACAACTACGCGACGGGTAATTGAGCATGCCCTGCCAGCCGGATACGCTTCATGCACGACCTTGCACAATGCTGACCGGAGCCGCCCATGCCTCAAGCCATCGCCAACTTGCCCCTCCAGCACGATCGCCAAGTCACCGTTGACCCCCGCATGCGCGCCATGGTCGACAACGTGCTGATCGGCTCCCCCGTGGCGCGCGCACTCGGCGTGCGGCTGGCCAGCCTGGCGCCCGAACATGTCGAGCTGGAGATGCCGTTCCTGCCGACCAACGTGACCCATGGCAGCATCGTCCATGGCGGCGTCATTGCCACGCTGATCGATATTGCCGGCGCCGCGGCGGCAGCTTCCGGCGCCAGTGCCGACGAAGTGAAGGGCGGGGCGACCAGTTCGCTGTCCATCCAGTACCTGGCCCCGGCACAGGGCGCGGCGCTGCGCGCGGTGGCCATGGTGGTGCGGCGTGGGCGCCGGCAGGTGGTCACCGACGTGTCGGTCTATGCGCAAGCGCCGGACGAGGGCGTACTGGTGGCCAAGGCATTGATGAGCAGTGCCATGTTCTGAATCCGGAGCGGACGCATCGTGCGTCCGTTTTCAAACCCATTAAATGCAATTAACCGCCGGAAATTCACGGTCACACCCAGGCGCGCCAGTACACTGGCGCGATCTGCTCCCAATGCAAAGGGGGCAGCTTCGTGGAGGAACGCGATGTAGCCGCCGGTTTGCCCCCCTCTCCCGCGTGCGGGAGAGGGGCCGGGGGAGAGGGCAGGAGCGTCTGGTAGCGGCGATACCGCTTGCTCCACGAACCCGTCAGTACTTCCAGAAGACCTGCTGCAGCGCCTTGGTGTCGTTGCTCTGCGTCAGTGCCAGCGCCATCAGGATGCGTGCCTTCTGCGGCAGCTGGTCGTCGGTGACGATCCAGTCGTACTTGTCGTCCGGCTGCTCTGCATTGCGAACCACCACGCCGCTGCCGGTGCGCGAGGCGCGCACGATCTGCACGCCCTTGGCGCGCGCGGCCTTGAGCGACTCGACCATGTAGTCGCCGACGCTGCCGTTGCCGGTGGCGGCATAGATGATGGCCTTGGCACCGCTCTTCACCGCGGCGTCGACCGCGGCCGGATTGACGTTGCCGTAAGCGTAGACCACTGCCACTTCAGGCAGCTTGTCGATCTTGTCGATGTCCCACTGCGTCTGCAGCGTATGCGGACGCGCCGGCAGGCGGTAGAACAGCGTGCGGCCTTCGACCACGTAGCCCAGCGGGCCGAACGGCGAGCGGAAGGTCTCGGTCTTGAAGGTGTTGCTCTTGGTGACGTCGCGGCCGGTGTGGATCTCGTCGTTCAGCACGGCCAGCGTGCCCTTGCCCTTGGAGGCAGGGTTGGACGCGACCAGCACGGCGTCGTACAGGTTGAGCGCGCCATCGGCGCCCAGCGCGGTGCCCGGGCGCATCGAGCCCACTACCACCACCGGCTTGTCGCTCTTGAGCGTCAGGTTCAGGAAGTAAGCGGTTTCCTCGATGGTATCGGTGCCGTGCGTAATGACGATGCCGTCCACGTCCGGCTGCTTGAGCAGTTCCGATACGCGCTTGGCCAGCTTCAGCAGGCGCTCGTTATTGAAGCTTTCCGAACCGATCTGGAAGATCTGCTCACCCTTGACGTTGGCGACCTTGGAGATCTCGGGCACCGAGGCGATGATCTTGTCGACCGGCACCACGGCGGACTGGTAGGCCGCGGTGTTGGTCGCCGATGCGCCGGCGCCGGCAATGGTGCCGCCGGTGCCGATGATGACGATATTGGCCTTGCGGGCTTCGGCCTGGGCCGTGGCGGGTGCGGCAACAGGTTGTGCGGCGGGTGCGAGCTGCGCGTGGGCAGCGCCGGTGATCAGGCTCGCCGACAGCAGGGCGGCGGCCAGCGTGGTGATGCGGGTGATTTGCTTCATGGTTCTCCTCGGTATTTATACGAACGTGTGGCCCGTACTGGATTCGGCCCGACATACCTTATGGGTGGAATGGTGCCGTCCGTGTTCAGTCAGTGGCTGCGGCAACGGGGCCTGTGTTGCAGGGCCCGGTTCAGGCAGCGGCAGAGACTATACGTCAGGAGAAATTTGTGCGGGAGATGCGCGCAAGGGTTATGCCGATTCGGCATGAAAGTGCCAGGGCGATAACTCAGATCGCATACATATCGAGGTACTCATTGACCGGGATGGCCTCCAGCCGCGCCTGGCCCAGCGACGCGGCCAGGATGGCCTGCTGCTGTTTCGGCGGAAAGCGGCGGGCGAGGTTGGTGCGGAATTTCTCTACCAGCAGCGGGATGCCCTCGGTACGGCGGCGCTTGTGGCCGAGCGGGTATTCGACCAGCACCTCGTCCAGCACGGTGCCGTCTGCCAGCGTCACGGTCAGCGCATTGGCGATCGAGCGCTTGCCGGGGTCGTGGTAGTCGCGCGTCAGTGCGGGGTCTTCCACGCAGGTGATCTTGCCGCGCAGCGCGTCGATGCGCGGGTCGGCGGCAACATTGTCTTCGTAGTCGGCGGCGGTCAGGCGGCCGAACAGCAGCGGCACGGCCACCATGTACTGGATGCAGTGGTCGCGATCCGCCGGATTGCTGAGCGGACCCTGCTTGTCGATGATGCGCAGGCAGGCCTCGTGGGTGCGGATGGTGATGGCGGCGATGTCGGCCACGCTGCGCCCCGCGAGCGCCAGCGCGCCGTGCAGCTGCAAGGCTGCCTCCACCGCGGTCTGTGCGTGGAATTCAGCCGGAAACGAGATCTTGAACAGGATGTTCTCCATCACGTACGACCCGTACGGCCGCTGGAAGCGGAACGGCTGCCCCTTGAACAGCACGTCGTAGAAGCCCCAGGTCTTTGCCGTCAGCACCGATGGATAGCCCATCTCGCCGGTGCGGGCGATCAGCGCCAGCCGCACCGCGCGGCTGGTGGCGTCGCCGGCGGCCCAGCTCTTGCGGCTGCCGGTGTTGGGGGCGTGGCGGTAGGTGCGCAGGCTCTGGCCGTCGACCCAGGCCAGCGACACGGCATTGAGGATCTCGTCGCGCGTGAGGCCGAGCATCTGCGCGACCACGGCAGTGGAGGCCACCTTGACCAGCACCACGTGATCCAGCCCGACCTGGTTGAACGAATTCTCCAGCGCGATGCAGCCCTGGATCTCGTGCGCCTTGATCATCGCCGCCAGCACCGTCTTCATTGTCAGCGGCTTGCGCCCGGCGGCGACGTTGTTGCGCGAGATCCAGTCAGCGGTGGCCAGGATGCCGCCCAGATTGTCCGAGGGATGACCCCATTCGGCCGCGAGCCAGGTGTCGTTGAAGTCCAGCCAGCGGATCATCGTGCCGATATTGAACGCGGCCTGGACCGGATCGAGCTGGAACTGGGTGCCCGGCACGCGCGCGCCGTTGGGCACGACCGTGCCCGGGACGATGGGACCCAGCAGCTTGGTGCAGGCCGGGTAGGACAGGGCTTCGAGCCCGCAACCGAGCGTGTCGATCAGGCAGTTGCGGGCGATATCGTAGGCGAGGCCGCTCTTGATCTCGTAGCGGGTGACATAGTCGACGATGTCGGCCAGCACCTGGTCCGGAGCGGGGCGTTGCGCGGACGGCGTGCCGGTGGACATGAACGGCCTCGCGGGTGCGGCTCAGGTCAGAACGCGTCGCCGGGCACGCGCACCCAGCCTTCCATCAGCACGCGCGCGCTGCGGCTCATAATGGCCTTCTTGACTACCCATTCGCCGTTCACCTGCTGTGCCTCCGCGCCGACGCGCAGCGTGCCGGACGGATGCCCGAAACGCACCGCGTTGCGCTCGCCGCCGCCGGCGGCCAGGTTGACCAGCGTGCCGGGAATGGCCGCGGCGGTGCCGATCGCCACCGCTGCCGTGCCCATCATGGCGTGGTGCAGCTTGCCCATCGACAGCGCGCGCACCAGCAGGTCCACATCGGCCGCGGCCACCTTCTTGCCGCTGGAGGCGACGTAGTCGACCGGCTTGGCAACAAAAGCCACCTTGGGTGTATGCTGGCGCTTGGCGGCCTCGTCCACGTTCTTGATCAGGCCCATGCGCAGCGCGCCGTAGGCGCGGATGGTCTCGAACATCGCCAGCGCCTTGGTGTCGCTGTTGATAGCGTCCTGCAGCTCGGTGCCGGTGTAGCCGATGCTCTCGGCGTTGACGAAGATGGTCGGGATGCCGGCGTTGATCATGGTGGCCCTGAGCGTGCCCACGCCCGGCACTTCAAGGTCGTCGACCACGTTGCCGGTGGGGAACATCGCGCCGCCGGCGCCTTCTTCCTCGGCGGCCGGGTCCATGAACTCAAGCTGCACCTCGGCGGCCGGGAAGGTCACGCCGTCCAGCTCGAAATCGCCGGTTTCCTGCACTTCACCGTTGGTGACGGGCACATGGCCGATGATGGTCTTGCCGATATTGGCCTGCCAGATGCGCACCACGGCCACGCCGTTCTGCGGGATGCGGCTGGCATCGACCAGGCCGGCGCTGATGGCGAAGGGACCGACCGCCGCCGACAGGTTGCCGCAGTTGCCGCTCCAGTCGACAAAGGGCTGGTCGATCGAGACCTGGCCGAACAGGTAGTCGACATCGTGGTCGGGCCGGCTGCTTTTGGACAGGATGACGGTCTTGCTGGTGCTGGAGGTGGCGGCGCCCATGCCGTCGATCTGCTTGCCATAGGGATCTGGGCTGCCGATCACGCGCATCAGCAGCGCGTCGCGGGCCGGGCCGGGCACTTGTGCCGTTTCCGGCAAGTCCTGCAGGCGGAAGAACACGCCCTTGCTGGTGCCGCCACGGATATAGGTGGCGGGGATTTTGATCTGGGGTACGTGGGCCATGGAAATCTTTGTCCTGGTTGGCCCGGGCGGCACGCATGCCGCCCGGGCCCATGTCACAGCTTATGCAGCCGCACGGGTCGACTCAAGGAAGTCCTGCGCGAAGCGCTGCAGCACGCCGCCGGCTTCGTAGATCGACACTTCCTCGTCGCTGTCGAGGCGGCAGGTCACCGGCACCTCGACGCGCTCGCCGTTCTTGCGGTTCACTACCAGCGTCAGCGTGGCGCGCGGCTGGCGCTCGCCGACGACGTCATAGGTCTCGGTGCCATCCAGGCCCAGCGTCAGGCGGTTCACGCCCGGCTTGAACTCCAGCGGCAGCACGCCCATGCCGATCAGGTTGGTGCGGTGGATGCGCTCGAAGCCTTCGGCGACGATGACCTCAACGCCGGCCAGGCGCACGCCCTTGGCGGCCCAGTCGCGCGACGAGCCCTGGCCATAGTCCGCGCCGGCGATGATGATCAGCGGCTGCTTGCGGTCCATATAGGTCTCGATCGCTTCCCACATGCGCACGACCTTGCCTTCCGGCTCGATGCGCGCCAGCGAACCCTTCTTGACCTGGCCGTCGACCACGGCCATTTCATTGACCAGGGTCGGGTTGGCAAAGGTGGCGCGCTGCGCGGTCAGGTGGTCGCCGCGGTGGGTGGCGTACGAGTTGAAGTCCTCTTCCGGCAGGCCCATCTTGGCCAGATATTCCCCGGCGGCGCTGTTGAGCATGATCGCGTTGGACGGCGACAGGTGGTCGGTGGTGATGTTGTCGCCCAGCACCGCCAGCGGGCGCAGCGCCTTGAGCGTGCGCTCGCCGGCCAGCGCGCCTTCCCAGTAGGGCGGGCGGCGGATATAGGTGCTCTGCGGGCGCCAGTCGTACAGCGGGCTGGCGGACTCGCCGCTGGCCGCGGTGATGGCGAACATCGGCTCGTAGACCTTGCGGAACTGCTCGGGCTTGACGCTCTGCGCCACGATCGCGTCGATCTCTTCGTCGCTCGGCCAGATGTCCTTGAGGTAGACCGGCTTGCCGTCCTGGTCCGTGCCCAGCACGTCCTTTTCGATATCGAAGCGGATGGTGCCGGCAATGGCGTAGGCCACCACCAGCGGCGGCGAGGCCAGGAAGGCCTGCTTGGCGTACGGGTGGATGCGGCCGTCGAAGTTGCGGTTGCCGGACAGCACCGCCGTGGCGTACAGGTCGCGGTCGATGATTTCCTGCTGGATCTTCGGGTCCAGCGCGCCGGACATGCCGTTGCAGGTGGTGCAGGCAAAGGCCACGATGCCGAAGCCCAGCTTTTCCAGGTCCGGCAGCAGCTTGGCTTCTTCCAGGTACAGCTCCACGGCCTTGGAGCCCGGCGCCAGCGACGACTTGACCCACGGCTTGCGGGCCAGGCCGCGCGCATTGGCGTTGCGCGCCAGCAGGGCGGCGGCGATCACGTTGCGTGGGTTGCTGGTGTTGGTGCAGCTGGTGATGGCGGCGATGATCACCGCGCCGTCCGGCATCAGGCCTTCGGCTTCCTGCGCGCGGGCCTTGTCCAGGTCGACGGCGATGCCGCGCTCGGCCAGCGCGGAGGTCGGCAGGCGCTTGTGCGGGTTGGACGGGCCGGCCATGTTGCGCACCACGCTCGACAGGTCGAACGTCAGTACGCGCTCATACTCGGCATGCTTCAGGGAATCCGCCCACAGGCCGGCGGTCTTCGCATACGTCTCGACCAGCTTGAGTTGTGCGTCGTCGCGGCCGGTCAGGCGCAGGTAGTCGATGGTCTGCTCGTCGATAAAGAACATCGCCGCGGTGGCGCCGTACTCAGGGGCCATGTTGGAGATGGTGGCGCGGTCGCCGAGCGTCAGGCTCGAGGCGCCTTCGCCGCGGAACTCCAGGTAGGCGCCAACGACCTTCTCCTTGCGCAGGAACTCGGTCAGGGCCAGCACGATGTCGGTGGCGGTGATGCCGGGCTGGCGCTTGCCGGTCAGCTCCACGCCGACGATATCCGGCAGGCGCATCCATGAGGCGCGGCCGAGCATGACGTTCTCGGCTTCCAGGCCGCCCACGCCGATGGCGATCACGCCCAGCGCATCCACGTGCGGGGTGTGGCTGTCGGTGCCGACACAGGTATCGGGGTAGGCCACGCCCTGGTCGGCGTGGATCACGGGCGACATCTTTTCCAGGTTGATCTGGTGCATGATGCCGTTGCCCGGCGGGATCACGTCGACGTTCTTGAACGCCTGCTTGGTCCAGTCGATGAAATGGAAGCGGTCTTCGTTGCGGCGGTCTTCGATGGCGCGGTTCTTGGCGAAGGCATCGGGATCGAAGCCGCCGCACTCCACCGCCAGCGAGTGGTCGACGATCAGCTGCACCGGCACCACCGGATTGACCTTGGCGGGGTCGCCGCCCTGGTCGGCAATGGCATCGCGCAGGCCGGCCAGGTCCACCAGCGCGGTCTGGCCCAGGATGTCATGACACACCACGCGCGCCGGGAACCACGGGAAGTCCAGCTCGCGCTTGCGCTCGATCAGCTGCTTGAGCGAATCGCTCAGCGTGGCGGGATCGCAGCGGCGCACCAGGTTTTCTGCCAGCACGCGCGACGTGTACGGCAGCTTGTCGTAGGCACCCGGCTGGATGGCCTCGACCGCGGCGCGCGCGTCGAAGTAATCCAGCTTGGTGCCCGGTAGCGGTTTGCGGTTTGCAGAATTCATGGTGTAGGGAAATCAATATAGGTATGAAAAAGGGGTAGTGGCCCCGTGTCGGCGACCAACTACCCCCTTGCCCGCAGGCCCGGATCAATGCAACCCGACGCGGAGCAAACCGGCAGCCGGTCTTACTTGCGATCCTTGATCGGCACGAACTTCAGGTTCTCCGGGCCGGTGTAGTTGGCACTCGGGCGGATGATCTTGTTGTCGATGCGCTGCTCGATAATGTGCGCGGCCCAGCCGGACGTACGCGCGATCACGAACAGCGGCGTGAACATCGCGGTCGGCACGCCCATCATGTGATAGCTCACCGCGCTGAACCAGTCCAGGTTCGGGAACATCTTCTTGATGTCCCCCATCACCGTTTCCAGGCGCTCGGCAATGTCGAACATCTTCATCGAGCCGGCCTCCTTCGACAGCTTCTTCGCCACTTCCTTGATCACCTGGTTGCGCGGGTCGCTGATGGTGTACACCGGGTGGCCGAAGCCGATCACGACTTCCTTGTTCTCGACGCGCCGGGTGATATCGGCCTGGGCCTCATCGGGGTTGTCGTAGCGCTTCTGGATCTCGAACGCGACTTCGTTGGCGCCGCCGTGCTTGGGGCCGCGCAGCGCGCCGATGGCGCCCGCGATCGACGAGTACATGTCCGAGCCCGTGCCGGCGATCACGCGGGCGGTGAAGGTCGAGGCGTTGAACTCGTGCTCGGCGTACAGGTTGAGCGAGGTGTTCATGGCGCGCTCCCACAGCGCCGACGGCTTCTCGCCGTGCAGCAGGTGCAGGAAGTGGCCACCGATGGACTCATCATCGGTTTCGACTTCGATGCGGCGGCCATTGTGGCTGTAGTGGTACCAGTACAGCAGCATCGAGCCCAGGCTGGCCATCAGGCGGTCGGCGATGTCGCGCGCGCCCGGGGTGTTGTGGTCTTCCTTCTCCGGCAGCACGGTGCCCAGCACCGACACGCC
>NZ_KB903162.1:0-226076 GCF_000379565.1 Cupriavidus sp. UYPR2.512 | reverse complement strand
ATGGTGGACGACGCTGAACTGCTCGAGCTGGTCGAGATGGAAGTTCGCGAGCTGCTGAGCAAGTACGAGTTCCCCGGCGACGACACCCCGATCATCAAGGGTTCGGCCAAGCTGGCGCTGGAAGGCGACAAGGGCGAGCTGGGCGAAGTGGCCATCATGAACCTGGCCGACGCGCTGGACACCTACATCCCGACGCCGGAGCGTGCCGTTGACGGTACCTTCCTGATGCCGGTGGAAGACGTGTTCTCGATCTCGGGTCGCGGCACAGTGGTGACCGGCCGTATCGAGCGTGGCGTGGTCAAGGTCGGCGAAGAAATCGAAATCGTCGGTATCAAGCCGACGGTCAAGACCACCTGCACCGGCGTGGAAATGTTCCGCAAGCTGCTGGACCAGGGTCAGGCTGGCGACAACGTCGGTCTGCTGCTGCGCGGCACCAAGCGTGAAGACGTCGAGCGCGGCCAGGTGCTGTGCAAGCCGGGTTCGATCAAGCCGCACACCCACTTCACCGGCGAGGTGTACATCCTGTCGAAGGACGAAGGCGGCCGTCACACCCCGTTCTTCAACAACTACCGCCCGCAGTTCTACTTCCGTACCACCGACGTGACCGGCTCGATCGAGCTGCCGGCGGACAAGGAAATGGTGATGCCGGGTGACAACGTGTCGATCACCGTCAAGCTGATCGCCCCGATCGCCATGGAAGAAGGCCTGCGCTTCGCTATCCGTGAAGGCGGCCGTACCGTCGGCGCCGGCGTCGTGGCAAAGATCCTCGACTAAGCACTTCCTGGGACATGCCTGTCGGGCATGTCCCCATTCAACGGGCACGTTGCCCAATCGCTCTTTTAAGGAAATATCATGCAGAACCAGAAGATCCGTATCCGCCTGAAGGCTTTCGACTACCGCCTGATCGACCAGTCGGCCGCCGAAATCGTGGATACCGCCAAGCGTACCGGCGCAATCGTCAAGGGCCCGGTGCCCCTGCCGACCCGCATCCAGCGCTTCGACATCCTGCGTTCGCCGCACGTCAACAAGACCAGCCGCGATCAGTTCGAGATCCGCACGCACCAGCGCCTGATGGACATCGTCGACCCGACCGACAAGACGGTTGACGCGCTGATGAAGCTCGACCTGCCGGCAGGCGTGGACGTCGAGATCAAGGTGTAATCATGCTTCGGGCCGCATCCGCGGTCTGCTGCAGCAAAACGGCGAACTTCGGTTCGCCGTTTTTGTTTTCTGGCGTGCCGAATGGCTTCGGAGCCTAGCCCCGGCCGCGCCGCCTTGCATTGACCGAACCCACACTTTCCTGCACTAATCGGATAGCCGCTGCAGCCAGCGGCTAGTTTGCTGCGGTGCGGAGCCACCAACATGGAATCCAGCACGGCAGCCCCATCCGACACCCAACTGTCAGCAAACAGAGAACGACAAGGAGCGCAGGCCATGGGCCAGACTATCCAGATCCAGATTCCCGAAGGTAGTTTCAGCGGCTATCTCGCCACCCCGGCGGCGGGCAAGGGCCCGGGCATTGTGCTGTGCCAGGAGATCTTCGGCGTCAACGCGACCATGCGCCAGGTGGCCGACTACTATGTCGAGGAAGGCTATACGGTGCTGGTGCCCGACCTGTTCTGGCGCATCGCGCCCGGCATCGAGCTGACCGACCGCGGCGAGGACTTCCAGCGGGCACTGGGCCTGTATCAGCAGTTCGATGAAGCCAAGGGCGTGCAGGATGTGGGCGCCGCGCTGGATGCCCTGCGGGCGCGGCCGGAATGCGTCGGCCAGACCAGCGTGCTGGGCTTCTGCCTGGGCGGCAAGCTGGCCTACCTGGCGGCCTGCCGGCTGCCCGACGTGGCCTGTGCGGTGGCGTACTACGGCGTGGGCATCGAGCACGCCCTCGCCGAGGCCGCCAACGTGCGTGGCCGCCTGGTGCTGCATATCGCGGAGAAGGACGGCTTCTGCCAGCCGCAGGCACAAGCCGCGATCCGCGAGGCGCTGGCAGGCCGGGACAACATCGAGGTGTACGTCTACCCGGGCGTCGACCATGCCTTTGCGCGGGTAGGCGGCGAGCACTTCGACAAGCCCTCGGCGCTGATGGCGCACCAGCGCTCGATCGCGGCGCTGCGCGGCGAGATGGGGCCGCACTATGACTTCTCGGCGCTGTGGGACAAGCACTGCGAGTATGAATTCGCCACGCGCGATGTCGATGCCACCATGGCGACGATGGTGCCGCAGCCCTATGTGAACCATATCCCGACCATGACCGGCGGCGTCGGCTACGCGCAGCTGCGGCGCTTCTACCAGCACCACTTCGTGCACAGCAACCCGCCCGACACCACGCTGATCCCGCTGTCGCGCACGGTCGGGGCCACGCAGATCGTCGACGAGATGCTGTTCTGCTTCACGCATACGTGCGAGATCGACTGGATGCTGCCCGGCGTGCCGCCCACCGGCAAGCGCGTGGAGATCCCGCTGATTGCCATCGTCAAGTTCCGCGGCGACAAGCTGTACCACGAGCATATCTACTGGGACCAGGCGAGCGTGCTGGTGCAGATCGGCAAGCTGGACCCGGCGGGTTTGCCGGTGGCGGGCGTTGAGACTGCGCGCAAGCTGCTGGACGAGACGCTGCCGGCGAACACGCTGATGGCGCGCTGGCAGGAGAGCGAAGGCAAGTAGGCTGCGCTGCGGCATCGATCCGGAACGGGCCCGCAGAGGCCCGCCCGCAACTACCGCCGGCTACTGCCGGCACACGAGACAAGCATGAAAGGACTGCAGGGCAAGGTCGTCATTGTCACGCGCAATCGTCAATTTCACCGGTATCTGTGCCAACGTGGCGCAGACCGGGCGCTGACTCTATCCGGTGTCGAAAGCCGCCCGCCATCGCGCAGATGACGCGCAGCATGGCGATGGATCTGGCGCCGGACCTATATGCGCTAAGCGCCGCGTTTGCTCAGCGCCGTCGCCTCCACACCACACGCCAAGCCACGCAAGCGCCACTACTGCGGCATGCCTGCCTACAACACTGCAGGCGAAACCGCAATTCATATTGCCCTTTCCAAACCGCTGCGATATAGTGTAAGGCTACCCGTTTCCTCGGGTAGTGGGCTGGCCATTTTGGCCGCGCGCAGTCTTCTTTAGCGCAGGTCCACAGCAAACACAGTTTTCGTGTATCAATCAGCCCCGGCCAATCGCAGCTGGGAATGGAGCAAACCATGAGCCTTGGCCTTGTAGGTCGCAAGGTTGGCATGACCCGTATTTTCACGGACGACGGTGAAGCGATTCCCGTTACCGTGGTCGAGGTCGGCGACAACCGCGTGACGCAAATCAAGACGGACGAGACCGACGGTTATACCGCGGTTCAAGTCACCTTCGGCGCACGACGCGCAAGCCGCGTTACCAAGCCGCTGGCGGGTCACCTCGCCAAAGCCGGCGTGGAAGCCGGCGAAATCATCCGCGAATTCCGTATCGATGCAGCCAAGGCTGCCGAACTGCAAGCTGGCGGTTCGCTGTCGGTCGACCTGTTCGAAGTCGGTCAGAAGATCGACGTGCAGGGCGTGACCATCGGTAAGGGCTACGCCGGTACCATCAAGCGCTACCACTTCGCCTCCGGCCGTGCCACGCACGGTAACTCGCGCTCGCACAACGTGCCGGGCTCGATCGGTATGGCGCAGGATCCGGGCCGTGTGTTCCCGGGCAAGCGCATGACCGGTCACCTGGGCGATGTCACCCGCACCGTGCAGAACCTGGAAATCGCCAAGATCGACGCAGAGCGCAAGCTGCTGCTGGTCAAGGGCGCCATTCCCGGCTCCAAGAACGGCAAGGTCATCGTTACCCCGGCCGTCAAGGCCAAAGCCAAAGCTTAAGGAGCGCATGTAATGGAACTCAAGCTCCTCCAGGACAATGGCCAGATCGGCGCGGGCGTTGACGCTTCGCCCGAAGTGTTCGGCCGTGACTACAACGAAGCCCTCGTTCACCAGATCGTCGTCGCTTACCAGGCCAACGCTCGCAGCGGCAACCGTAAGCAGAAGGATCGTGAAGAGGTCAAGCACACGACCAAGAAGCCGTGGCGCCAGAAGGGTACGGGCCGTGCTCGTGCCGGTATGTCTTCCTCGCCGCTGTGGCGCGGGGGCGGCCGTATCTTCCCGAATTCGCCGGAAGAGAACTTCACCCAGAAGGTCAACAAGAAGATGTTCCGTGCCGGCATGCGCTCGATTTACTCGCAGCTCGCACGTGAAGGCCGTATCAACGTGGTGGACGGTTTCACTGTCGACGCGCCCAAGACCAAGCTCTTGGCCGACAAGTTCAAGGCCATGGGCCTGGACTCGGTGCTGATCATCACCGACAGCCTCGACGAAAACCTCTACCTGGCTTCGCGCAACCTGCCGCACGTGGCAGTTGTCGAGCCGCGCCAGGCTGACCCGCTGTCGCTCGTGCACTACAAGAAGGTGCTGGTGACCAAGGCAGCCGTCGCGCAGATCGAGGAGTTGCTGAAATGACGCAAGTAGCCAAGAACGATCATCGTTTGATGCAGGTGCTGCTCGCGCCGGTGGTTTCCGAAAAGGCAACCCTGGTCGCCGACAAGAATGAACAAGTTGTGTTCGAAGTGGCCCGCGATGCCAACAAGGCAGAAGTGAAGGCCGCCGTCGAACTGCTGTTCAAGGTCGAGGTGCAGTCCGTTCAGATCCTGAACCAGAAGGGCAAGCAGAAGCGCTTTGGCCGTTTCATGGGGCGTCGCAACCACGTGAAGAAGGCCTACGTTTCGCTGAAGCCGGGTCAGGAAATCAATTTTGAAGCGGAGGCCAAGTAATCATGGCACTCGTCAAGACCAAGCCGACTTCCCCGGGTCGTCGCTCGATGGTGAAGGTGGTCAACAAGGACCTTCACAAGGGCGCCCCGCACGCTCCGCTGCTGGAAAAGCAATTCCAGAAGTCGGGCCGTAACAACAATGGTCATATCACCACCCGCCACAAGGGCGGTGGTCATAAGCACCACTACCGCGTGATCGACTTCAAGCGCAACGACAAGGACGGCATCCCCGCCCGCGTCGAGCGCCTGGAATACGATCCGAACCGCAGCGCCAATATCGCGCTGGTGCTGTTCGCCGACGGCGAGCGCCGCTACATCATTGCCACCAAGGGCATGGTTGCCGGCCAGCCGCTGCTGAACGGCTCGGAAGCGCCGATCAAGGCCGGTAACAACCTGCCGATCCGCAACATTCCGGTCGGTACCACGATCAACAACGTGGAAATGCTGCCGGGCAAGGGTTCGCAGATCGCACGTGCCGCCGGCGGTTCCGCCGTGCTGCTGGCTCGTGAAGGCCTGTACGCCCAGGTTCGCCTGCGCTCCGGTGAAGTGCGCCGCGTGCACATCGAGTGCCGCGCCACCATCGGTGAAGTGGGCAACGAAGAGCACAGCCTGCGCGTCATCGGCAAGGCCGGTGCAACCCGCTGGCGCGGTATCCGCCCGACGGTGCGTGGTGTCGTGATGAACCCGGTGGATCACCCGCACGGTGGTGGTGAAGGCAAGACCGCCGCTGGTCGCGATCCGGTTTCGCCGTGGGGTACCCCGGCCAAGGGTTACCGTACCCGCAGCAACAAGCGCACGGACAGCATGATCGTCCAGAAGCGCCACAAGCGTTAATCGGTAGGTAGGAGCTAAAGATATGACTCGTTCCGCTAAAAAGGGTCCGTTCTGCGACGCCCACCTGCTGAAGAAGGTGGAAGTCGCCTCGAGCGGCAAGGACAAGAAGCCCAT
This sequence comes from Cupriavidus sp. UYPR2.512, assembly GCF_000379565.1. Taxonomy (NCBI): domain Bacteria; kingdom Pseudomonadati; phylum Pseudomonadota; class Betaproteobacteria; order Burkholderiales; family Burkholderiaceae; genus Cupriavidus; species Cupriavidus sp. UYPR2.512. The sequence goes on along the minus strand of NZ_KB903162.1, from coordinate 220,334 downwards.
CAAGACTTGGTCGCGTCGCTCGACCATTCTGCCGGAGTTCATTGGCCTGACGATCGCCGTGCACAACGGCCGTCAACACGTGCCGGTGTACGTTACGGAAAACATGGTTGGCCACAAGCTCGGTGAATTTGCGATTACCCGCACGTTCAAGGGCCACGCGGCTGACAAGAAAGCGAAGAGGTAAGGTGCCATCATGGAAGTGAAAGCGATTCATCGCGGTGCCCGCATCTCCGCCCAGAAGACGCGCCTGGTCGCTGACCAGATCCGTGGTCTGCCGATCGAGCGCGCGCTCAATGTCCTGCAGTTCAGCCCGAAAAAGGCTGCCGGGATCGTGAAGAAGGTGGTCGAATCGGCCATCGCCAACGCTGAGCACAACGAAGGCGCCGACATCGACGAACTGAAGGTCAAATCGATCTTCGTCGACAAGGCAACCTCGCTCAAGCGCTTCACCGCACGGGCAAAGGGTCGCGGCAACCGCATCGAGAAACAAACCTGTCACATCACTGTGACGCTCGGCAACTAAGGAGTCACGATGGGACAGAAGATTCATCCGACTGGCTTCCGCCTGGCTGTCAGCCGTAACTGGGCTTCGCGCTGGTACGCCAGCAACACGAAGTTCGCCGGCATGCTGAAGGAAGACATCGAAGTTCGAGACTTCCTGAAGAAGAAGCTGAAGAACGCATCGGTTGGCCGCGTCGTGATCGAGCGCCCCGCCCGCAATGCACGCATCACCATTTACAGCTCGCGTCCGGGCGTGGTGATCGGCAAGAAGGGTGAGGACATCGAACTGCTCAAGGCTGAACTGCAGCGTCGCATGGGCGTGCCCGTGCACGTGAACATCGAGGAAATCCGCAAGCCGGAAACCGATGCTCAGCTGATCGCCGATTCGATCACCCAGCAGCTCGAGCGCCGCATCATGTTCCGCCGCGCCATGAAGCGCGCCATGCAGAACGCGATGCGCCTGGGCGCCCAGGGTATCAAGATCATGAGCGCCGGCCGTCTGAACGGTATCGAAATCGCACGTACCGAGTGGTACCGCGAAGGCCGTGTGCCCCTGCACACCCTGCGCGCCGACATCGACTACGGCTTCTCCGAAGCAGAAACCACCTACGGCATCATCGGTGTCAAGGTGTGGGTCTACAAGGGTGATCACCTCGGCCGCAACGACGCGCCGGTGGTGGAAGAGCCGCAGGACGACCGTCGTCGTCGCCCGGGTCGTCCGGAAGGCCGCCGCCGTGAAGGCGAAGGCCGCCCGGGTGGCAACCGTCGCGGTGGCGCCGGTGCAGGTGCCGGTCGCCGCGGTGCGCCTGGCGATGCGAAGAGTGGAGAATAACGATGCTGCAACCTAAGCGCAGAAAATACCGCAAGGAGCAGAAGGGCCGCAACACGGGTAAGGCTACCCGTGGTAACGCCGTGTCTTTCGGCGAATTCGGCCTGAAGGCCATGGGCCGTGGCCGCCTGACCGCTCGTCAGATCGAGTCGGCACGTCGTGCGATGACCCGCCACATCAAGCGTGGCGGCCGCATCTGGATCCGGATTTTCCCGGACAAGCCGATCTCGAAGAAGCCCGCCGAAGTCCGTATGGGTAACGGCAAGGGCAATCCGGAATACTACGTGGCTGAAATCCAGCCGGGCAAGATGCTGTACGAAATGGATGGCGTGACCGAAGAGCTGGCACGGGAGGCGTTCCGCCTCGCCGCTGCCAAGCTGCCGATCGCGACCAATTTCGTGGTGCGCCAGGTCGGGACGTAAGGAGAGCAGGGATGAAAGCATCCGAACTTCGCGGCAAGGACGCCGCCGGGCTGAACCAGGAGCTCTCCGAGCTGCTGAAGGCCCAATTTAGCCTGCGCATGCAAAAGGCGACCCAACAGCTGCAGAACACCAGCCAGCTGAAGAAGGTCCGCAAGGACATCGCGCGTGTGCAAACCATGCTGACGGAAAAGGCAAACGCGAAATGACTGAAGCTGCACAAACGGAAAAGTCGCTTCGCCGTACCCTGGTCGGCCGTGTCGTGAGCGACAAGATGGACAAGACCGTTACGGTCTTGGTGGAAAACCGCGTCAAGCATCCTTTGTACGGCAAGTACGTGCTGCGTTCGAAGAAGTACCACGCACACGACGAAGCCAACCAGTACAAGGAAGGCGACAAGGTCGAGATCCAGGAAGGCCGTCCGCTGTCGCGGACCAAGTCCTGGGTGGTTTCCCGGCTGGTAGAGGCTGCACGCGTCATCTAAGAACAACACGTTCTTAGCTTGACTTGCAAGTCCAGGATTATGTAGCTATAATCCTGGACTTCCGCTTTGTTGCGTTCGCCTTTGCAGTACCACCCGGGCGGGCCTGTGAAGCGAGCCAGGGCCAAGCGGCCTCAGCAAGTTGTTGAGATCGCCTGGTTCCTACCGACTTCAAAGTTGATCAACCCATACGGAGCTGGCGCAATGCCGGAGCCGACGGGACCAAGACTGACCGATGGGCGCTTTTTGCACCTGACGGATTAAGTTGGGAAGACAAACACCATGATTCAGACAGAAAGCCGGCTCGAAGTGGCCGATAACACTGGTGCGCGCGAAGTGCTGTGCATCAAGGTGCTGGGTGGCTCCAAGCGCCGCTACGCAAGCGTTGGCGACATCATCAAGGTGACCGTCAAGGACGCAGCGCCGCGCGGTCGCGTGAAGAAGGGCGACATCTACAACGCCGTCGTCGTGCGTACCGCCAAGGGCGTGCGCCGCGCTGACGGTTCGCTGATCAAGTTCGACGGCAACGCCGCCGTCCTGCTGAACAACAAGCTCGAGCCGATCGGCACCCGTATCTTCGGGCCGGTGACTCGTGAACTCCGTACCGAGCGCTTCATGAAGATCGTGTCGCTCGCTCCGGAAGTGCTGTAAGGAGCCGCCATGAACAAGATTCGCAAAGGCGACGAAGTCATTGTGCTGACCGGCAAGGACAAGGGCAAGCGCGGTACCGTGCAGGCCGTCCTGGGTGACAAGGTTGCGGTGCAAGGCGTGAACATCGCCAAGAAGCATGCCCGCCCGAACCCGATGCTGGGCACTACCGGTGGTGTGGTCGACAAGGTCATGCCGCTGCATATTTCCAACGTTGCGCTCGTGGATGCCAATGGCAAGCCGTCGCGCGTCGGCATCAAGGTGGAAGACGGCAAGCGCGTGCGCGTGCTGAAGACCACCGGCGCCGTCGTGGCAGCTTGATTCTGGGCACGTATAGGAGTTGAGCATGGCAGCACGTCTGCAAGAGTTTTACAAAGAACAGGTTGTGCCGAAGCTGATCGAACAGTTCGGCTACAAGTCGGTCATGGAAGTGCCGCGCATCACCAAGATCACCCTGAACATGGGTCTTGGCGAAGCCATCAATGACAAGAAGATCATTGAGAACGCCGTGGGCGACCTGACCAAGATCGCCGGTCAGAAGCCGGTCGTGACGAAGGCCAAGAAGGCCATCGCCGGCTTCAAGATCCGTCAGGGCTACCCCATCGGTGCGATGGTGACCCTGCGCGGCGAGCGCATGTTCGAATTCCTCGATCGTTTCGTTACCGTGGCCCTGCCGCGCGTGCGTGACTTCCGTGGTGTGTCGGGCCGGTCGTTCGACGGTCGTGGCAACTACAACATCGGTGTGAAAGAGCAGATCATTTTCCCCGAAATCGAGTACGACAAGATCGACGCACTGCGTGGTCTGAACATCAGCATCACGACGACGGCAAAGAACGACGAGGAAGCCAAGGCACTCCTCGGTGCGTTCAAGTTCCCGTTCCGCAATTAAGGGGTAACCGTGGCTAAACTGGCTCTGATTGAACGTGAGAAGAAGCGCGCCAAGCTGGTGGCGAAGTATGCCGCCAAGCGCGCCAACCTCAAGGCCATTATTGACGACCAAGAGAAGTCGGAAGAAGAGCGTTACAGCGCGCGTCTCGAGCTGCAACAGCTCCCGCGCAACGCGAACCCGACTCGCCAGCGTAACCGCTGCGCGATCACCGGTCGTCCCCGCGGTACCTTCCGCAAGTTTGGCCTGGCGCGTAACAAGATCCGCGAAATCGCCTTCAAGGGCGAAATCCCGGGTCTGACGAAAGCCAGCTGGTAATTACGCACAGGCTACAGGAGAAACAGTATGAGCATGAGCGATCCTATCGCCGATATGCTGACGCGCATCCGCAACGCCCAGGGCGTGCAGAAAGCGTCGGTTGTCATGCCGTCGTCGAAGCTGAAAGTGGCAATCGCCAAGGTCCTGAAGGACGAAGGCTACATCGACGACTACGCCGTCCAGGAAGATGGCGGCAAGGCACAACTGAGCATCGGTCTCAAGTACTACGCCGGCCGTCCGGTCATCGAGCGCATTGAGCGCGTCTCGAAGCCCGGCCTGCGCGTGTACAAGGGCCGCAGCGACATCCCCCAAGTGATGAACGGCCTGGGTGTGGCGATCATTTCGACCCCGCAGGGTCTGATGACCGACCGCAAGGCTCGCGCGACTGGCGTGGGCGGCGAAGTTCTCTGCTACGTCGCTTAAGGAGAGAACCATGTCCCGTGTAGGTAAGGCTCCCATCGCGCTCCCCAAGGGCGCGGAAGTGAACGTGGCGGCTGGCGTGCTCTCCGTGAAGGGCCCGCTCGGCACGCTGTCGCAGCCGATTCACAGCCTGGTCAAGGTCAATGTCGAAAACGACACGCTGACCTTCGCTCCGGCTGACGAATCGCGTGAAGCAAACGCTCTGCAGGGCACGATGCGTGCTCTGGTGGCCAATATGGTCAAGGGCGTAACCACCGGTTTCGAGCGCAAGCTGAACCTCGTCGGCGTGGGCTATCGTGCCCAGCTGCAAGGCGCTGCGCTGAAGCTCCAGCTTGGTTTCTCGCACGACGTGATCCATGAGATGCCGGAAGGCGTGACGGCGACAACGCCGACGCAGACCGAGATCATCATCAAGGGTGCGGACAAGCAGAAAGTCGGTCAGGTTGCCGCGGAAGTCCGCGCGTACCGCCCGCCTGAGCCCTACAAGGGCAAGGGTGTGCGTTACAGCGACGAGCGCGTCATCCTGAAGGAAACCAAGAAGAAGTAAGGGGTGCAATGATGAACAAGAAAGACGCTCGTTTGCGCCGTGCACGTCAGACCCGCGCCAAGATCGCGGAGATGAAAGTCAATCGTCTGACCGTGTTCCGTACGAATTCGCATATTTACGCCCAGGTCTTCTCGGAGTGCGGCACCAAGGTGCTGGCTTCGGCTTCGACCGCAGAGGCAGACGTCCGCAAGGAACTGACCGGCAATGGTGCTACCACCGCTGCCGCGACCGCGGTCGGCAAGCGCATCGCCGAAAAGGCGAAGGCTGCCGGCGTGGAAACCGTCGCGTTCGATCGCGCCGGCTTCCGCTTCCACGGTCGCGTGAAGGCACTGGCTGACGCTGCCCGCGAAGCCGGCCTCAAGTTCTAAGCGCACAAAGAGAGATACGTCATGGCAAAGATGCAAGCAAAAGTCCAGCAGGACGAACGCGACGACGGCCTCCGCGAGAAGATGATCTCGGTCAACCGCGTCACCAAGGTGGTGAAGGGCGGCCGGATTCTCGGTTTCGCTGCGCTGACCGTGGTTGGTGACGGCGATGGCCGCATCGGCATGGGCAAGGGCAAGGCCAAGGAAGTGCCGGTGGCAGTTCAGAAGGCAATGGACGAAGCCCGTCGCAAGATGGTCAAGGTCTCGCTGAAGAACGGCACGCTGCAACACGAAGTCGTTGGCAAGCACGGCGCCGCCAAGGTGCTGATGATGCCCGCCAAGGAAGGTACCGGCGTGATCGCCGGCGGCCCGATGCGCGCGATCTTCGAAGTGATGGGCGTCACCAACGTGGTGACCAAGTCGCACGGCTCCACCAACCCGTACAACATGGTTCGCGCCACGCTGGACGGCCTTCAGAAGATGAGCACGCCGGGCGAAATCGCCGCCAAGCGTGGCAAGTCGGTCGAAGACATCCTGGGTTAAGGTGAACGCAATGTCGCAGAAAACCGTAAAAGTGCAACTCGTGCGCAGCCTGATCGGCACGCGCGAGGATCATCGCGCCACCGTTCGTGGCCTGGGCCTGCGCCGCATCAACTCGGTGTCGGAGCTGCAGGACACGCCCGCCGTGCGCGGCATGATCAACAAGGTCTCGTACCTGGTCAAGGTTCTGGCCTGATCGGGACTTGGAGAGCAAGATGCAACTGAACAACCTGAAACCGGCTGACGGTTCGAAGCACGCTAAGCGTCGCGTCGGCCGTGGTATCGGCTCCGGCCTGGGCAAGACCGCCGGTCGCGGTCACAAGGGTCAGAAGTCGCGTTCGGGCGGCTTCCACAAGGTGGGCTTCGAAGGCGGCCAGATGCCGCTGTATCGTCGCCTGCCCAAGCGCGGCTTCACCTCGCTGACCAAGGCGTTCACCGCCGAAGTCACGCTGCGTGACATCGAGCGCCTGGAAGCGGCCGAAGTCGACCTGCTGGTCCTGAAGCAGGCTGGCCTGGTCGGCGACCTGGTCAAGAGCGCCAAGGTCATCAAGGCCGGCGAGCTGACCCGCAAGGTGACGATCAAGGGTCTGGGCGCCACCGCTGGCGCCAAGGCCGCGATCGAAGCCGCCGGCGGCCAGATCGCAGCCTGATACGGCATTCATCGCAGCATAGGCAGTCATAGTCGGAGCATCGTTTGGCCACGGCGAAACCCAATGCAAGCGCGCAAGCCAGGAACACGGCGAAGTACGGCGACCTCAAGCGCCGGCTGATGTTCCTGGTGCTGGCCCTGATCGTGTACCGCATCGGCGCTCATATTCCGGTGCCCGGTATCGATCCGGAGCAGCTTGCGAAGCTTTTCCAGAGTCAGTCGGGTGGCATCCTCGGGATGTTCAACCTGTTCTCGGGCGGGGCGCTGTCGCGCTTTACCGTGTTCGCGCTCGGCATCATGCCGTACATCTCGGCGTCGATCATCATGCAGTTGCTGACGATCGTGCTGCCGCAGCTGGAAGCGCTGAAGAAGGAAGGGCAGGCAGGGCAGCGCAAGATCACGCAGTACACGCGCTACGGCACCGTGGTCCTGGCCACGTTCCAGGCGCTGTCGATTGCGGTGGCGCTGGAGTCGCAGCCTGGGCTGGTGCTGGATCCGGGCCTGATGTTCCGGGCCACGGCAGTGATTACGCTGGTGACCGGCACGATGTTCCTGATGTGGCTGGGTGAGCAGATCACCGAGCGTGGTCTGGGCAACGGCATCTCGATCATCATCTTCGGCGGTATCGCGGCGGGCCTGCCCAACGCGATCGGCGGGCTGTTTGAACTGGTCCGCACGGGTTCCATGAGCATCATCGCGGCGATCTTCATCGTGGCGATCGTGATCGGTGTGACCTTCGCCGTGGTGTTCGTCGAGCGGGGCCAACGCAAGATCCTGGTGAACTATGCCAAGCGTCAGGTCGGCAACAAGGTGTACGGCGGCCAGTCGTCGCACCTGCCGCTGAAGCTGAACATGGCAGGGGTGATTCCGCCGATCTTTGCATCGTCGATCATCCTGTTCCCGGCGACGATCGCTGGCTGGTTCACGTCCCAGTCGACCGGGGCAGTGGGCCGGTTCGTCAAGGACCTGGCTGCCACGCTGTCGCCAGGCCAGCCGGTCTACATCCTGCTGTACGCTGCTGCGATTGTATTTTTCTGCTTCTTCTATACGGCCCTGGTGTACAACAGCCGTGAAGTGGCAGACAACCTGAAGAAAAGCGGTGCCTTCATTCCGGGCATTCGTCCGGGCGAGCAGACGACGCGCTATATCGACAAGATTCTGGTGCGCCTGACGCTGGCTGGTGCGGTCTATATCACACTGGTCTGCCTGTTGCCGGAATTCCTGGTGCTGCGGTGGAACGTTCCGTTCTACTTTGGCGGAACCTCGCTGCTGATCATCGTGGTCGTCACGATGGACTTCATGGCTCAGGTTCAGTCTTACGTGATGTCGCAGCAATATGAGTCGCTGCTGAAGAAGGCGAATTTCAAGGGCAATCTGACCTTGCGCTGACTTCGGATCGGTACAGGCTAGGTATGGCAAAAGACGACGTCATCCAGATGCACGGGGAGGTCCTGGAAAACCTGCCCAATGCGACGTTCCGGGTCAAGCTGGAAAATGGCCATGTAGTACTGGGCCATATCTCCGGCAAGATGCGAATGAACTACATCCGGATTCTTCCGGGTGACAAGGTGACGGTCGAGCTGACCCCATATGATCTGTCGCGCGCACGAATCGTCTTCCGGACGAAGTGAGCGAACAGGAATTGAAGGAAGAGGAAAATTATGAAAGTGCTGGCTTCTGTTAAGCGCATTTGCCGCAACTGCAAAATCATCAAGCGCAACGGTGTCGTGCGCGTGATCTGCTCGTCGGATCCCCGCCACAAGCAACGCCAAGGCTAATCGGAAAGAGGATTGACGAATGGCACGTATCGCAGGGGTTAACATCCCGAACCACAAGCATACCGAAATCGGTCTGACGGCCATTTATGGTGTCGGCCGCTCGCGCGCTCGCAAGATTTGCGAGGCCACCGGTGTACCGTTTGACAAGAAGGTCAAGGATCTGACCGACGCCGACCTGGAAAAGCTTCGCGACGAAGTGGGCAAGGTCACGGTCGAGGGTGACCTGCGTCGTGAAACCACGATGAACATCAAGCGTCTGATGGACCTTGGTTGCTATCGTGGCATGCGTCACCGCAAGGGCCTGCCGATGCGCGGCCAGCGTACGCGCACCAATGCCCGTACCCGCAAGGGTCCGCGCAAGGCCGGCGTGGCTCTGAAGAAGTAAAGCCGAAGGCAGAGGAAGAAACTAATGGCAAAAGGTCCGAATAACGCCGCACGCGCGCGTAAAAAGGTCAAGAAGAACGTTGCCGACGGCATTGCGCACGTCCACGCTTCGTTCAACAACACCATCATCACGATCACCGACCGCCAGGGCAACGCCCTGTCGTGGGCGACCGCCGGTGGCCAGGGCTTCAAGGGTTCGCGCAAGTCGACCCCGTTCGCTGCCCAGGTTGCTGCCGAGAACGCCGGCCGCGTGGCGCAAGACCAGGGCATCAAGAACCTGGAAGTGCGCATCAAGGGCCCCGGCCCGGGTCGTGAATCGGCTGTCCGCGCGCTGAACGCGCTGGGCATCAAGATCGCGATCATCGAAGACGTCACGCCGATTCCGCACAACGGCTGCCGTCCGCCGAAGCGCCGCCGCATCTGAGCGTTGGTGTGTCCGGGTCCGGCGGGTTTACCTGCCGGTTTCGGATATGGTAGTATCGCGCGCTGACCTGCTGCATTTTAATGCGGCAGGTTTTCGTTTTGCGTCGAGGCAATGTCTCTTACGGCACATTCCCATGCCGTTACGGCACATTCCCATGCCGGCGCACTGAAAATGCTTGCAGCGTCGTACCCGGCAACGGGGCGCGCTTAATAAGCCCACCGTCCGTCACGGTCTCCCGGGTGCAGCCATGCACTGCGGAAGTACTGCGTTGACGGACTCGCGGCGCGTCTTGAAGGCGTCGCGATCGATTAAAGGAAGACAACGTGGCACGTTATACCGGCCCGAAGGCCAAACTTTCCCGCCGTGAAGGCACCGACCTGTTCCTGAAGAGCGCCCGCCGCTCGCTGGCCGACAAGTGCAAGCTGGACAGCAAGCCTGGCCAGCATGGCCGCACCTCGGGTGCCCGCACCTCCGACTACGGCAACCAGCTGCGTGAAAAGCAGAAGGTCAAGCGCATCTACGGTGTGCTCGAGCGCCAGTTCCGCCGCTACTTCGCCGAAGCCGACCGCCTCAAGGGCAATACCGGCGAAAACCTGCTGCAACTGCTGGAATCGCGCCTGGACAACGTCGTGTACCGCATGGGCTTTGGTTCGACCCGCGCCGAAGCGCGCCAGCTGGTGTCGCACAAGGCGATCCTGGTGAACGGTCAGACCCTGAACGTGCCGTCGGCCCAGATCAAGGCTGGCGACATCGTCACCATCCGCGAGCAGTCGAAGAAGCAAGTCCGTATCGCTGAAGCGCTGTCGCTGGCCGAGCAGTCGGGCTTCCCGACCTGGGTGGCCGTGGATTCGAAGAAGTTCGAAGGCACCTTCAAGCAAGCGCCGGATCGCGCCGATATCTCGGGTGACATCAACGAAAGCCTGATCGTCGAACTGTACTCGCGTTAATCACGCGAACGGAACGGCCCAGAGCTTGCGTTCGCCGCAAAGCTTCTCTTTCAGCCCGACGCGCTGTATGCGCGGTCGGGCTTCGCCCATCTCGCGATGGGATTTTCAGGTTCCAAACGTCAGCCTTATCGGTGTAACGAGCCGAGGGTATTGAAAAGGACAACCTAATGCAAACAGCACTCCTCAAGCCAAAAATCATCGCCGTCGAGCCTCTGGGCGACCATCACGCCAAAGTCGTGATGGAGCCGTTCGAGCGCGGCTACGGCCATACGCTCGGTAACGCCCTGCGTCGCGTGCTGCTGTCGTCGATGGTCGGCTATGCACCGACCGAAGTCACGATCGCTGGGGTGGTCCATGAGTATTCCACCATCGACGGCGTGCAGGAAGACGTGGTCAACCTGCTGCTCAACCTGAAGGGCGTGGTGTTCAAGCTGCACAACCGCGACGAAGTCACGGTGTCGCTGCGCAAGGATGGCGAGGGCGTGGTCACGGCTGCCGATATCGAGCTGCCGCACGACGTCGAGATCATCAACCCGAACCACGTGATTGCCCATCTGTCGGCCGGCGGCAAGCTGGACATGCAGGTCAAGGTCGAGCAAGGCCGCGGCTATGTGCCGGGCAACGTGCGCAAGTTCGGCGACGAGTCGGGCAAGGTCATCGGCCGCATCGTGCTGGACGCTTCGTTCTCGCCGGTGCGCCGCGTGTCGTACGCCGTTGAATCCGCTCGCGTGGAACAGCGTACCGACCTGGACAAGCTGGTGATGAACATCGAAACCGACGGCGTGATCTCGCCCGAGGAAGCGATCCGCCAGTCGGCCCGCATCCTGGTCGACCAGCTGTCCGTGTTCGCCGCGCTGGAAGGCACCGAGTCGGCAGCCGAAGCGGCTTCGAGCCGCACGCCGCAGATCGATCCGATCCTGCTGCGCCCGGTCGACGACCTGGAGCTGACGGTGCGTTCGGCCAACTGCCTGAAGGCCGAAAACATCTACTACATCGGCGACCTGATCCAGCGTACCGAGAACGAACTGCTCAAGACCCCGAACCTGGGCCGCAAGTCGCTCAACGAGATCAAGGAAGTCCTTGCCTCGCGTGGCCTGACCCTCGGCATGAAGCTCGAGAACTGGCCGCCCGCAGGTCTGGAGAAGTAATTGCGGCGCGGGACACCGGTCCCGCGCTGCGGTAACCGCCCTGGCTGTGCGCCGGGGCATGTATGACTACCGGCCCGCGTCCAGCCGCATCGGACGATAGAAGAGCTGGTCAAACACTTAACTGAAAGGAATCATCATGCGTCACCGTCATGGTCTGCGGAAACTGAACCGCACCTCGTCGCACCGTCTCGCGATGCTGCGCAACATGTCCAACTCGCTGTTCCAGCACGAGCTGATCAAGACCACCGTGCCCAAGGCCAAGGAACTGCGCAAGGTTGTCGAGCCGCTGATCACGCTGGCCAAGAAGGACACCGTGGCCAACCGCCGCCTGGCTTTCGCCCGCCTGCGCGACCGCGACATGGTCACCAAGCTGTTCACCGAACTGGGCCCGCGCTACGCCACCCGTCCGGGCGGCTACACCCGCATCCTGAAGTTCGGTTTCCGTCAGGGCGACAATGCGCCGATGGCGCTGGTCGAACTGGTGGATCGTCCGGAAATCACCGAAGCCCCGGCCGAAGAAGCCGCGGAATAAGGTAGTTTCCCGCCCGCCGCTGCGGCGACGGGTCCGGGCACACCGCTTACAATCGAGCCAGGCATCTGCCTGGCTCTTTTGTTTTTGGGCCACCGACGTGCCTGCCGCAAGGAGATGTCGATGCAAAGCCATGCCAGCCAGCCGGACGCCGGCGCCCCGGGCGATCCGGCCGAGGTGATCGTCGTGATCACCAATACCCCCGACGCCGAGACCGCGGCGCACCTGTCGCAGGTAGTGCTGCAGGCGCGGGCCGCCGCCTGCGTGAACCGCCTGGCGCCGGTCGAGTCCGAGTACTGGTGGCAGGGCAACCTGGAGCGCGCGCAGGAGTGGCCGCTGCTGATCAAGACCACGCGTGGGCGCTACACTGCGCTGGAGGCCGTGATCCGGCAACATCACCCCTATGATGTGCCGGAGCTCATTGCCTGGCCGGTGACGGCGGGTTACGCGCCGTACCTGGCCTGGGTCCGCAGCGAGACCGAGGCCACCGCAGCGCCGGCCAAGTAGGGGTCAACGGCGCACGCAGCGCAGCAACTGGTACGCCGGCACCCCCGGTTCAAGACAGACAGGAAACAGCGACATGAACATCGGTTTGGCACTTCCGGAGCGCGCGCGCGGGCAGGTCTGGGCGCGGCATATTGCCGCAGCGCTGCTGGCGGCATTGGCCTGGGTGTGCCTGGCGGGCGGCGCGCATGCCGCCACCGAAGACGATTTCCTGCCGCCGGAGCAGGCCTTCCGCTTTGCCGCGCGCCAGCTTGACGACAAGACTGTCGAGGTACGCTTCGAGGTTGCTCCCGGCTACTACATGTACCGCGAGCGCTTCGCATTTGCCGCGCAGCCCGCCGACGTGAAGCTGGGCACGCCGGCGTATCCACACGGCAAGGTCAAGTTCGACGAGACCTTCGGCAAGGAGATGGAGACCTACCGCGACAGCGTGGTCATCCGCGTGCCGGTTGACGCGGCGCCGGCCGACGGCAAGTGGTCGCTGACGGTCACCTCGCAGGGCTGCGCCGACAAGGGCCTGTGCTATCCGCCGATGGAGAGCGTGTACAAGGTTGGAAGCAGCGGGCTGGCTGACCTGTTTGGCAAGCGCGGGCGCTCGGATGCGCCGGCGGCCATGCCCGCGCCGGCGCCAGCCGCCCCCGCGGTGCTGCATGCCGACGACAGCGACCGCATCGCCGGCGCGCTGGCGAGCCGCAACCTGGCCCTGATCGCCGCGCTGTTCTTCGGCCTGGGCCTGCTGCTGACGTTCACCCCCTGTGTGCTGCCGATGGTGCCGATCCTGTCCTCGATCGTGGTGGGCGAGCACGTCACGCGCGGCCGTGCGCTGGTGGTGTCGCTGGCCTACGTGCTGGGCATGGCGGTGGTGTACACCGCGGTCGGCGTGGCTGCCGGGCTGCTGGGCGAGGGCCTGTCGGCCGCGCTGCAGACACCGTGGGTGCTGGGCCTGTTCGCGGCACTGATGGTGGCCCTGGCGCTGTCGATGTTCGGGCTGTACGAGCTGCAACTGCCGCAGCGCTGGCAGACCCGACTGACCGAATCGTCAAACCGCCGCCAGGGCGGCCAGGTGGCGGGGGCGGCGGCGATGGGCGCGATCTCGGCGCTGATCGTCGGGCCTTGTGTCACCGCGCCGCTGGCCGGGGCGCTGGCCTATATCGCGCAGACCCGCGATGCCGCGATCGGCGGCGCCGCGCTGTTTGCGATGGCGATCGGCATGGGTGTGCCGCTGGTGCTGGTGGGTGTGGGCGCGGGCAACCTGCTGCCACGGGCCGGGCGCTGGATGGAGGTCACCAAGCGCTTTTTCGGCTTTCTGCTGCTGGGCGTGGCGCTGTGGATGCTGGGGCCGGTGCTGCCGGCCTGGGCCTCGATGCTGGCACTGGCGGCGCTGCTGCTGGTGGCGGCGGTGTTCCTGGGCGCCTTTGACGGCCTGGGCCCGGATCCGCGCAACCTGGCGCGGGTGGGCAAGGGCGTGGGCGTGCTGTTTGCGATTGCGGCGGCCATCGTGCTGATCGGTGTGGCCTCGGGCGGGCGCGATCCGCTGCAGCCGCTGTCGCACCTGAGCGTGGCACGCGGTGGCGCAGAAGCCGCTCCTGGCGCGCAGGCGGTGCGCTTCGAGCGCGTGCGCAGCGTGGCCGAGCTCGATGCCCGCGTGGCGCAGGCCGCGGCCGCAGGCAAGCCGGTGCTGCTGGATTTCTACGCCGACTGGTGCGTCAGCTGCAAGGAAATGGAACACATGACCTTCGTCGATCCGCGCGTGCGCGCGCGGCTGTCGGAGATCGTGCTGCTGCAGGCGGACGTGACCGCCAACAATGCCGACGACAAGGCGCTGCTCAAGCGCTTCGGCCTGTTCGGGCCGCCCGGCATCATCCTGTTCGGGGCCGACGGGCGCGAGCGCCCGGTGCGCGTGATCGGCTACCAGTCGGCCAACCGCTTTCTGGAAAGCCTGGAGCGGGCCTTCGGCACGCGTACCAGCACCTGAGGCGTACTTGGCGCGGCTACCGTTCCAGCCGCCGCCCCAGCGCCCACAGCGCGGCCAGCCCCAGCACCACGGCGCCCATCAGGCCGATCGACCACCAGAATCCGTGCGGCTCGCGCAGCCAGGGCATGCGGTCGAAGTTCATGCCGAAGACGCCGGTGATCAGCGTCAGCGGCATGAACAGTGCCGTGATCAGCGTCAGCGTGCGCATGGTGCGGTTGGTCCGGTGCGCCACCGCCGAGAAGTGGATCTGCACTGCCGACTCGATCGAATCCTCCAGCCGGCGCGCGTGCGCCAGCACGCGCTGGATATGCTCCATCACGTCGTTGATGCGTACCAGCAGCACCTCGTCGCGCCCCGGCGCATTGGCCGGGCCGCCGGGCTGGTCACTGCTGTAGCGGTTGTCGAGCAGGCTGTCGCGGAATTCCTGCAGCGCGTCGCGTTGTTCTTCGCTCAGGTGTTCGAGCTTGCGCAGCTGGATGCGCGCATCCAGCAGGCCTTCCCAGCTTGAGAAGTTGCGGCGCGAATTCAGTAGCGCGCGCTGCCAGCGGTCGAGCTGGCGGGTCAGTGGCGCGCGCAGTTCCAGGTACCGGTCGACCATCGCATTGAGCAAGCGCAGCATCAGGTCCTCGGGCCGGCTGGGCGGGCGCACGCCGTGCAGCAGCGGCTGGCCGTTGCCGCGCGCGGGGCTGGCCTGCGGGCGCGGCGCCTGGCACAGTTCCAGCAGGCGCTGGCGTACCTGGTCGACCGTGCGCGACTGCCCGGAGCGCACCGTGACCAGCAGGGTATCGAAGACGAAGAACGTGACCGGCTGCGTGTCGATCTTGGCCAGCGCCGGCAGGAAGCCGGGTGGATGGCGCTTCGGGCGGGCAGCGGCGTCGGCTGCGGGCGCCTTCATCGTGCCAGCCGTGGCCGCCGCGGGATCCTGCGGCTCGGCCTCGGCGATGGCGCGGCTGGTCTCGAAGGTCAGCTTGCGGAAGATCACCATGTCGTACGCATTGGTCGTGTCGAAGTACGACGGATGCGCGGCATTGGTGGCGTCGACCAGGTGCAGGTCCAGGATGGGCGCGCCGGCAAGCTGGCGCATGCTTTCGCGCCAGGCATCCGGCGCGGCGGTGACTTCCTCGGTGGAAAAGTCCGCCCAGACGAACAGCGCGGCGGCATTGCCGCTGAGGAAGTTGCCCGCCTCGGTGAGCGAGGCGAGCGGGTGCACCTGGCTGGCCGAGAAGCCGAGCAGTTCCATAAGCGCTCTGTCGGTTAGCCGGTCAGGCCGTCAGCAGCCGCGCGGCGTCGCGCGCGAAATAGGTCAGGATGCCGTCGGCGCCGGCGCGGCGGAAGGCCAGCAGCGATTCCATCATCACCTTGTCGTGGTCCAGCCAGCCGTTCTGCGCGGCGGCCTTGAGCATCGCGTATTCACCGCTGACCTGGTAGACGTAGGTGGGGAAGCGGAACTCCTCCTTCACGCGGCGCACGATGTCCAGGTACGGCATGCCGGGCTTGACCATCACCATGTCGGCGCCTTCCAGGATGTCCTGCGCCACTTCGCGCAGGGCTTCGTCGGTATTGGCCGGATCCATCTGGTAGGTCATCTTGTTGCCCTTGCCCAGGTTGGCGGCCGAGCCCACCGCATCGCGGAAGGGGCCGTAGAACGCCGACGCATACTTGGCCGAGTACGCCATGATGCGCGTATGGATATGGCCGTTGTCTTCCAGCGCAGTGCGCACCGCGCCGATGCGGCCATCCATCATGTCGGACGGGGCGACGATGTCGACACCGGCTTCAGCCTGTGCCAGTGCCTGGCGCACCAGGATCTCGACGGTCACATCGTTGATGACGTAGCCGTTGTCGTCCAGCACGCCGTCCTGGCCGTGGCTGGTGTATGGGTCGAGCGCCACGTCGCAGAGCACGCCGAGCTCGGGGAAGCGGTCCTTGAGCGCGCGCACGGCACGCGGCACCAGGCCCTCGGGGTTGGTGGCCTCGATGCCGTCCGGCGTCTTCAGCGACGGGTCGATCACCGGGAACAGCGCGATCACGGGGATGCCCAGCTTGACGCAGTCTTCGGCCACCGGCATCAGCAGGTCGACCGACACGCGCTCGACGCCCGGCATCGACGCCACCGCCTGGCGCTGGTTCTGGCCGTCGAGGATGAAGACGGGGTAGATCAGGTTGTCCGGGGACAGGCGATGCTCGCGCATCATGCGGCGGGAGAAATCATCGCGGCGCATGCGGCGCGGGCGGTATTCGGGGAAGGTGGACATGGCGGGCGTCTTGACTCTAGGGCTGGACAGGAAAGCGGGCCGGCAAGCACGGCGCGCGTGGCAAAGCGCGGCCCAAAGCGGCTGGCCGAAGAAAAACTAAACTTTTGAGCGTGCCCGCTATCATACTCGCGGACACTTTGCGTTGCGCCCTGCGTGGCGCGGTGTCCCCCGCTACTCCTCCCTGAGCGGGTACCCGCCCCAGCGGCGGGAAGTTTGTCCCCGTTGCTTGCAGCGGGGCTTTTTTTTGTGTGCTGACTTGGCGATTACACCGCCGGATCGGCAGCAGGCGGCTCGGTCTTCTCCGCTGCGGGCTTCGCTTCGGCCTTCTGCGCTTCCGGCAGGTTGAGCCAGCCGGCGATCACGCCCTGCGCCTCTTCGATGCCGCGGCGCTTCAGGCTGGAGAAGAGCTGTGCCGTCATCGGCACCGGTGCTTCCATCTGCTCGGCGTAGCCCTGCAGCATCTTGCGGGTCTCGCGCAGCGCCTTGGCGTTGTCGCTGTTGGTCAGCTTGTCGGCCTTGGTCAGCAGCACGTGGATGGGGCGCCCCGTCGGCAGGAACCACTCCACCATCTGGCAATCGAGATCCGTGAACGGACGGCGCGCGTCCATCATCAGGATCAGGCCGGACAGTTGCTGGCGCGTCTGCACATAGTCGCTCAGCAGCCCCTGCCAGTGGTACTTGGCCGTGCCCGAGACCTCGGCATAGCCATAGCCGGGCAGGTCGACCAGGAAGGCGAGCGGGTCAGGCGCCTTGACCGGCGCCACCGAGAAATAGTTGATGTGCTGCGTGCGCCCGGGGGTGCGCGACGAGAACGCCAGCCGCTTCTGGTTGCACAGGATGTTGATGGCCGTGGACTTGCCGGCGTTGGAGCGCCCGGCGAACGCCACCTCCGGCACGGCCGTGGCGGGCAGGTCGCGCAGGTGGTTCACGGTGATGAAGAAGCGGGCCTGGTGAAGAAGGGACATGCGCTAGAGCGGTGGGGCGGGCCGCGGGGGCTGCGCGCATTGCGCATGCCGGGGCCGGGGTCTCGCCAGGGTGGGATGGCTGGCGGCCTGGGCCGCCCGCCGGGGTTGATCTGGCGCAGCCCGATGGGGGCATGACAAGGCGCAAGGCATCAATCCGGCACATAACTTATTGTACAATACGCCGGTTAACGGTCTCCTGAACGGGTGACGCGTGGCATCCATGGCCGCGTGCCTCGGCTGCCGTCGTCCGGGCGGGAAGCCTAGTGTGTCGTTCCATCGTGGGCAGGGCCCTTGCCCCGCATTTCACGTTGCACCGGAGGGTGCGGCGGAGGCGGGAGCGGGCTGGCGGGGTCTGCCGCCACGGCCAGCGCTTTGCGGATCGGTCAGCCGCGCGCGGGTCGCCACGATACCAGCCTTTGCACCGGCGCGTCCTCATCGCCGGCAAAGCGCCGGGCCGGCACGCATCACGGTATCCAAAACAATTCAGAGAAGGTGTGCGAATGAACCGCATTGCGAAGATTCTGGGTGTCCTGGCTTTGGCCGTTCCTGCCGCCGCCCTTTCCGGAATGGCATCTGCCGCAGAGCAGGCCGCCGCAAAGGCTGACCCGGCCAAGGGTGAAACGCTGTACACGCAAGGTGCCCCCGACCGCAATGTACCCGCCTGCCTGAGCTGCCACGGCGCCGCCGGCAACAGCGCCGCCGCCGCCAACCCGAAGCTGGCCGCCCAGCATCCCGAGTACGTCCACAAGCAGCTGGCCGACTTCAAGTCCAAGGCACGCAACAACGCGATCATGGTGCCGATGGCGTCGGTGCTGACCGACGAAGAAATGCGCAACGTCGGCGCCTACCTGGCCAAGCAGTCGCTCAAGCCGGCCACCGCCAAGAACAAGGACACCATCGAAGCCGGCCAGAAGATCTACCGCGGTGGCATCGCTGCCAAGGGCGTGCCCGCCTGCGCCGCCTGCCACGGTCCTACTGCCGCCGGCATTCCCGCCCAGTACCCGCGCATCGGCGGCCAGTGGGCGGACTATACCGAGGCACAACTGGTGGCATTCCGCCAGGGCACCCGCAAGAACAACCCGGTCATGACGACCATCGCCGCCAAGATGTCGGATGCCGAGATCAAGGCGGTGGCGGATTACGTCGCCGGCGTTCGATAACGATTCCGCGACTCCGCTGGCGCCCGCCAGGCGCCGGCGCGTTGGTTTGGCGGCCCCCGTTCCGGCGGGTGTGCCGCGGCATGCAACCGAACGCGCCTGTCACAATCGAAAAGGGTGGCCTGCTTGCCAAAGCATGTCCGCCCTTTTTTCATTTACAAGCCGCACGTTGTTTTAGGTTTCCCTGCACATGCCGACCGCTTCCACTTCAGGGCTGCACCTGAAGACCTCTCACCGCGTGCTGCGCGACGCGGTCGAATTGTTGTCCTCGATGCGCTTCGCGATCGCGCTGCTGACGGTGATCTCCATCGCCAGCGTGATCGGCACCGTGCTCAAGCAGAACGAGCCGTATCCGAACTACGTCAACCAGTTCGGGCCGTTCTGGGCCGATGTGTTCCACACGCTGTCGCTGCAGAAGGTCTACGGTTCCTGGTGGTTCCTGCTGATCCTGGCGTTCCTGGTGGTGTCGACCAGCCTTTGCCTGGTGCGCAATGCGCCCAAGATGGTGGCGGACATGCGCTCGTGGAAGGACCATGTGCGCGAGCGCAGCCTGCGCGCCTTCCATCATCGTGGCGAATTCGACGGCGCGCGCCCGCGCACCGAGGCGGTAAGCCGCCTGTCGGCGCTGCTGCGCAACCGCGGCTACCGCCTCAAGGTGGTCGGGCATGACGGTGCCACGCTGCTGGCGGCCAAGGCCGGTGCGGCCAACAAGGCCGGCTATATCCTGGCGCACACCGCCATCGTGGTGATCTGCATTGGCGGCCTGCTGGACGGCGACCTGCTGATCCGCGCGCAGATGTGGCTGGGCGGCAAGACCCCGATCAGCGGCAACGCGGTCATCAGCGAGATCCCGCCGCAGCACCGGCTGTCGGCGAGCAACCCGGGCTTTCGCGGCAACGCTTACGTGCCCGAGGGCTCGACCGTGTCCACCGCCATCCTGAACATCGCCGACGGCGCGCTGGTGCAGGACCTGCCGTTCGCGATCACGCTGAAGAAGTTCAAGGTCGATTTCTACGAGACCGGCATGCCCAAGCTGTTTGCCTCGGATGTGATCGTGACCGACCGCGCCACCGGCAAGCAGACCGAGGCCACCATCAAGGTGAACGAGCCGCTGATCGTCGATGGCATCGCCATCTACCAGTCCAGCTTCGAGGACGGCGGCTCGCGCCTGAGGTTCGTCGGCTACCCGATGCAGGGCAGCGGCCACGCCACCTTCACCATCGATGGCGCGGTGGGCGGCAACAAGCCGCTGGCGGGCACCGGCACCAGCGCCGACAGCGAAGGCCTGACGGTCGAGTTCAGCGACTTCCGGCTGATGAATATCGAGAACGTCACCGATGCCTCGGGCAAGCCCGACGCGCGCGGCGTGGCGCGCAAGTCCTTCAACGAGACGCTGGAAAAGCACCTGGGCGCCGCCGCCAGCACCGACCGCGCCAAGACGCTGCGCAACGTCGGTCCGTCGGTGCAGTACAAGCTGCGCGACCGCACCGGCCAGGCGCGCGAGTACAACAACTACATGGTGCCGGTGCAGATTGACGGCCAGTCGGTGTTCCTGGCCGGCATGCGCGAATCGCCCAGCGAACAATTCCGCTATCTGCGCATCCCCGCCGACGACCAGGGCAGCGTGGCCGACTGGATGCGCCTGCGCGCCGCGCTGCAGGAGCGCGCGCTGCGCGGCGAGGCCGCGCGCCGCTTTGCGCTGGCGTCGATGCCGGGCGATGACAAGGCCGACCTGCGCCGCCAGCTGGCGGAAAGCTCGCTGCGTGCGCTCGATCTGTTCGCCGGCGCCACGCGGCCCACGCCGGATTCGCCCCCGGGCGGTTTCACCGCGATCGCTGCCTTCCTGGAGAAATCCGTGCCCCCGGCCGAGCAGCAGAAGGCGGCCGACGTGCTCCTGAAGATCCTGAACGGCTCGATGTGGGAACTGTGGCAACTGGCGCGCGCCCAGGACAAGTTGCCGGTGGTGGCCAACAGCGCCCAGAGCGGCACCTTCCTGCAGCAGGCCATCAACGCACTGTCGGACAGTTTCTTCTACGGCGCGCCGGTGTTCCTGCAGCTCGACGACTTCAAGGAGATCAAGGCCAGTGTGTTTCAGCTGACCCGTGCGCCGGGCAAGAACATCGTGTATCTTGGCTGTCTGCTGCTGGTGCTGGGCGTGTTCGCGATGTTCTATATTCGTGAGCGCCGGGTCTGGATCTGGGTGAAAGACAAGCCCGCCGAGGGCGACACCGAGCCAGGCAGCCATGTGCTGATGGCAATGTCGACCCAGCGCCGCACGATGGATTTTGAAAAGGAATTCACGGCGCTGCGCGACGATATCGGCCGCGCCGCAGGAGGCCGCAGCGACGCGCCCGAGCCCGCCGGCACTCCCCACTGAATTGAGCAGGTACGCTATGTCCTCAAATGTGAACCAGGCCGGTCCCGCCATGCGCGGCACCACGCGCGCCGACACCGGCGCGGCTGACGAGGCCTATCTCGAACCTTCCTTCCTGCGCCGCTTGACCTGGGTGGACTGGCTCTTTGCGCTGGCGCTGGCGGTTGGCGCCGGCGTGGCGCTGTCGCAATACGGGCAGTGGATGAACGGCTACGACAAGGCCGTGCTGATCGGCGCCGTGCCTACTTTTGCGCTACTGGGCTGGCACTGGAAGGCTGTGCGCCCGCTGATGCTGGCGCTCACCGCGCTGTCGCTGTTCGCGATCCAGCTCTACCAGGGGCAGCTGGCGCGCGCGGACCAGGCCTTCTTCCTGAAGTATTTCCTGTCGAGCCAGTCGGCCATCCTGTGGATGAGCGCACTGGTGTTCCTGTCCACGCTGTTCTACTGGCTCGGGCTGGCGACGCGCTCGAGCACGGGCTACAGCATCGGCAGCAAGCTGTGCTGGGGCGCGGTGGTGCTGGGTTTCACCGGCCTGCTGGTGCGCTGGTACGAGTCCTACCTGATCGGCACGGACATCGGCCATATCCCCATTTCCAACCTGTATGAAGTGTTCGTGCTGTTCACGCTGATCACTTCTCTGTTCTACCTGTACTACGAAGGCCGCTACGCCACGCGCGCGCTGGGCCCGTTCGTGATGCTGGTGGTGTCGGCCGCGGTGGGCTTCCTGCTGTGGTACACGGTCAGCCGCAATGCGCAGGAGATCCAGCCGTTGGTGCCGGCGCTGCAAAGCTGGTGGATGAAGATCCACGTGCCGGCCAACTTTATCGGCTACGGCACCTTTGCGCTGGCGGCGATGGTCTCAGTGGCCTACCTGCTCAAGCAGCGCGGCATCCTGGCCGAACGCCTGCCATCGCTGGAGCTGCTCGATGATGTGATGTACAAGGCCATCGCGGTCGGCTTTGCCTTCTTCACTATTGCCACCATCTTGGGCGCGCTGTGGGCGGCGGAGGCCTGGGGCGGCTACTGGAGCTGGGACCCGAAGGAAACCTGGGCGCTGATTGTCTGGCTGAACTACGCGGCGTGGCTGCACATGCGGCTGATGAAGGGCCTGCGCGGCACGGTGGCGGCCTGGTGGGCGCTGGTCGGGCTGCTGGTGACGACCTTCGCGTTCCTGGGCGTCAACATGTTCCTGTCGGGGCTGCACAGCTACGGCGAACTGTGACGGGGCGCCATGCTGCAATGCAAAAACCTGTCTCCGGGCAGGTTTTTTTTTGTCTTTTTTCAATTTTTTTGGACGCCCAGGGGAATAAAGGCATCACATCCGGTGTTTACTTGAGGAGCGGTGCCGGTTGGCGGCACCGGTTTGCATGGAGAACAAGATCATGGCAAGTCTGCGTCGTAACGCTGCTGCATCCCTCGTTCGTCCCGCCGCGCTCGCGCTCGGCTGTGCGGCGGTCCTGCTCGCCGGCTGTGCCGGCATGGGCGGCATTGCCGGCAACATGCCGCCTACGGTGAAGGTGGCCAGTGGCGTGCTGACCGATCCGCAGGGTCTGACGCTGTACACCTTCGACCGCGACACCGCCGGCAGCGGCAAGAGCGCCTGCAACGGCCCGTGCGCCACCAACTGGCCGCCCCTGATGGCCGCGCCTGGCACCAATGCGTCGGGCCAGTACACCATCATCACGCGCGATGACGGCGGCAAGCAGTGGGCGTACCGCGGCATGCCGCTGTACCGCTTTGCCAAGGACGCCAAGCCGGGCGACCGCGCCGGCGACAACCTCAACAACGTCTGGCACGTGGCCAAGCCCTGACGCTTCAGCAGCCACCACCGCAGCCACGGCATGGAAGGGTTTGACGGCCAGCTCGTCGCGCTGGCGCCGCGGCTGCGGCGCCATGCGCGCGGCCTCACCGGCGACGCGGCGCTGGCCGACGACCTGGTGCAGGACACACTCGAGCGCGCGCTGCGCTACCGCTGGCGCTTCCGCCTGCGCCCCGGCGCCTGGTGGGGCGACGGCGCCGATGGCCTGCTGCCGTGGCTGCTGACCCTGATGCACCGCCTGCGCCTGAATACCGTGCGCAGGAAGGAACTGGTGGTCACCACTGATACGCTGCCCGAGGTCAGCGCGCCCGCTGACGACCCCGGCCTGCGCCGCGACCTGGTGCAGGCGCTGGCGCAACTGCCGGAGGCGCAGCGCGCGGTGCTGCTGCTGGTCAGCCTGGAGCAACTGACGTATGCCGAGGCCGCGCGCGTGCTCGACGTGCCGCAGGGCACGGTGATGTCACGCCTGGCGCGGGCGCGAGAGCAGATGCGCCGGCTGCTCGACGGCAAGGCGCCCGCTGCCGCGCCGGCAGCTTCCGGCAAGCCCCTGCAGCGGGTGAAATGATGTCCGCCATCCACGAAGCCGATCTCCACGCCTACGCCGATGGCCAGCTTTCCGGCGCGCGCCGCGCCGCCGTGGAGGCGTACCTGGCACAGCACCCGGACGCGGCGGCGCAGGTTGCCGCCTGGCGCCGGCAGGCCGATGCCCTGCACGGGGGGCTGGATCCAATACTGAACGAACCGGTGCCGCTCGCGGCCTTGCCGCCCGGGCTGCATGGCGATGGCCGGCGCGACGCCGCGCGGCCACGGCGGCCGCGCTGGACCATGGCTCTGGCGGCCGCCTGCGCGTCGGTGGCGCTGCTGTCTGTCGGCGGCGTTCTCGGCTGGCTGGCCCATGGCCGCCTTGGCGGCGTGTCCGTGGCGATGGCGCCCGGCGAGCGCTTTGCGCGCGAGGCGCTGGCCACGCACGCGGTCTACGCCCCGGAAATGCGCCACCCGGTTGAAGTCGCGGCGACGGAAGAGGCCCACCTGATCGCATGGCTGTCCAAGCGCCTGGGCACGGCGCTGCAAGTGCCTGACCTGCGCGCGCAGGGCTTCCACCTGATCGGCGGCCGGCTGGGCGTGGCCGAAGGCGGCCCGTCGGCCATCCTGATGTATGAAGCGGACGATGGCACGCGCCTGTCGCTGCAGCTGCGGCGCATGGCACAGGGCACGCCCGATACGGGCTTTCGCGTCGAGCGCATGCCAGGCGGCGGCACCAGGCGGCCAGCCGCCGGCCGCGACCCGATGATGGCCTTCTACTGGATCGACCGCGACCTGGGCTTTGCGCTGGCGGGCCCGCTGGAACGGGCGCGGCTGCTGACGCTGGCGCAGGTGGTGTACCAGCAATACCAGGGCGGATAGCCGGGCGCGAGGTGCCGGCGGCACACTGCGTGCGCCTGACGCCTCATGACCCGCGGCATTCCGACGCAGGCAAAAAAACTGTCAGGACTGGCCCGCACTCTCCGACCAAGCCCAGAGTCCAATCCTGCAAGAGTGTGGGCGCGACCGGCGCCGGCACGGCCAGGCAACGAGGAAAACCATGCTGATCCCTTCCCCCAAATGGCTGCGCGGCGGCGATATCGCCGCCAGCGAGATCACGCCCCGTCACGTCTTCGAAGCGCGCCGCCGCATGCTGGCGCTGGCCGCCGCCGGCGCCGCCGGCAGTTCGTTGGCGCCGTGGTTTGCGCGCCAGGCCCTGGCGCAGGGGCAGCACGGCCAGAAGCTGGCCGCCACGCCCAACAACGCCTACGTCATCACCGACAAGCGCACGCCCTTCGAGGACGTCACCACCTACAACAACTTCTACGAATTTGGCACCGACAAGTCCGACCCGGCGCGCAACGCCGGCACGCTGCGCCCGCGCCCGTGGCAGGTGGCGGTGGAAGGGCTGGTGAAGAAGCCCAGGGTCTATGAGCTGGACGAGCTGATGAAGCTGGCGGCAATGGAAGAGCGCGTCTACCGCCTGCGCTGCGTGGAAGGCTGGTCGATGGTGATCCCGTGGATCGGCTACCCGCTGGCCGAGCTGATCCGGCGCGTCGAGCCGCAGCCGGGTGCCAGGTACATCCAGTTCATCACGCTGGCCGACAAGAAGCAGATGCCCGGCGTCAGCAGCGGCGTGCTCGACTGGCCGTACAGCGAGGGTCTGCGCATGGACGAGGCCATGCACCCGCTGGCGCTGCTGACCTTCGGCCTGTATGGCGAGGTCCTGCCCAACCAGAACGGCGCGCCGGTGCGCATGGTGGTGCCGTGGAAGTACGGCTTCAAGAGTGCCAAGTCGATCGTGAAGATCCGCTTTGTCGACAAGCAGCCGCCCACCAGCTGGAACCTGGCCGCGCCGCAGGAATACGGCTTCTATTCGAACGTGAATCCGGACGTGGACCATCCGCGCTGGAGCCAGGCCACCGAGCGCCGCATCGGCGAGGAGCGCGGCAGCGGCTTTGGCGCGCTGTTCGCACCCAAGCGCAAGACCCTGCCGTTCAATGGTTACGGCCAGCAGGTGGCGTCGCTGTACCAGGGCATGGACCTGAAGAAGTTCTTCTGATGCAAGGCGGGCGCATGGCTACCTCTTCCACCAGCGCCGCGGCCGCGGCGCGCAAGCCGGCGGGCCTGGCCTCGCTGTCGCCGCAGCGCGTGCGCACGCTCAAGCTCGCGCTCTGGCTGCTGGCACTGTTGCCGTTCGTGCGGCTGCTGTACCTGGGCGCCACCGAACAGTTCGGCGCCAATCCCCTGGAATTCGTTACGCGCTCCACCGGCACCTGGACGCTGGTGATGCTGTGCCTGACGCTGACCATCACCCCGCTGCGCCGCCTCACCGGCTGGAACTGGCTGATCAAGCTGCGGCGCATGCTGGGCCTGTTCGCGTTCTTCTACGGCCTGCAGCACTTCCTGCTGTGGATCGGCGTGGACCGCGGGTTTGACCTCGCGTACATGATCAAGGACGTGTACAAGCGGCCCTTCATCACGGTTGGGTTCACCGCCTTCATGCTGATGATCCCGCTGGCGCTGACTTCGACCAACGGCATGGTGCGCTGGCTGGGCGGCAAGCGCTGGCAGGCGCTGCACAAGCTGGTCTATGCGATCGCCGTGCTGGCCATCCTGCACTACTGGTGGCACAAGGCGGGCAAGAACGACTTCGGCGAAGTATCGATCTATGCGGCGGTGGTGTTCGTGCTGCTGGGGATGCGGCTGTGGTGGCGGCTGCGCAAGCCGGCCGCGGGGGCGCGCCAGCCCGCCGCGTAGGCGGGCCGGGCTTTGGGAATTAGTCCTGCAGCAGGCGTTCGTCGCGGAACAGGTCCTCGACCAGTTCGCGCTCGCGCACCAGGTGCACCCTGGCGCCATCGACCATCACTTCGGCGGCGCGCGGGCGGGTATTGTAGTTTGAGCTCATGGTGAAGCCGTAGGCGCCGGCCGACATCACTGCCAGCAGGTCGCCCGGCTGCGCCGCCAGCGCGCGGTCGCGGCCCAGCCAGTCGCCGGATTCGCACACCGGGCCGACGATGTCGTAGGTCACCGCTTGCGCGTCGCGCAGCACCACCGGCTCGATGCGGTGGTAGGCCTCGTACATCGCCGGGCGTGCCAGGTCATTCATGGCGGCATCGACGATGCAGAAGTTCTTGGCCGCGCCGGGCTTGAGGAACTCCACCTGCGTCAGCAGCACGCCGGCGTTGCCCACCAGCGATCGGCCCGGCTCGAACAGCACTTCGCGGTGGCCGTGGCCGCGCGCGGCCACGCGTTCCAGCAGCGTGGTGGCAAAGCCGGTGATGTCCGGCGGGGTTTCGTCGGTGTAGGTGATGCCCAGACCGCCGCCTACGTCGATATGTTCCAGGCTGATGCCTTCTCGTTCCAACGCCTCGACCACGTCCAGCACCTTGTCCAGCGCTTCCAGGTAGGGCTCGACCTCGGTGATCTGCGAACCGATATGGCAGTCGATGCCGGTCACCTCCAGGTGCGGCAGCGCGGCCGCGGCGCGGTAGGTCGGCAGCACGTCCTCGAAGGCGATGCCGAACTTGTTGCCCTTCAGGCCGGTGGAGATATACGGGTGCGTCTTGGCATCCACGTCCGGGTTGATGCGCAGCGACACGCGCGCACGCTTGCCCACGCGGCCGGCGACTTCGTTCAGGCGGTCCAGCTCGGGGATCGACTCGACATTGAAGCAGCGCACCTCGTGTGCCAGCGCCAGTTCCATTTCCGCCGCGCTCTTGCCCACGCCGGAGAACACCACTTTGCGCGGGTCACCGCCGGCGGCCAGCACGCGCTTGAGCTCGCCGCCCGAGACGATGTCGAAGCCGGCACCGAGCTTGGCAAACACCTGCAGCACCGCCAGGTTTGAGTTTGCCTTCATGGCGTACTGGACCTGCGCCTTGCGGCCCTTGCAGGCGGCGGCGTAGGCCTGGTAGGCGGCGCTCAGCGCCGCGCGCGAGTACACATAGGTCGGCGTGCCGAATTCAGCGGCAATGCGCGCCAGCGGCACCTGCTCGACGGCAAGCGCGCCGTCCTGGCGATGGAAGAATGCGGTCATGGTTATCGGGTGATGGGAGCGGCAGGGGACGAGGCCGGTTGCGTGGCGGGGGCTGGGGTGGCGGGCGGGGCCGGCATGGCATCGGCGCGGCCCAGGCCCGGATCCGTCACGGTTGGCGGGGTCGGCTCGGGTGGCACTTTGGGCATGGTCAGCGGCCCGCGGATGCCGCATCCGCCCAGTAGGGGCATCGCAAGGGCGGCGGCAAACGCCGATACAATCGCAACACGACGCAGCATCGGGTCGTCCTTTAGGCTGTTGGCAAGGCGTTGGATGGCCCGGCGCGCAACGGCAGGGCATCCGAAGGATTCTTAACAAAAAAGCCGTTCGCGCCACGTACGCCCGGTCCGGGCAGCGGCGGCAACGGCGGTCTCGGAGTTTAGCATGCCCCCCCTGAGCGAAAGCGAGTTCCTGGCCCTGGCCACGCAGGAGCTGGACCGCATCGAAGCCACGGTCGAGTCGGCCGCTGACGCGGCCGACGCCGATATTGAGATCAGCCGCACTGGCAACGTGATGGAGCTGGAGTTCGAGAACGGCACCAAGATCATCATCAATAGCCAGGCGCCGATGCAGGAACTGTGGGTGGCCGCGCGCGCCGGCGGCTTCCACTTCCGCCGCGACGGCGAGCGCTGGATCGACACCCGCAACGGCGGCGAGCTGTATGCGGCGCTGTCGGGCTACGTCAGCGAGCAGGCTGGCGCGGCCCTCAGGCTGGGCTGACGCAAAGCCTGCCTCGCGGGCAAAAGAAAAGCCGGCCTCTTGGCCGGCTTTCTGCTGTCTGGCGGCCGTGGTCAGGCGCCGCCGAACATCTCCAGGATCTTCTTCTTCTCGCCCTCGGTGTCGGCCGGCGCGGTGGCCGATTCCTCCGGCTTGCCCGGCCACGGATCGCCCAGGCCCACCGAAGCCACCCCGGCGCCGCCGGCGTTTTCTTCGAAGGTCCAGTCGCCGCCCACCATCAGCACGCCTTCGGGCGCAGGGCGCTCGGGCGACTCCGGCACGCCCTTGAGCGCCTTGCTCATGTAGCCCACCCAGATCGGCAGGGCCAGGCCGCCACCGGTCTCGCGCACGCCCAGGCTCTTGGGCTGGTCGTAGCCCATCCAGGCGATCGCCACCAGGTTGGGCGTGTAGCCGGCGAACCAGGCATCGACCGCGTCGTTGGTGGTGCCGGTCTTGCCCGCCAGGTCGTTGCGGCCCAGGCGCTGCTTGGCGGGGTTGGCGGTGCCCATGCGCACCACGTCGCGCAGCATGGTGTCGGCGATAAAGGCGGTGCGTGCGTCCAGCACGCGCACGGCGTCGGTGCCGGCGCGCTGCGGCTGGGTTTCGGAGATCACGTTGCCGCGCGCGTCCACCACCTTCTGGATCAGGTACGGGTTGACGCGGTAGCCGCCGTTGGCGAACACCGAGTACGCGCCCGCCATCTGCAGCGGCGTCACGGCGCCCGAGCCCAGCGCCATCGGCAGGTAGGCCGGGTGCTTGTCGGCCTCGAAGCCAAAGCGCGTGATGTAGTCCTGCGCGTACTGCGTGCCGATCGCGCGCAGGATCCGCACCGAGACCAGGTTCTTGGACTTGGCCAGCGCGCGGCGCATGGTCATCGGGCCCTCGAAGCGGCCGTCATAGTTCTTCGGTTCCCACACTTGGCCGCCGGTATCAGGGCCGATCGTCAGCGGTGCGTCGTTGATCACAGTGGCCGGCGAGAAGCCCTTTTCCAGCGCGGCCGAGTAAATGAACGGCTTGAAGCTGGAACCCGGCTGGCGCCAGGCCTGGGTCACGTGGTTGAACTTGTTGCGGTTGAAGTCGAAGCCGCCCACCATCGAACGGATCTCGCCGTCCTGGGGGTTGATCGACACGAACGCCGCGGCCACTTCCGGCAGCTGGGTCACCGACCAGTTGCCTTTCTCGTCCTGGGTCACGCGGATGACCGCGCCGGGGCGCATCTTCATCTTGGGTTGCGCATTGGACGACAGCGACGGCGAGATAAAGCGCAGCGCCGGTCCTTCGATGGTTGCCACTTCGCCGGACAGCAGCGTTGCCTTTACCTGCCTGGCCGACACGCTGGTGACCACGGCGGAGCGCAGGTCGCCGCTGCCGGGGTGCTCGACCAGCGCATCGTCGATGGCCTGCTCGCGCTCGGCCGGGTCGGTGGGCAGGTCGATAAAGGCCTCGGGGCCGCGGTAGCCGTGCTTGCGCTCGTAGTTCATGATGCCGCTGCGCACCGACTCATAGGCGGCGTCCTGGTCCGGCTTGGTCAGCGTGGTGTAGACCGTCAGGCCGCGCGTGTAGGTTTCTTCGCGGTACTGCGCGTACATCAGCTGGCGCACGATTTCGGCGACGTACTCGGCGTGGGTCGAGAACTCGTTGCCCTCGGTGCGCACCTTCAGCTCGGCATGCACGGCCTGCTCGTACTGGTCGGGCGTGATATAGCCCAGGTCGCGCATGCGCTGCAGGATGTACTCCTGGCGCACCTTGGCGCGGCGCGGATTGACCACCGGGTTGTACGCCGACGGCGCCTTGGGCAGGCCGGCCAGCATGGCGGCCTCGGCCGGCGTCACGTCACGCACCGATTTGCCGAAGTACGCGCGCGCGGCGCTGTCGAAGCCATAGGCGCGCTGCCCCAGGTAGATCTGGTTCATGTACAGCTCGAGGATCTGGTCCTTGTTCAGGTTGGCCTCGATCTTGTACGCCAGCAGCATCTCGTAGATCTTGCGCGTGTAGGTCTTCTCGCTGGACAGGAAGAAGTTGCGCGCCACCTGCATGGTGATGGTGGAGGCGCCCTGCGACAGCCCGCCGCGCAGGTTGGCCAGGCCGGCGCGCAACACGCCGACGAAGTCGACGCCGCCGTGCTCGTAGAAGCGGTCGTCCTCGATCGCCAGGACCGCCTTTTTCATCACGTCCGGAATCTCGGCGATGGGCACGAAATTGCGCCGCTCTTCGCCGAATTCACCGATCAGCACATTGTCCGCGGTGTAGATGCGAAGCGGGATCTTGGGCCGGTAGTCGGTGATGGTGTCCAGCGATGGCAGGTTGGGCGCAGCCACCAGCAGCGCGTAGCCAAGCAGCAGCGCGATCACGACGGCTCCGGCGACAACCAGTCCGACCGCCCCGAACATGAGCCGCGCCCAGATTGAGCGGCGGGCAGGGTGGGACTTGTGTTGTGCGGTGGCCATAAGGGAAATACCTAGTCAGGGGTGCCCGGGATTATATCTTCCGGCATCGGCCCGCCCGGGCGTACAGTGGTGCGGGCGCCGCTATCGCGCTGTTACAAGATGTAATGTGGCGAATGCTGGCATGCACGGCGCTGTTGCGTGCAGCTAAAGGCGTACGGGCGGGCGCACAAGCGCGCACGGAAGGGAACCCGACGACCGTGGGGTTTTGGCAACGGATTGGCGAGGGGCTTCTCAAAAAGAACTCGGCGCCAGTTCGGCACATTGCCACCGATGCCGGATTTTGTGAGAATCGACCAACATAAAAGAGCAAACGTTTCATTCAAGAAACAAGGCTCGCCCGATTAGAGCGTTCAAGCCGGGGGCGAGTTCAAAAGTCAGGGGGTCACACCTTGCGTCGGGGCATTTTGTCGGGGCTGCTTCGCCGGACTACGGTCGGCGTAGATATCGGGTCGTCCAGTGTCAAGGTCGTCGAGCTGTCCGTCGGGGGCAGCAGGCAAGACTATCGGCTGGAAAAATGCGCCAGCGAACTGCTGGACCGCAACGCCGTTGCCGATGGCAACGTCATCAATATCGAGGCCGTCGGGATCGCGCTTAAACGCGCGCTGGGCAAGGCCGGCATCCGTTCGAAGGACGTGGTGCTGGGCGTGCCCTCCATGCTGACGGAATCGCAAACGGTCAGCCTGCCGGACAACCTGTCCGAAGACGAGCTGTATTCCCAGGTCGAATCCGAGGCACACCGGCTTTATCCGCC
Organism: Cupriavidus sp. UYPR2.512; assembly: GCF_000379565.1. Lineage (NCBI taxonomy): Bacteria > Pseudomonadati > Pseudomonadota > Betaproteobacteria > Burkholderiales > Burkholderiaceae > Cupriavidus > Cupriavidus sp. UYPR2.512. Next base: position 188,999 of record NZ_KB903162.1, on the reverse strand, counting down.
GTCGCAGGCGGTCAACTTCGACTTCGCCGTGATCGGCCCCAGCGAAACCGAGGGCGGTATCGGTGTGCGCGTCACGGCGGCCAACAGCGACCGTGTGCAGGAGCGCGTGACCGCGGCCGAGATGGCCGGGCTCAAGCCCCAGGTCATGGATGTCGAGGAATACGCGGTGCAGCGCTCGGTCGTGCAGATGCTGGGCGTGCCGCACGAGATGCCCGAGGCCGATGCGCGCGCGCTGCCGGTGGTGGCGGTGATCCATCTGGGCGGCAGCCGTTCCAAGGCGATCTTCTACCAGGGCTGGAAAGAACTCTACGAGCAGCCGCTGAACAGCTACGGCGACCAGCTCACGCAGAGTGCGGCGCGCATGTTCACCCTCGACGCGCTCAAGGCCGAGATCAAGAAGCGCAAGAACACGCTGCCTGAAGCCTGGCGCGCGCAGTTGCTCAAGCCGTCGCTGGATGCACTGGCGATGGAAGTGCAGTCCGCGGTCGGCAACTTCATCGCCAGTTCCAGCCTGGGCCGGGTCGACGAGATCCTGCTCTCGGGCGGGCACGCGTCGCTGCTCGGCGTGCAATCGGCGATCCAGCACCAGACCAAGATCACCACCACGCTGGCGAACCCGTTCGCCAATATGGCGACCAACGCCAAGGTCAACGAGCGCTACCTGCAGCGCGACTTGCCGGCGTACATCGTCAGTGCCGGCCTGGCCCTGCGCGGCCTGCAATAACGCACCGGAGGCATCAGATGTCCATGAACACACTGCCTTCGGTCAACCTGCTGCCTTACCACGAAGCCCGCAAGGCAGCACGCCGCAAGAAGGTCTATACGATGCTGGCCGGCGCCGCAGTGGCTGGCGCCGCCGTGGTGCTGCTGGGCGGCTACTATATCGACGGGCGCGTCGCTTCGGTGCTCGCACTCAATCAGGTATTGAGCACTGAGAACGCCAAGCTGGACGGGCAGATCCGCGAGGTCAACAACCTGAAGAAGGACATCGACGCGCTGCTGCAGCGCCAGAAGGCCGTTGAAAGCCTGCAGACCGAGCGCAACCGCCCGGTGCAGCTGCTTGAGGAACTGGTGCGGCAGGTGCCCGAAGGCGTCTACCTGACCAGCCTGAAGCAGACCGGCGAGGCCTTCACCATCGCGGGCGTGGCGCAGTCCAACGAGCGCATTTCCGAGCTGCTGCGCAACCTGAGCGGGGTGGCCTGGCTGGACAAGGCCGAACTGGTCGAATCCAAGGCCGTCACCATGACCAACAACCTGCGCGAGCAGCGCCGGTTGTTCGACTTCTCGATGCGCTTCGTGTACCGCGCGCCGGCAGCGGCGGTCGACGGCAAGAAGGCCGTGCCGGGCGCCTCCGCACCCGCAGCCGCCCCAGTTCCCGCACCCGCAGCCGGAAAGGCCTGACCATGGCGCTCAATACTGAAATCAACCTGGCCGACCTGACCGGCCAGTTCCGCGGGCTCAACCTGAGCGAACCGGAGACGTGGCCGGCCGCGCCGCGCGTGCTGTTCGCGGTGCTGGCCGCGGCCGTGGTGCTGCTGCTGGGCTGGCAGTTCTACTGGGGCGCCAAGTTCGACGAACTCGACCGCCAGCGCCAGGAGCAGGAAAGCCTGAAGCAGGCGTACCAGTCCAAGGTGGCGCAGGTGGCCAACCTGGACGCACTGCGCGAGCAGAAGAAGCAGGTGGAGCAGCGCGTGGCGCTGCTCGAGCGGCAACTGCCCAACAAGGCCGAGATGGACGCACTGCTGGCCGACGTCAACCACGCCGGCGTCGCACGCGGGCTGCAGTTCGAGCTGTTCAAGCCGCAGGGGGCGGTGATCAAGCCCTACTTCGCCGAGATCCCGGTGAACCTGCGCGTGACCGGGCGCTACCACGAGGTGGCGCAGTTCAATGCCGACGTGGCGGCACTGTCGCGGATCGTGTCGATGCAGAACCTGCAGCTGGCCAATACCAAGGATGGCGCGATGTCGATGGAGGCGGTGGCGATGGCCTACCGCGCGCTCGACCCGGACGAGCAGGCCGCGCAGCGCAAGGCCGCGGCAGCCGCTGCGGCAGCCAAGGCAGGAGGTGCCAAATGAGCCGCACCGTTCGTACCCGCAGCCTCGCCTGGACCACGGCGCCACGCACGTTCGCGGCGGCGGCGCTGGCCGTCGGCCTGCTGGGCGCCTGCGGCGCCAGCGATGAAGACGCCTTGCGCCAGTGGATGGATGCCACCCGCAGCGCGCGCGCCAAGCCGCCCGAGCCGCTGCCCGACGCCCGGCCCTATGTGCCGCGCGAGTACGCCGCAGCCACGGCGCCCGAGCCGTTCGCGCAGGCCAAGATCGGCGAGCTGAACAAGACGCTGGCGGATTCGCCCGAAGCCGGGCGGCGCCGCGAGCCGCTGGAGGACTACCCGCTCGAGAACTTCAAGATGCTCGGGATGATGACGAAGCACGGGGAGACCTTCGGCATCGTGCGGGTTGATAACAAGATCCACCATATCAAGGTGGGTCAGTATCTCGGCCAGAGCTATGGCCGGGTGGTCCGCATCACCGATCAGGAGATCGTGCTGCGCGAATTGGTCCGGGAGGGGGTATCAGAGTGGAAAGAGAAAATGACCAGCCTGAAGCTGGAGGTGGCGGCATGACCCTCACGCGCTGGTACCGTGCGCTCGCGGGCGCCGCAAAGACGACGATGGCGCTGGCGCTGGCGCTGGCGCTGTTGCTGGTGATTGCCGCGCCGGCCGCACTGGCACAAAGCAACCGGATCAAGGCGGTTGACGTCAGCATGGTCGGGGAGCAGACCGTGTTCACAATTGAACTCGAACGGCCGCTGGCGCAGAAGCCGGCGGACTTCACCACGCAGAACCCGGCACGGCTCGCGATCGATTTCTTCGATACTGGCTTTGACAAGCGGCGCGCGCAGTATGACTACGGCGGCAAGCTGGTCAAGTCCGCCAACGTGGTGCAGATCGGCGACCGCACCCGCGTGGTCCTCGACCTCACGCGCAACGCCACCTATCGCACCGACCAGCGCGGCAATGTCTTCGTGGTGGCGCTGGATAATGTGGCGCCGGCGCTCAAGAACGCTGTGCCCACGTTTGCGCCGGCTGCGACGGCGACGCCTGCAGCCGCGGCGGCGCGGCCGTCGGTGCGCCATATCGACTTCCGCCGCGGCGCCGATGGCGCCGGGCGCGTGGTGGTGGACCTGTCCTCGCGCGAATCGGGAATCAATATTGCGCAACAGGGCAAGAACGTGGTGGTGGATTTCCTCGGCACCACGCTGCCGGAGAACCTGCGGCGGCACTTCGACGTCAGCGACTTTGGCTCGCCGGTGCAGGGCATGCGCGCCTCCGATGCGAACGGCAACGCCCGCCTGACGATCGAGCCGCGCGGCAACTGGGAATACAGCTCGTACCAGACCGACACGCAGTTCGTGGTCGAGGTGCGCCCGGTCAAGGAAGACCCGACCAAGCTGATCAGCGGCCCGGGCTACCGCGGCGAGCGCCTGTCGCTGAACTTCCAGAACATCGACATCCGCTCGCTGCTGCAGGTGTTCGCCGACTTTACCAACCTGAACATCATCACCAGCGAAAGCGTGCAGGGCAACATCACGCTGCGCCTGAAGGATGTGCCCTGGGACCAGGCACTGCAGATCGTGATGGATGCCAAGGGCCTGGCCTCGCGGCGCAACGGCAATGTGCTGTGGGTCGCTCCCAAGGCCGAGCTGCAGACCAAGGAAAAGCTGGAGCTGGAGTCGCAGCAGCAGATCAACGACCTGGAGCCAATCCGCAGCCAGGTGTTCCAGCTCAACTACCAGCGCGCCGAGGACGTGCGCAAGATGCTGCTGGGCATGGCTGCCGGCGGCGGTGCTGCCGTGGCGCCCATTGCGGTGCCAGGGGCGGCGGGCGCCAGTACGCGCATGCTGTCAAGGCGCGGTTCGCTGACGGCCGATGCGCGCACCAACCAGCTCTTCGTCTCGGATATCGCCAGCAAGCTGGAAGAGGTGCAGAGCTTCATCGGCAAAATCGACATCCCGGTGCGCCAGGTGATCATCGAGGCGCGCATCGTCGAGGCCACCGATACCTTCAGCCGCAACCTGGGCGTGAAGCTGGGCTTTGCCGGGCAGTACAACAACGCCCGCGTCGGCAACACGTACAACAACGTGCTGCCCGGGGCGACCTCCGACAACGGCCCGTTCCTGAGCCTGCCGGCCGGTGCTATCAACGGCACCAACCCGGCCAATGTCGCGGTCAGTCTGTTCAACAGCGCCGCCACCAAATTCCTGGCACTGGAGCTGTCGGCGCTGGAAGCGGATGGCAAGGGCAAGATCATCTCCAGCCCGCGCGTGGTCACGGCCAACAACATCAAGGCGCTGATCGAGCAGGGTACCGAGCTGCCGTACCAGGCGGCGACCTCCAGCGGTGCGACCTCGGTGCAGTTCCGCAAGGCCAACCTGAAGCTGGAAGTGACGCCGCAGATCACGCCCGAAGGCAATGTGCTGCTGGACGTTGACGTGAACAAGGACAGCGTGGGCATCCAGACCACCTCGGGCTTTGCGATCGACACCAAGCACGTGCAGACCCAGGTGCTGGTGGAGAACGGCGGCACGGTTGTGATCGGCGGTATCTATACACAGACAGAGTCCAACGACACCGACAAGGTGCCGCTGCTGGGCGATATCCCGGTGCTGGGCAACCTGTTCAAGAGCAACGCCAAGGTGCGCAACCGCACCGAGCTGCTGGTGTTCCTGACCCCGCGCATCCTGAACGAGAGCGTGTCGCTCAGGTAGGGACATGGCGTCCGGAGGCGCCGGATACAGTAGACTGGCAGGCCGCATCGAGGGATGCGGCCTTTTTTTGCGCGCCGCGGGGCGCCCGGAGACGGCCCCGGGACGGGCCAGCCATGTGGGCCATGCCGCATTCGCCACTTGCCGGCCGCGCCACAACATAAGAAGATGATGCAGTTCCCAACCGGGGAGGACGGCCCGCATGCCGCGCTCCCGAACGACAGTCCAGTGACAGCCTCAGCGACAGGCCCGGCGGCACAGCGCCAGGCCCAGGATCGGCGCGACGCCGATCGATCCGACTCCGAGCGACCGGAATCCGATCGACCCAATCTCTTTTTCGTCGGCCTGATGGGCGCCGGCAAGACCACCGTGGGCCGCACGGTGGCGCGGCGCCTGCACTATCCGTTCTTCGATTCCGACCATGAACTGGAGGCGCACTGCGGTGTCCGCATCCCGGTGATCTTCGAAGTCGAGGGCGAGGCAGGCTTCCGCGACCGCGAGGCCGCCATGATCCGCGACCTGGCCGCGCGCCAGGGCATTGTGCTGGCCACCGGCGGCGGCGCCGTGCTGCGTGCCGAGAACCGCGAGGTGCTGAAGTCCCGCGGCACGGTCGTGTACCTGCGCGCCAGCCCGCACGACCTGTGGCTGCGCACCCGACACGACCGCAACCGGCCGCTGCTGCAGGCCGAGGACCCCAAGGGCAAGCTCGAGGCGCTGTACGCCGAGCGCGACCCGCTGTACCGCGAAGTCGCCGACTTCATCATCGAAACCGGCAAGCCCTCGGTGGCGCAGCTTGCTAATATGGTGTTGATGCAACTTGAAATGGCCGGTTTTCCGATCGATCCGCCGCAGCCGGCTTCCGCGCCGCCGGAAGAGTCGGAGCCGCCGGCGCAGGACCACAATCCATGATTACGCTTGAAGTCGACCTGGGCGAGCGCAGCTACCCCATCCATATCGGTACCGGCCTGCTGGACAACGCCGAACTGCTGCGCCCGCATGTGCGCGGGCAGCACGCCGTCATCGTCACCAACGAAACCGTCGGCCCGCTCTATGCGGCGCGTGTCGAGGCCGCGCTGGCCGCGCTCGGCAAGACCGTGCGCACCGTCACGCTGCCCGACGGCGAAGCCTTCAAGCACTGGGAAACGCTGAACCGGATCTTCGACGCGCTGCTGCAGGCCGGCGCCGACCGCAAGACCACGCTGGTCGCGCTGGGCGGCGGCGTGGTGGGCGACATGACCGGGTTTGCCGCCGCCTGCTACATGCGCGGCGTACCCTTTATCCAGATGCCGACCACGCTGCTGGCGCAGGTGGATTCGTCGGTGGGCGGCAAGACTGGCATCAACCACCCGCTGGGCAAGAACATGATCGGCGCGTTCCACCAGCCCAACGCGGTGATCGCCGATATCGACACGCTGCGCACGTTGCCCGCGCGCGAGCTGGCCGCCGGGATGGCCGAGGTCATCAAGCACGGCGCCATCGCCGATGCCGAGTACTTCGGCTGGATCGAGCGCAACATCAAGCCGCTGAATGCCTGCGACCCGGACCTGATGGCGCTCGCCGTGCAGCGCTCCTGCGAGATCAAGGCCGGCGTGGTGGCCCAGGATGAGCGCGAGGGCGGCCTGCGCGCCATCCTCAATTTCGGCCACACCTTCGGCCATGCGATCGAGGCCGGCATGGGCTACGGCGCCTGGCTGCACGGCGAGGCCGTGGGCTGCGGCATGGTGATGGCCGCCGACCTCTCGCACCGGCTGGGCTTTATCGATATCGAGACGCTCGCGCGCATCCGCACCCTGACCCAGGCAGCCATGCTGCCGGTGGTGGCGCCGGAACTGGGCGCCGATCGCTATATCGAACTGATGAAGGTCGACAAGAAGGCCGAGGCCGGCAGCATCAAGTTCATCCTGCTGAAAAAGCTCGGCGAAGCGTTTATCACCACCGTGCCGGACGCCGACCTGCGTGCGACGCTTGCGCACGCAGTCTTGAAACCACCCACCGAGGCCCCGGTCGCCTGACCGATCGGTTATGCCTCGCCACCCCGCCCCAGCCACCGGACGCGCCGCATGACCGACTTTGAAAGCCATCTCGCCCCTTACGCCGCCCGCTCTGCGCAGACGCGCGGGCGGGTGCATGCCGAACCCGCATCGCTGTCGCGCAGCGAATTCCAGCGCGACCGCGACCGGGTCATCCACAGCACGGCGTTCCGGCGGCTCGAGTACAAGACCCAGGTCTTCGTCAACCATGAAGGGGACCTGTTCCGCACCCGGCTGACCCACAGCCTGGAGGTGGCGCAGATCGCCCGTTCGATCGCGCGCAACCTGCGCCTCAATGAAGACCTGGTCGAGGCGATCTCGCTGGCACACGACCTGGGGCACACCCCCTTCGGCCACGCCGGTCAGGATGCGCTCAATACCTGTATGAAGAACCACGGCGGCTTCGAGCACAACCTGCAGAGCCTGCTGGTGGTGGACGAGCTGGAAGAGCGCTACGGCGGCTTCAACGGGCTGAACCTGACCTTTGAGACGCGCGAGGGCATCCTCAAGCATTGCTCGCGGGTCAACGCCTCGGCGCTGGGCGAACTGGGCCGGCGCTTCCTGGAGGGCACGCAGCCGTCGCTGGAGGCGCAGCTGGCCAACCTGGCCGACGAGATCGCCTACAACAACCACGATATCGACGACGGCCTGCGCTCGGGGCTGCTGACGCTGGAGCAGCTGGACGAGGTGCCGATGTGGGCCCGCCACCGCGCCGAGGTGGCCGCTGTCTTCCCCGGCGTCAACGGCCGGCGCGCCATCAACGAGACGGTCCGGCGCATGATCAATACGCTGATCGTCGACCTGATCGAGACCACCAGCCGCAATATCGCCGCGGCCAACCCGCGCAATATCGACGCGGTGCGCGCGGCAGGCCCGCTGGTCGGCTTCAGCCCGCAGATGCATGAAGAGGCGGCCGAGCTCAAGCGCTTCCTGTTCCGGCACCTGTACCGGCATTACCTGGTGATGCGCATGTCGGCCAAGGCGCAGCGCATTGTCGGCGACCTGTTCCAGGCCTTCATGTCCGACCCGCGTCTGCTGCCGCCGCAGTACCAGGCCAGCCACGGGGGCGACCAGTCGCGGCTGATTGCCCACTACATCGCGGGCATGACCGACCGCTACGCGATCCGTGAGCACCGCCGCATCTTCGCGGTCAGCGAAGGCAACTGAGGGCGCGTTCGGGCTGGCCCTCCGATCGGCACGCCAGCCTGCCGCATAAGTGGGGACGGATCAGGCTATCATGCGGGCATCAACGCTCGCATGACCTGTCATGGCACGCCTTCCCCGCTTTTCCCCCGCCGGTCTGCCCGCCCTGGTGTTGCAGCGCGGCAACAACCGCCAGCACGTGTTCCTGGGGCCGGACGACTACCTGCACTACCTCGACTGCCTGCGCATGGCCGCGCGCGAGCATGACCTTGCCATCCATGCCTACACGCTGCGGCCCAACCACGTGCACCTGGTGGCCACGCCCAAGGGGGCAGACTCGCTGAGCCTGACCATGCAGGCGGTGGGGCGGCGCTATGCGCGCTACTTCAACCGGGTGGCCAGCCGCACCGGCACGCTGTGGGAAGGGCGCTTCCGTTCCGCGGTGTTCGACCCCGCCCGGTGGATGCTGCCGGCGATGCTCTATGTGGAGGGCAACGCGCTGCGCGCGGGTGAGGTGAGCACCCCGGAGGCCGATCGCTGGAGCAGTTACCACCATCACGCCGGTATCGAGGCCAGCCCGTTTGTGAGCGACCACTCCGCGTACTGGGAACTGGGCAATACGCCGTTCGAGCGGCAGTCGAACTACCGGATGCTGACCGCCGAGGGCCTGTCGGGCAAGACCCTGGAGACACTGCGCAACCATGCCCATAGCGGCTGGCCACTTGGCGACGAAGCGTTCCTGGCCCAATTGGAGCGGCACGCAACGCGGCGCGTGCAACCGTTGCCAAAAGGACGCCCCAAAAAGGTGCAAACGACATCAGCAAATGTGTCAAGGCCGTCGCAAAACTAATATGTCCCTATTTAATTGGGTCACCGAAACGGTGCCTAATTTAATGTTATCTGACCCCATTTAAAAATTTTGCGAGGCGAACGCGATTCCCATATAGTTGCTCCACCCACAGTCATTGTGCGGCGCGTCACGCTCGTGTACGCCGCTGCGGCCCGCTGACAGCTTCGTCCCCATTTTCCGTCCCGCCGGTTTCCGGTCTGGGTGGAGGAATAAAAACGAGAAAGCGCGCGGTCCCCGTTCCGGTACGCCCAGCCAGTTCGCGCAGCCTTCACCGGAATTCAGCCCGTGGACCAAACGAAAAATCTTTCGGCCCAAGCTCAGGCACAAGCGCAGACCAGCGAGTCTTCCCAAGCCATTGACCTGCGCCCGCAAGCGCAGGGCATGTACGATCCCAGCAACGAGCATGACGCCTGCGGCGTCGGCATGGTCGCGCACATCAAGGGCAAGAAGTCCCACGAGATCATCTCGCAGGGCCTGAAGATCCTGGAGAACCTGGACCACCGGGGTGCGGTCGGCGCCGATGCGCTGATGGGCGACGGTGCCGGTATCCTGATCCAGGTCCCGGACCAGTTCTACCGCGAGGAAATGGCCGCGCAGGGCGTGAGCCTGCCGCCCGCCGGCGAGTATGGCGTGGGCATGATCTTCCTGCCCAAGGAACACGCTTCGCGCCTGGCCTGCGAGCAGGAACTGGAGCGCACGGTCCGCCTGGAAGGCCAGGTCGTGCTGGGCTGGCGCGACGTGCCGGTCGATGCCAAGATGCCGATGTCGCCGACGGTGCGCACCACCGAGCCGGTGATCCGCCAGATCTTCATCGGGCGCGGCCGCGACATCATGACCACGGACGCGCTGGAACGTAAGCTCTACGTCATCCGCAAGACCGCCAGCCACGCCATCCAGGCGCTCAAGCTCAAGCACGGCAAGGAATACTTCGTGCCGTCGATGTCGGCCCGTACCGTGGTGTACAAGGGCCTGCTGCTGGCCAACCAGGTTGGCGAGTACTACCTGGACCTGCTGGACCCGCGTGCCGTCTCGGCCCTGGCCCTGGTCCACCAGCGCTTCTCGACCAACACCTTCCCGGCCTGGGAACTGGCCCACCCGTACCGCATGGTCGCCCACAACGGCGAAATCAACACGGTCAAGGGCAATGTCAACTGGATCAACGCGCGCACCGGCGCGATTTCGTCGCCGGTGCTCGGCGACGACCTGCCCAAGCTGTGGCCGCTGATCTACCCGGGCCAGTCCGACACCGCATCGTTCGACAACTGCCTCGAACTGCTGACGATGGCCGGCTACCCGCTCGTCCACGCGATGATGATGATGATCCCGGAAGCCTGGGAACAGCACACGCTGATGGACGACAACCGCCGCGCCTTCTACGAGTACCACGCCGCCATGATGGAGCCGTGGGACGGCCCGGCCGCAATCTGCTTCACCGATGGCCGCCAGATCGGCGCCACGCTGGACCGCAACGGCCTGCGCCCGGCACGTTTCTATGTGACCGAGGACGACATCGTGGTGCTGGCTTCGGAAGCCGGCGTGCTGCCGTTCCCCGAGTCGCGCATCGTTGAGAAGTGGCGCCTGCAGCCGGGCAAGATGTTCCTGATCGACATGGAGCAGGGCCGCATCATCGATGACAAGGAACTCAAGGACAACCTGGCCAACGCCAAGCCGTACAAGAGCTGGATCGACGCCGTGCGCATCAAGCTCGATGAGCTCGACGCCAAGCCGGAAGACGTTGCCGCCGAGAAGAAGCCGGTGGCCAGGCTGCTGGACCGCCAGCAGGCCTTCGGCTACACCCAGGAGGACGTCAAGTTCCTGATGGCGCCGATGGCGCTGGCAGGCGAGGAAGCCACCGGTTCGATGGGCAATGACAGCCCGCTGGCGGTGCTGTCGTCCAAGAACAAGACGCTGTACCACTACTTCAAGCAACTGTTCGCCCAGGTCACCAACCCGCCGATCGACCCGATCCGCGAGAACATGGTGATGTCGCTGGTGTCGTTCATCGGCCCGAAGCCGAACCTGCTGGAACTGAACAACATCAACCCGCCGATGCGTCTCGAAGTGTCCCAGCCGGTGCTGGACTTCAAGGACATCGCCAAGATCCGCAACATCGAGCACTACACCGGCGGCAAGTTCCGTTCGTACGAGCTGAACATCTGCTACCCGAAGGCCTGGGGCAAGGAAGGCATCGAAGCACGCCTGGCCTCGCTGTGCGCCGAAGCCGTGGATGCGGTGCGTTCGGGCTTCAACATCCTGATCGTGTCGGACCGCCGCGTGGATGCCGAGCATGTCGCGATTCCCGCGCTGCTGGCCACGTCCGCCATCCACCACCACCTGGTGGAGAAGGGCCTGCGCACGTCCACCGGCCTGGTGGTCGAAACCGGCACCGCCCGTGAAGTGCACCACTTTGCGCTGCTGGCCGGCTATGGCGCCGAAGCCGTGCATCCGTACCTGGCGATGGAAACGCTGGCCGAAATGGCCCAGGGCCTGTCCGGCGACCTGTCGCCCGAGAAGGCCGTCAAGAACTTCGTCAAGGCGATCGGCAAGGGCCTGTTCAAGGTGATGTCCAAGATGGGCATCTCCACGTACATGTCGTACACCGGCGCGCAGATCTTTGAAGCCATCGGCCTGTCGCGCGAACTGGTGCAGAAGTACTTCCATGGCACCCCGTCGAACGTCGAGGGCATCGGCATCTTCGAAGTGGCCGAGGAAGCCCTGCGCCTGCACCGCGACGCCTTTGGCGACAACCCGGTGCTGGAAAGCATGCTGGACGCCGGCGGCGAATACGCCTTCCGCATCCGCGGCGAAGAGCATATGTGGACCCCGGACTCGGTCGCCAAGCTGCAGCACTCGGTGCGCGCTGACGACGGCAAGGGCGCCTACCAGACGTACAAGGAATACGCCAACATCATCAACGACCAGAGCAAGCGCCACATGACGCTGCGCGGTCTGTTCGAGTTCAAGGTCGATCCGGCCAAGGCGATTCCGCTGGAAGAAGTGGAATCGGCCAAGGAGATCGTCAAGCGCTTCGCCACGGGTGCGATGTCGCTCGGCTCGATCTCGACCGAAGCCCACACCACGCTGGCGCTGGCGATGAACCGCATCGGCGGCAAGTCCAACACCGGCGAAGGCGGCGAGGACGAGAAGCGCTACCGCAACGAGCTGCGCGGCATCCCCATCAAGCAGGGCGATACCCTCAAGGGCCTGCTGGGCGACAACGTGATCGAGCGCGACCTGGAACTGCAGGAAGGCGATTCGCTGCGCTCGAAGATCAAGCAGGTGGCGTCGGGCCGTTTCGGCGTGACCGCCGAGTACCTGGCTTCGGCCGACCAGATCCAGATCAAGATGGCGCAGGGCGCCAAGCCCGGTGAAGGCGGCCAGCTGCCCGGCCACAAGGTCTCGGACTACATCGGCAAGCTGCGTTACTCGGTGCCGGGCGTTGGTCTGATTTCGCCGCCCCCGCACCATGACATCTATTCGATCGAAGACCTGGCGCAGCTGATCCACGACCTGAAGAACGTCAACCCGTCATCGGATATCTCGGTCAAGCTGGTATCCGAAGTGGGCGTCGGCACCGTGGCCGCGGGCGTGTCCAAGGCCAAGGCCGACCACGTCGTGATCGCCGGCCATGACGGCGGCACCGGCGCCTCGCCGTGGTCGTCGATCAAGCACGCCGGCACGCCGTGGGAGCTGGGCCTGGCCGAGACGCAGCAGACGCTGCTGCTCAACGGCCTGCGCAACCGCATCCGCGTGCAGGCCGACGGCCAGATGAAGACCGGCCGCGACGTCGTCATCGGCGCGCTGCTGGGCGCCGATGAATTCGGCTTCGCCACCGCGCCGCTGGTGGCCGAGGGCTGCATCATGATGCGCAAGTGCCACCTGAACACTTGCCCGGTGGGCGTGGCCACGCAGGATCCGCAGCTGCGCAAGAAGTTCCAGGGCAAGCCGGAACACGTGGTCAACTTCTTCTTCTTCGTTGCCGAAGAGGCCCGCGAGATCATGGCCCAGCTGGGCATCCGCAAGTTCGACGAGCTGATCGGCCGCGCCGACCTGCTCGACACCAAGCCGGGTATCGAGCACTGGAAGGCACGCGGGCTGGACTTCGGCCGCATCTTCCACCAGGTCTCGCTGGGCGCGGAAGTGCCGCTGTTCCACACCGACGTGCAGGACCACGGCCTGTCGGCCGAGGCCGGCAAGGCGCTGGACCACGTACTGATCGCCAAGGCCCGTCCGGCCATCGAGAAGGGCGAGCGGGTTTCGTTCATCCAGCCGGTGAAGAACGTCAACCGTACCGTCGGCGCGATGCTGTCGGGCGTGGTGGCGCGCCAGCATGGCCACGAAGGCCTGCCTGACGACACCATCCACATCCAGCTGCAAGGCACCGCCGGCCAGTCGTTCGGCGCGTTCCTGGCGCACGGCATCACGCTGGACCTGGTAGGCGACGGCAACGACTACGTCGGCAAGGGCCTGTCGGGCGGCCGCGTGATCGTGCGCGCCCCGCATGAGTTCCGCGGCGACCCGACCCGCAACATCATCGTCGGCAACACCGTGCTGTACGGCGCGATCGCCGGTGAAGCGTTCTTCAACGGCGTGGCCGGCGAGCGCTTCGCGGTGCGCAACTCCGGCGCGGTTGCCGTGGTGGAAGGCACCGGCGACCACGGTTGCGAGTACATGACCGGCGGCACGGTGGTGGTGCTGGGCGGCACGGGCCGCAACTTCGCGGCCGGCATGTCGGGCGGCGTGGCCTACGTCTATGACGAGGACGGCCTGTTCGACAAGCGCTGCAACACCTCGATGGTGGCGCTGGAGGCCGTGCTGGCCGCCGCCGACCAGGAGAAGGGCCAGGGCCCGGCTTCGTGGCACAAGGTCGACGGCAAGCGCGTGCTGGATGAAGTCATCCTGCGCAACCTGATCGAGCAGCATTTCCGCTACACCGGTTCCGAGCGCGCCAAGGCGCTGCTGGCTGACTGGACCACGGCACGCCGCAAGTTCGTCAAGGTCTTCCCGACCGAGTACAAGCGCGCGCTGGGCGAGATGTACGCCAAGGAACAGGCCGCCCGCGACAGCGACCGTGAAGCCATCGCGGCCTGAGCGAGCGCAACGCAACGACGCAGAGGGGCCGCGGCAGCCGCCGCGGCCCTGACAAGATTCTGACCCCACCGCAGGGCCGGCGACGCCGCCGGTCCCGCGCAGCATGACCAAGGACGCAACATGGGTAAGGCGACTGGCTTTCTCGAATTTCCGCGCCAGAACGAAGGCTACGAAGCGGTAGTCAAGCGCGTGAAGCACTACAAGGAATTCGTGTTCGCGCTGTCCGACAGCGAAGCGAAGATCCAGGGTGCGCGCTGCATGGACTGCGGCATCCCGTTCTGCAACAACGGCTGCCCGGTCAACAACATCATTCCCGACTTCAACGACCTGGTGTACCGCCAGGACTGGAAGTCGGCGATCGAGGTGCTGCACCAGACCAATAACTTCCCCGAGTTCACCGGCCGCATCTGCCCCGCACCGTGCGAGGCCGCCTGCACGCTGGGCATCAATGAACTGCCGGTGGGCATCAAGTCGATCGAGCACGCCATCATCGACAAGGCCTGGGAAGAGGGCTGGGTCAAGCCGCAGCTGCCGCGCCACAAGACCGGCAAGACCGTGGCCGTGGTCGGCTCCGGCCCCGCCGGCATGGCGGTCGCGCAGCAGCTGGCACGCGCCGGCCATGACGTGACTGTGTTCGAGAAGAACGACCGCATCGGTGGCCTGCTGCGCTACGGCATCCCCGACTTCAAGATGGAGAAGACGCTGATCGACCGCCGCATCGAGCAGATGCAGACCGAAGGCGTGACTTTCCGCGCCGGCGTGATGGTGACCGACGGCGAACTGCCGGCCGGCATCAAGAACTACGCCCGTGAAACCATCTCGGCTCAGGCCCTGATGGACCAGTTTGACGCCGTGGTGCTGGCGGGCGGCTCGGAAGTGCCGCGCGACCTGCCAGTGCCGGGCCGCGACCTGGCCGGCATCCACTTCGCGCTGGAATTCCTGATCCCGCAGAACAAGGAAGTGGCCGGCGACGGCGAAAACGAGATCCGCGCCGAAGGCAAGAACGTAATCGTGATCGGTGGCGGCGATACCGGCTCCGACTGCGTGGGTACGTCCAACCGCCATGGCGCGACCTCGGTGACGCAGTTTGAACTGCTGCCGCAGCCGCCGGAAGAAGAGGACAAGCCGCTGGTGTGGCCGTACTGGCCGATCAAGCTGCGCACCTCGTCGTCGCACGATGAAGGCTGCGAGCGCGACTGGTCGGTCGCCACCAAGGAATTCATCGGCGAGAACGGCAAGGTCACCGCACTGAAGGCCTGCCGCGTCGAATGGAAGGATGGCCGCATGCAGGAAGTCGAAGGCAGCGAGTTCATCCTGCCGGCCGACCTGGTGCTGCTGGCGATGGGCTTTACCAACCCGGTGGGCTCGATGCTGGAAGCGTTTGGCGTGGATACCGATGCGCGCAAGAACGCCAAGGCCTCGACCGAGGGCGAGCGTGCTTACCACACCAACGTGCCCAAGGTGTTCGCCGCCGGCGATGTGCGCCGTGGCCAGTCGCTGGTGGTGTGGGCGATCCGCGAAGGCCGCCAGGCTGCGCGTTCGGTCGATGCCTTCCTGATGGGCCACACCGAACTGCCGCGCTGATTCATCCCGGCAAGAACAAAAAGCCCGCCTGGCGCAAGCCGGCGGGCTTTTTGTCGTCCTGGCGCCGGCGCAGCGCTCAGTCGGCCAGCGTGCGCTCCATCAGCATCGCACTGGCGCCGTAGCTGGCCAGCTTGGCCGCATGGGCGGCGGCCATGTGCGCCGCCACCGGGGCGTACCCGAGCCTGCGCCACCACGGCGCGGCCGACTGCACCGCGATCAGCCGCGAACGCCGCAGCCCCGCGGCGCGCGCGGCCGCCTGTGCCGCCGCGTACAGGCGCGGCGCCAGGCCGGCGCCGCGTCCGGCGGGCGCCACGGCCATGTCGTGCACAAACCAGGTGAGGGTGTCCGGCCCGGCGCCACGCCAGCGATCGTCGAGAACGCCGTCCAGCGGCGGCAGGGTGGCTTCGGGCCAGGCGTGGGTAAAGAGGTAGGCGGCGAGCGCGCCGGGATGTCCGGGATCATGCGCGACCCAGCAGGTGGCGGGGGACAGCGCCAGCCGGCTTGCCAGCGCGGCATGGCTCTCCAGCAGGACTTCGGTATAGCAGCTGGCTTGCACCGCCAGCACGGCCGGCAGGTCGGCGGTGACCATCGGCCGCAGGGTGTAAATCGTCATCGGCCGATTATAGCCAGCGAGGCCCGTGCGTCCCGGTGGCCATGGCGCGTTTGGCAAGGCCTGGCGGGGCCTTCAGGGTTCTCCCGGCTATGGTTTACGTGTCTGTGGTGGCCTGGGCAATGTCCTTACAATTTTCAAAAACAACTAACGGAAACTGCCTCGCAAATCCTTTTTCCCCAGAACCAGCTTGCCGCCTCCTCAGGAGACCGGCCGGAGGAAATTGATGCCCGAAGTGCGCAATGTGTCGCGGCTTTGGCGAGGTAAAGCAAAGTTGGCGCCGCGCCCCCCAATGGGCGCAGTCCGGCGCTGGCTCCAGCCTTTCCTGTGCCTGTATGCCCTGGGGTGTGCCACGCTGGCGCTGGCGGTGCCGGCCATGCCGGCGCATGCCGGGACCCAGCAGCTCGCCCGCAGCATGTCGTTCCCCGACCGACCGATGCGCCTGATCGTGCCGTTCCCGGCCGGCGGCGTTGCCGATGCGGTGGCGCGCATGCTGGCCGAGCGCCTGTCCGCACGTCTGGGCGTGCCGGTGGAGGTCGACAACCGGCCCGGCGCCGCCGGCACCATCGCCGGCGACGTGGTCGCCAAGGCCAGCTCCGATGGCCACACCCTGTTGTTGCACCAGGCCAATATGCTGATCCAGCCCGGACTGGAGCCGGTGCCATACGACGTCGTGCGCGATTTCACGCCGGTGGCGCGCGTGGCCACCACGCCGCTGTTCCTGGTGATCGATGCCAGGCTGCCAATGCGCACGCCGGAGCAATGGATGACCGCCGTGAAGTCGAACCCCGGCTCCTACAGCTATGGCTACGGCCAGCCGGGCAGCCCCTCTCACCTGTACGCCGAGTACGCCGTGCGCGGCATCCGCAGCGGCGTGCCGCTGGTGACCGCCAAGGGCGAGTCCGCCGTGGTCCAGGAGATGCTGGCCGGCCGCGTCAGTGCGTGTTTCTGTTCGTTTGCCGCGGTCCAGGGCCAGGTCAGGAACGGTGGGCTGCGCCTGGTCGGGGTGACGGGCGTGGCCCGCTCGCCGCTGGCACCGCTGGTGCCGACGCTGCAGGAGTCGGGGCTGGAAGGCTATGCCGCGGCCGCCTGGTTTGGCGTGATGGCGCCGGCCAAGACGCCGCGTGCGATCGTCGCCAGGCTGGCGGTCGAGCTCGACGCCGTCATGTCCGAGCGCGAGGTGCGTTCGCGCCTGCAGGCAGCGGGGGTCACGCCGCTGCGCGACTCGCCGGAGGCGTTCGCCACCGCGATCCGCTCGGAATCGATCCAATGGCAGGTGATCCTGAAGGACGTTTCGTCGATACAGGAGCCTTGAGCAGCAAAGGGGGGCGGGTTTGGGAGGCTAGGGCAAGTCTGAGAGAAGGGCGTGTGGCGCGGGGCACACGGGCGCCAGCAGGGCTAGGTAGTACACCTTATAATGCGCGACTGTCCTGACCGGTGCCCACGTGACCGATTCTGCTCAAAACCTCGTCGAACTGACTGCGGTGGACTTCGCCTATGCGGACCACGGCAAGCCGATCCTGTCCGGCCTGACCATGCAATTCCCGCGTGGCAAGGTGATTGCGGTGATGGGCGGCTCGGGTTGCGGCAAGACGACGGTGCTGCGGCTGATCGGCGGCCAGGTCCGCCCGCAGGCGGGTACGGTCAGCTTTGCCGGCACCGATATCCACACGCTGGATACCCGCGGCCTGTACGCGGTGCGCCGCCAGATGGGCATGCTGTTCCAGTTCGGCGCGCTGTTTACCGACCTGTCGGTGTTCGACAATGTGGCGTTCCCGCTGCGCGAGCACACCGACCTGCCCGACTCGATGATCCGCGACCTGGTGCTGATGAAGCTCAACGCGGTCGGCCTGCGCGGCGCGCGCGACCTGATGCCGTCGCAGATCTCGGGCGGCATGGCGCGGCGCGTGGCGCTGGCGCGCGCGATTGCGCTGGATCCGGCGCTGCTGATGTATGACGAGCCCTTCGCCGGACTGGACCCGATCTCGCTCGGGCTGACCGCGCGGCTGATCCGCAGCCTGAACGACGCGCTGGGTGCTACCACGATCATCGTCTCGCACGACGTGCACGAGACCTTCCAGATCGCCGACTACGTCTATTTCATCGCCGACGGCCGCATCGTCGCGCAGGGCGAGCCCGAGGCGCTGCGCGCCTCCACCGACCCGTTCGTGCACCAGTTCGTCCATGCCGAGGCCGACGGCCCGGTGCCGTTCCACTACGCCGGACCTTCGCTGGCCGAGGATTTCGCCGGAGGTGCGCGGTAATGGACTTCTTTACCACCATCGGGGCGGCTGTGCGCCGCAGCATGTCGGGACTGGGCCATGCCACGCGCATGTTCCTGACGCTGCTGGGCCTGTCGCCGGCACTGCTGCTGCGCCGCTTCCGGCTGGTGACCGACCAGGTCTTCTTTGTCGGCAACCTGTCGCTGGTGATCATCGCAGTGTCGGGCCTGTTCGTGGGCTTCGTGCTTGGCCTGCAGGGCTACTACACCCTGAACCGCTACGGTTCCGAGCAGGCACTCGGGCTGCTGGTGGCCTTGTCGCTGGTGCGCGAGCTGGGCCCGGTGGTGACCGCGCTGCTGTTCGCCGGCCGCGCCGGCACCTCGCTGACTGCCGAGATCGGCCTGATGAAGGCGGGCGAGCAGCTGACGGCCATGGAAATGATGGCGGTGAACCCGCTGCAGCGCGTGATCGCACCGCGCTTCTGGGCAGGCGTGATCGCCATGCCGGTGCTGGCGGCGATCTTCAGCGCGGTAGGCATCCTGGGCGGCTACGTGGTGGGCGTGCAGTTGATCGGCGTTGACGCCGGCGCCTTCTGGTCGCAGATGCAGGGCGGCGTCGACGTGCGCGCCGACGTGCTCAATGGCGTGATCAAGAGCTTTATCTTTGGCATTGCCGTGACGTTTATTGCCCTGTACCAGGGCTTCGAGGCCAAGCCCACGCCGGAAGGCGTCTCGCGCGCGACCACCCGTACCGTGGTGATTGCATCGCTGGCCGTGCTGGGGCTGGATTTCCTGCTGACCGCGCTGATGTTCGGCAACTGACGCGGGCCATACCAACGACAAGTCAGCGACAAGAACACTACGGGGTTGAAGAAAGAGATTCCAATGAAAAAGAACGCACTCGATTTCTGGGTGGGGCTGTTTGTGGCGGCGGGGTTCGTCGCCGTGCTGTTCCTGGCCCTCAAGGCGGGCAACATGAGCGCCTTTTCCTTCCAGGACACCTATAGCGTGCAGGCGCGCTTTGACAATATCGGCGGGCTCAAGCCGCGCGCGCCGGTCAAAAGCGCGGGCGTGGTGGTCGGCCGCGTGGCGGCGATCCGCTTCGACGACAAGACCTATCAGGCCACCGTCGAGATGAGCCTGGAGAAGCGCTACCAGTTCCCCAAGGACACCTCGGCCAAGATCCTGACATCCGGACTGCTCGGCGAGCAGTACATCGGCCTGGAAGCCGGCGGCGACACCGCCATGCTGGCCGAAGGCGGGCGCATCACCATGACGCAGTCGGCCGTGGTGCTGGAAAACCTGATCGGCCAGTTCCTGTACAACAAGGCGGCAGATGCCGGCGGCGGTGCGTCCGCCGGTGCCAGCGCGCCGGCGCCGGCAGGGGATCTCAAATGAGCGCGGCGCCATCGTTCCGCAAGGGCCTGGCCGCAGTGGCTGGCGCGGCCGTGCTTGCCGGTTGCGCCACTGGCCCCACCGCCAACCCGAAAGACCCGCTGGAGCCGTTCAATCGCGAAGTCTCGAAGATCAACGAGGACTTCGACAAGGGCGTCCTGCGCCCGGTGGCCCAGGTCTATGCCGACTACATGCCCACGCCGGTGCAGCGCGCGGTGGAGAACTTCTTCTCCAACGTGAGCGATGTCTACTCGGCAGCGAACAACCTGCTGCAGGGCAAGCCCACCCGCGCCGCCGAGGACACCATGCGCGTGGCCATGAACACCGTGCTGGGGATCGGCGGCCTGATCGACATCGCCACCCCGGCTGGCCTGCCCAAGTACAAGGAAGACTTCGGCCAGACGCTGGGCGTGTGGGGCGTGCCGCCCGGGCCGTACCTGGTGCTGCCGCTGTTCGGGCCCAGCACGGTGCGCGACACCGGCGGCATGCTGGTGGACCGCAGTTTCGACCCGTCGGCCTATTTCTATCCGGTATCGCTGCGCAATTCGCTGACCGGCGTGCGCATCGTCGCCGGCCGGGCGCAGCTGCTCGGCGCCAGCAACCTGCTGGAGCAGGCGGCGCTGGACAAGTACTCGTTCCTGCGCGATTCCTACCTGCAGCGGCGCCAGTACCTGGTCTACGACGGCAACCCGCCCGACGGCGACGAGGATGCAGACAGCGCCCCGGAGACCCCGGCGGCGCGCCCTGAGGCCCCCGCGGGGACCGAAGGTGAAAAGCCCACCACGCCCGCCACGCCCGCCACGCCTGCTACGCCTGCTACGCCTGCTACGCCTGCTACGCCCGCTACGCCCGCTACGCCCGCTACGCCCGCTACGCCCGCTACGCCCGCTACGCCCGCTACGCCCGCTACGCCCGCTACGCCGGCGCAGCCTGCGGCACCCGCGCCCGCCACGCCTCCGGCAGACGCCTCGGCCCCGGCCGCCACGCCGGCGCAGCCTGCGCAGACGCCCTCTGGCGATCTGCAGCCTGAGAGCCAGAGCCTGCCGATACCGCCCATGGATCCGATGCAGCGGATCGTGCCGGGTGTCCGTATCCGCTGACCCTGCGTGGCGCGGGCGGCCCCAGGGCCCGCGCCACGCTGTGAATGCCCTGTGAGGGCTGAAACAATTTGTTTGTAAGTAGCGGGAAAGGCGCTTGTGGTGCAACCACCGCCCCGCGCTTATGTTCCAATCACCGCAAGGCCTCGCGCCAGACCCATGACGCCCGGCCACGCCCCGGCGAAAAACGTCTTTGATACAGAAGGAAAATCCATGATAAAGCGACTGTTGGTCCCCTTCCTTACGGTAGTTGCCTTCGCGGGCCCGGCACACGCCCAGGTGGCGGCCCAGGACGCGGCCACCCCGGACGGGCTGGTCAAGGCCGTGGTCAGTGACGTGATGACGACCGTCAAGGCTGACAAGGACATGCAGGCCGGCAATATCGCCAAGATCACCGCGCTGGTCGAGCAGAAGATCATCCCCAACGCCAACTTCCAGAAGACCACGCAGATCGCCATGGGCCGCAACTGGTCCAAGGCCACGCCCGAGCAGCAGAAGCAGATCACCGAGGAGTTCAAGACCCTGCTGATCCGCACCTATGCCGGCGCCATCGCCCAGATCCGCGACCAGACCGTGCAGTACCGCCCGTACCGCGGCACGGCTGACGATACCGATGCCACCATCCGCACCCAGGTCGTCAACAAGGGCGAGCCGATCCAGATGGACTACCGCCTGGAAAAGACCGCCCAGGGCTGGAAGGTCTATGACATCAACGTGCTGGGCGCCTGGCTGACCGAAGCCTACAAGGGCAGCTTCAACACCATCGTCGGCCAGCAGGGTGTCGAGGGCGTGATCAAGACGCTGCAGGACCGCAACCGCCAGCTGGCCAGCGCCAAGAGCTGAGGCGCGTGCCCAACGGCGCGCCGCTGCAATGCAGCACGGCGCGCCGATCTGCTCTACAATGGCTGTTCGCGGCACAGACTCCCG
Source organism: Cupriavidus sp. UYPR2.512 (assembly GCF_000379565.1). Lineage (NCBI taxonomy): Bacteria > Pseudomonadati > Pseudomonadota > Betaproteobacteria > Burkholderiales > Burkholderiaceae > Cupriavidus > Cupriavidus sp. UYPR2.512. Next base: position 167,287 of record NZ_KB903162.1, on the reverse strand, counting down.
CCCGACGTGCGGGAGTCGTCGTTTTTGCCACCGTATTCAAGCTACCGACCCTCAAGCCCACGCATCCATGCTCTCGCCAGGTACCTCGCTGACCAACCAGAACGCCGCCGCCGTGCTGCGTGACGGGCTGGCGCGCGTGGCACAGGGCGAGGTGCAGGTCGACTGCACCGGCCTGGCGCAGGTGGATTCCTCCGCGGTCGCCGTGCTGCTGGCATGGAGCCGCGCCGCCGCCGCGCGCAACCAGGCGCTGTCGCTGCGCGGCGTGCCGCCGCAGCTGTCGCAACTGGCCAGCCTGTACGGCGTGGACGGCCTGCTGGGCCTGGCCCCCGCGGCCGCACCGCAAGGGCACCACCACCGACATTGATCCGGCATCGCCGGTCGCCAGCACGGCGGCCGCCCGCGATGCCGAGGCGACGGCCCTGCGCGGTCGCCGAGCCCCTTGGGGCGGATCAAGCGGGACCCTCCCCGCATCCCCTATAATTCCGCGTTGTTCGCCCATCCCCCGCCTGTTACCGGTTCATGCCACGCCGGGCCAGGAAGTCCGGGCACGCAGTTGCTCCCAAATTCCCGGCGGCCGGCTCCGAAAAAGCCGGACCCGCCACAAACAATCGGCCATGAAAGCCATTGAAATCCACGACGTTCGCAAGCGCTACCGCAACCTGCAGGCGCTCAAGGGCGTCAGCTTCACCGTCGAACGCGGCGAATTCTTCGGCCTGCTCGGGCCCAACGGCGCCGGCAAGACCACGCTGATCTCGATCCTCGCCGGCCTGAACCGCGCCGATTCCGGCCGCGTCAGTGTGCTTGGTCACGATGTCGTCGCCGACTACCGGATGGCCCGGCGTATGCTGGGCGTGGTGCCGCAGGAGCTGGTGTTCGATCCGTTCTTCACGGTGCGCGAGACGCTGCGGCTGCAGTCGGGCTACTTTGGCCTGACCCGCAACGACGACTGGATCGACGAGATCATGGCCAACCTGGACCTGACCGGGAAAGCCGACGCCAATATGCGCCAGCTCTCGGGCGGCATGAAGCGGCGCGTGCTGGTGGCGCAGGCGCTGGTGCACCGCCCGCCGGTGATCGTGCTGGACGAGCCCACCGCCGGTGTGGACGTGGAACTGCGCCAGACGCTGTGGAAATTCATCTCGCGCCTGAACCGGGAAGGGCACACCATCATCCTGACCACGCACTACCTGGAAGAGGCCGAGGCCCTGTGCGACCGCATCGCCATGCTCAAGTTCGGTGAGGTGGTGACGCTGGACCGCACCAGCAACCTGCTGACGCAGTTTGCCGGCCTGCAGCTGGTGCTGACCTTTGCGCGCGGCGGGCTGCCGCCGGCGCTGGAGCCGCTGCGCATGCCGTCCAGCCCGGGCGAGCGCGCGGTGCGACTGCGCCTGTCGGGCTACCAGGCAGTGGAGCCGATCCTGGCCGCCTGCCGCGAGGCGGGCTGTGACATTGAAGACATGGAAATCAACAAGGCCGACCTCGAGGACGTATTTGTGCAGATCATGCGCCGCGAGGGGCATATGCCCGGCGCGCTGCCCGATCCGGCGATGGAGGCCGTGGCATGAAGCAGCCTGGCGATATCGAGGTCCTGGAAGACACCGGCCTTGGGCCGATGGCCGTGGGCGGCCTGGTGGGTTTCCGCACCCTGCTGTACAAGGAAGTGCTGCGTTTCTGGAAGGTGAGCTTCCAGACCGTGGCCGCGCCGGTGCTGACCGCGGTGCTGTACCTGCTGATCTTTGGCCATGTGCTGGAAGACCGGGTCAAGGTCTATGACCAGATCAGCTACACCGCCTTCCTGGTGCCCGGCCTGGTGATGATGAGCGTGCTGCAGAACGCGTTTGCCAACAGCTCGTCATCGCTGATCCAGTCCAAGATCACCGGCAATCTGGTGTTCGTGCTGCTGCCGCCCTTGTCGCACTGGGAGATGTTCGGTGCCTACGTGGTGGCCTCGGTGATCCGCGGGCTGACCGTGGGCCTGGGCGTGCTGCTGGTGACGGCTTGGTTTGCCAACCTGCAATTTGCCTATGTGGGCTGGATCCTGGTCTTTGCGCTGCTGGGTGCGGGCATCCTCGGCACGCTGGGCCTGATCGCCGGCATCTGGGCCGAGAAGTTCGACCAGCTGGCCGCGTTCCAGAACTTCCTGATCATGCCGGCGACCTTCCTGTCCGGTGTGTTCTATTCGATTCATTCGCTGCCGGCCTTCTGGCAGGCGGTGTCCCATGCCAATCCGTTCTTCTACATGATCGACGGCTTCCGCTATGGCTTCTTCGGCGTCTCGGACGTGTCGCCGCTGTTCAGCCTGGCGGTGGTCGGATCGGCGTTCGTGGTGCTGGCCGCGCTGGCGCTGCGCTTGCTGAAGTCCGGATACAAGCTGCGCCACTGAACTGTGGCCGGCCATACTGAATCACGCTGAAGAGAACCCAATGCTGCCTACACCGGAACAAGTCAGGGATTACATTGCCCAAGGACTGCCCTGCGAACATCTGCAAGTCGAGGGCGATGGCCAGCACTTCTTTGCCACCATCGTCAGCGCCGAATTTGAAGGCAAGCGGCTGATCCAGCGCCACCAGCGCGTCTATGCCGCGCTGGGCGACCGCATGCGTGCCGAGATCCACGCGCTGTCGATGAAAACGCTGACGCCTGCCGAGTGGCAGGCGGGCGACGGCAAGTAAGCCCCGCCAATATGCGCCGCGCCCGCGCGGCCCCAGAACCATGACGCCGGGCGTGTGCCCGGCCCCAGACGACAGAACATGGACAAATTCCAGATCCACGGCAATGGCCCGCTGAAGGGCGAAATCCGCGTGTCGGGCGCCAAGAACGCCGCCCTGCCGATCCTGTGCGCAGGCCTGCTGACGGCCGATACCGTCTCGCTGGACAATGTGCCGAACCTGCAGGACGTGCGCACCACCCTCAAGCTGTTGCGCCAGATGGGCATGCAGGCCGAGCTGGATGGCGCCCGCGTGACCCTGAACGGCGCCGACGTCAACGTGCTCGAGGCCCCGTATGAGCTGGTCAAGACCATGCGCGCCTCGATCCTGGTGCTGGGCCCGCTGGTGGCCCGCTTCGGCGAGGCCCGCGTCTCGCTGCCCGGCGGCTGCGGCATCGGCGCGCGCCCGGTCGATCAGCACATCAAGGGCCTGCAGGCGATGGGCGCCGAGATCAGCATCGAGCACGGCTTTATCCATGCCCGCGCCAAGCGCCTGAATGGCGCGCGCGTGGTCACCGACATGATCACCGTGACCGGCACCGAGAACCTGCTGATGGCCGCCACGCTGGCCGACGGCGAAACCGTGCTGGAAAACGCCGCGCGCGAACCCGAGGTGACCGACCTGGCCCACCTGCTGGTCAAGATGGGCGCAAAGATCGAAGGCATCGGCACCGACCGCCTGGTGGTGCAGGGCGTGGAGCGCCTGCATGGCGCCAGCCACAGCGTGATCGCTGACCGCATCGAGGCCGGCACCTTCCTGTGCGCCGCCGCCGCGACGCTGGGCGACCTGGTGCTGCGCGGCGTGCAGCCGGACATCCTCGACACCGTGCTCGACAAGCTGCGCGAAGCCGGCGCAAAACTTGAGACCGGCGCCGACTGGATCCGCCTGGCGATGCCGGAACGCGCCAGGGCCGTGAGCTTCCGCACCTCGGAGTACCCTGCCTTCCCGACCGACATGCAGGCGCAGTTCATGGCGCTCAATGCCGTGGCCGAAGGCACCGCGCGCGTGACCGAAACCATCTTCGAAAACCGCTTCATGCACGTGCAGGAGCTGAACCGCCTGGGCGCCGACATCGCGGTCGAAGGCAATACCGCGGTGGTCAACGGCGTGCCGCGCCTGTCGGGCGCCAACGTGATGGCGACCGACCTGCGCGCCTCGGCCAGCCTGGTGATCGCCGGCCTGGTGGCCGATGGCGAGACCGTGATCGACCGCATCTATCACCTGGACCGCGGCTACGACCGCATGGAAGACAAGCTGTCGGCAGTGGGCGCGAAGATCCGCCGCATTGCCTGAGGAAGTCCGATGAGCCCCACTTTCAACGCATCGCCCAACCAGCTGACGCTGGCGCTGTCCAAGGGCCGCATCTTCACCGAGACGCTGCCGCTGCTGGAAGCCGCCGGCATCCGCGTCACCGAGGACCCCGAGACCTCGCGCAAGCTGATCCTGCCGACTTCCGACCCGGCCGTGCGCGTGGTGATCGTGCGCGCCTCGGACGTGCCGACTTACGTCCAGTACGGCGCCGCAGATTTCGGCGTGGCCGGCAAGGACGTGCTGATGGAAAGCGGCATGGCCGGCCTGTACGCGCCGATCGACCTGAACATCGCGCGCTGCCGCATGTCGGTGGCGGTGCCGGCCGGGTTTGACTACGCCAACGCGGTGCGCCAGGGCGCGCGCCTGGCCGTAGCCACCAAGTACGTGCAGACCGCGCGCGAGCATTTTGCGAAAAAGGGCGTTCACGTCGACCTGATCAAGCTGTACGGTTCGATGGAGCTGGGCCCGCTGGTGGGCCTGTCCGACGCCATCGTCGACCTGGTCAGCACTGGCAGCACGCTGCGCGCCAACAACCTGGTCGAAGTCGAAGAGATCGTGCAGATCTCGTCGCGGCTGGTGGTGAACCAGGCCGCGCTCAAGCTCAAGCGCGAGCGGCTTGCGCCGATTCTCGACGCATTCGAACGGGCTTCGGCGGCGCTGGCGTAAGGCCACACCAGGCCCGCGCCGACTGAGAGGAAAGTAGTCATGAACGCAACCGAAATGGAAAACCTGCCGATCCGCCGGCTCGATTCAAGCAAGCCTGGCTTTGCCGAGGCGCTGGGCCAGGTGCTGGCCTTCGAGGCTGGCGAGGACGAGGCCATCGATCGCGCCGCGGCGCAGATCCTGGCCGACGTGAGGGCCCGCGGGGATGCCGCGGTGCTGGAATACACCAAGCGCTTTGACCGCGTGGAAGCGTCGTCGATGGGCGCGCTGGAGGTGTCGCAGCAGCAGCTCGAAGCCGCGCTCGAAGACCTTGAACCCAAGCGCCGCGCCGCGCTGGAGGCCGCCGCCGCGCGCGTGCGCGCCTACCACGAGAAGCAGAAGATCGAATGCGGCAGCCACAGCTGGGAATACACCGAGGCCGACGGCACCATGCTGGGCCAGAAGGTGACGCCGCTGGACCGCGTCGGCATCTACGTGCCGGGCGGCAAGGCCGCGTACCCGTCGTCGGTGCTGATGAACGCGATTCCGGCGCGCGTGGCGGGCGTGAAGGAAATCATCATGGTCGTGCCCACGCCGGATGGCGTGCGCAATGAGCTGGTGCTGGCCGCCGCGCAGATCGCCGGCGTGGACCGCGTGTTCACCATCGGCGGCGCCCAGGCGATTGGCGCCCTGGCCTACGGCACGGCGACGCTGCCGCAGGTCGACAAGATCGTCGGCCCGGGCAATGCCTATGTGGCCGCGGCCAAGCGGCGCGTGTTCGGCACCGTCGGCATCGACATGATCGCCGGCCCGTCCGAGATCCTGGTGATCTGCGACGGCACCACCGACCCCGACTGGGTGGCGATGGACCTGTTCTCGCAGGCCGAGCACGACGAGCTGGCGCAGTCGATCCTGCTGTGCCCGGACGCCGGCTATATCGCCCGCGTCGAAGCCAGCATCCAGCGCCAGCTCGGCACCATGCCGCGGCGCGAGGTGATTGCCGCGTCGATCTCCGGCCGTGGCGCACTGATCAAGGTGCGCGACATGGAAGAGGCCTGCGAGATCGCCAACGCGATCGCGCCCGAGCACCTGGAGATCTCCGCCGGCAACCCGCGCCAGTGGAGCGAGAAGATCCGCCACGCCGGCGCCATCTTCCTGGGCCCCTATACCAGCGAGTCGCTGGGCGATTACTGCGCGGGCCCGAACCACGTGCTGCCGACCTCGCGCACCGCGCGCTTCTCTTCGCCGCTGGGCGTCTATGACTTCCAGAAGCGTTCGAGCCTGATCGAAGTGAGCGAGGGCGGGGCCCAGATGCTCGGCCAGATCGCCGCCGAGCTGGCCTATGGCGAAGGCCTGCAGGCCCACGCCCGCAGCGCGGAATACCGCTTCAAACGCAGTTGATCGACTGAACCAACGTAGCCAAAAACTGGAGTTTCCATGTCAGCCGTAGAGCCCTCCCTGATCGAACGCATCATCCGTGACGACGTGCGCGCCATGGGCGCCTACCACGTGCCGGATTCGCACGGTCTGGTCAAGCTTGACGCGATGGAGAACCCGTACCAGCTGCCGCCCGCGCTGCGCCAGGAACTGGCCGCGCGGCTGGGCGAAGTCGCGCTGAACCGCTACCCCGTGCCCAGCAGCGAGGCGCTGCGTGCCAAGCTGAAGACCGTGATGCAGGTGCCCGCCGGCATGGACGTGCTGCTTGGTAACGGCTCGGACGAGATCATCAGCATGCTGGCGCTGGCCGCGGCCAAGCCCGGTGCGAAGGTGATGGCGCCGGTGCCGGGCTTTGTCATGTACGCGATGTCGGCGCAGTTTGCCGGCCTGCAGTTCGTGGGCGTGCCGCTGCGCGCCGACTTCACGCTGGACCGTGCCGCCATGCTGGCCGCGATGGCCGGGCAGCAGCCCGCCATCATCTACCTGGCCTACCCGAACAACCCCACCGGCAACCTGTTCGATGCCGCCGACATGGAGGCCATCATCCGCGCCGCCCAGGGCGAGGTCTGCAACAGCCTGGTGGTGGTGGACGAGGCCTACCAGCCGTTCGCCCAGCAAAGCTGGATGCCGCGCCTGGCGGAGTTCGGCAACCTGCTGGTGATGCGCACCGTTTCCAAGCTGGGCCTGGCCGGCATCCGCCTGGGCTACCTGGCCGGCGCGCCGGAATGGCTGTCGCAGCTGGACAAGGTGCGCCCGCCCTACAACGTCAACGTGCTGACCGAGGCCGCCGCGCTGTTTGCGCTGGATCATGTGTCGGTGCTGGATGAGCAGGCCGCGCAACTGCGCGCCGAACGCACCCGCGTGGCCGACGGCATGGCCGCGCAGGCCGGGGTCACGGTGTTCCCCAGCGCCGCCAACTTCCTGCTGGCGCGCGTGCCGGATGCCGCACAGACGTTCGACCGGCTGCTCGCGCGGAAGGTCTTGATCAAGAACGTGAGTAAAATGCACCCGTTGCTGGCCAATTGTCTGCGCGTCACGGTCAGCACCCCCGAAGAAAACGCGCAGTTCCTTGAGGCATTCGCAGCGTCGCTGCAGGATTAACACCATGCGTGTTGCAGAGGTCACCCGCAATACTTCGGAAACGCAAATCCGCGTTTCCCTGAATCTCGACGGCAGCGGCCGCCAGAAACTGGCGTCCGGCGTGCCGTTCCTTGACCACATGCTGGACCAGATCGCCCGGCATGGCATGTTCGACCTGGAGGTCGAAGCCACCGGCGACACGCATATCGACGACCACCACACGGTGGAAGACGTGGGCATCACGCTCGGCCAGGCGGTTGCCAGGGCCATCGGCGACAAGAAAGGCATCACCCGCTACGGCCACAGCTATGTGCCGCTGGACGAATGCCTGTCGCGCGTGGTGATCGATTTCTCCGGCCGCCCCGGCCTGGAATTCCATGTGCCGTTCACGCGTGCGCGCGTGGGCAGCTTCGATGTGGACCTGACCATTGAGTTCTTCCGCGGCTTCGTCAACCATGCGGGCGTGACCCTGCATATCGACAACCTGCGCGGCATCAATGCCCACCATCAGTGCGAAACCGTGTTCAAGGCCTTTGGCCGGGCACTGCGCATGGCGGTGGAGCTGGACCCGCGCGCGGCGAACACGATCCCGTCGACCAAGGGTACGCTCTGACCTTTCCACCACGGTAGGCGTGCCGGCTGGTTGCGGCGCCCGCTGACCTTCCAAGTCTGAACCTGGCCAGCGATGCTGGCGACCCGCAACCGATGGATACGCTCAAGTCGTTTATTTCGCTGCTGGCGCTGATCAACCCGATCGGGGCGATCCCGTTCTTCATCAGCCTGACCAGCCTGCAGACGGAAGCGGAAAAGCTGCGTACCATCAAGATCGCATCGGTCTCGGTGGCGATCGTGGTGGCGGTGTCGGCCTTGCTGGGGCAGCAGATCATCGAGTTCTTCAATATCTCGGTGGCGTCGCTGCAGGTGGGTGGCGGGCTCATCATGATCATGATGGCCATGAACATGCTGAACGCGCAGACCAGCCGCACCAAGGCCACGCCGGAAGAAGAGGACGAGGCCGAGGTAAAGTCGAGCATCGCGGTGGTGCCGCTGGCGCTGCCGCTGCTGACCGGGCCGGGCTCGATCAGCACGGTGATCGTCTATGCCGGCAAGACGCAGCACTGGTACCAGTTGCTGATCCTGGTCGGCCTGGGCGTGGTGATCGGTGCGGTGGTGTACCTGGTGTTTCGCGCGGCCGACCCGATCGCCCGGGTCATCGGCCGCACCGGTATCAATATCGGCACGCGCCTGATGGGGCTGATCCTGTCGGCGCTGGCCGTGGAATTCATTGTCGACGGGCTGAAGACATTGTTGCCTGTTTTGAAATCATGACTACCATAGCAATTGTGGATTACGGCATGGGCAACCTGCGCTCGGTGGCGCAGGCGCTGCGTGCCGCGGCGCCGGAAGCGGACGTCCGCGTGGTGGATGCCCCCGAAGGCATCCGCTCGGCCGACCGCGTGGTGCTGCCCGGCCAGGGCGCGATGCCCGACTGCATGTCGGCGCTGGGCGCGTCCGGGCTGCAGGAAGCGGTGGTGCAGGCCGCCGCCAGCAAGCCGATGCTGGGTGTGTGCGTGGGCGAGCAGATGCTGTTCGAGTTCAGCACCGAAAGCCGGGCCGGCGCGGACCGTACGCCGGCGCTGGGCCTGATGCCCGGCCAGGTGGTGCGCTTTGCGCTGGACGGCATGACGCAGCCCGACGGCTCGCGCTACAAGGTGCCGCAGATGGGTTGGAACCGGGTGCGCCAGGCCAGGCCGCACCCGCTGTGGGATGGTATCCCGGACGACAGCTGGTTCTATTTCGTCCACAGTTACTATGTGCAGGCGCAGGACCCGGCCCATGTTGCCGGTGAAACGGAATACGGAGTCGTATTTACCAGCGCGGTAGCGCGCGATAATATTTTCGCGACGCAGTTCCACCCCGAAAAGAGCGCGGCCCTGGGCCTGCAGCTGTACCGGAACTTCGTCCACTGGAATCCCTGACCCGATTCGTTTTTTTGCCGATCATCGACCGCTAACTCGACCCGTCACCCGACCTGTTTCCGATCGACTATCGACCCGACCTGACCGGCAGCGCCGGTCTCGCTCACTCTTCTATCACTCAACCACGCTCGTCACGCATATGTTGCTCATTCCGGCCATCGACCTGAAGGACGGTCAGTGTGTACGCCTCAAACAAGGCGACATGGACCAGGCCACCGTCTTTTCCGAAGATCCCGCCGCCATGGCACGCCACTGGGTGGAGCAGGGCGCCCGGCGCCTGCACCTGGTGGACCTGAACGGCGCGTTCGCGGGCAAGCCCCGCAACGAGGAGGCCATCAAGGCCATCATCGCCGAGGTCGGCGATGAGATCCCGGTGCAGCTGGGGGGCGGCATCCGCGACCTGAACACCATTGAACGCTGGCTGGATGACGGGCTGTCGTACGTCATCATCGGCACGGCCGCGGTGAAAAACCCCGGCTTCCTGAAGGACGCCTGCTCGGCCTTCGGCGGCCATATCATCGTTGGCCTGGACGCCAGGGATGGCAAGGTGGCGACCGACGGCTGGAGCAAGCTGACCGGCCACGAGGTGGCGGACCTGGCACGCAAGTATGAGGACTACGGCGTCGAGGCCATCATCTACACGGATATTGGCCGCGACGGCATGCTGCAGGGGATCAATATCGATGCCACCGTCAAGCTGGCGCAATCGATGTCGATCCCGGTGATCGCCAGCGGCGGGCTGTCCAACCTGGCCGACATCGACCACCTCTGCGCGGTCGAGGGCGAAGGTGTCGAAGGCGTCATTTGTGGCCGCGCGATCTACTCCGGGGATCTCAACTTTGCCGCCGCGCAGGCACTGGCCGACAAGCTGCGCGACGGGCAATAAGGCAACGCGCCGCGGGCGCAGCCGCCGCTGGGCCCGGCGTTTGGCCGGGAGCTGCGGCGGACAAGGAATCTCATGCTAGCCAAACGTATCATCCCCTGCCTGGACGTGACCAACGGGCGGGTGGTCAAGGGCGTCAACTTTGTCGAGCTGCGCGACGCGGGCGATCCTGTGGAAATCGCGCGCCGCTATGACGAGCAGGGCGCCGATGAAATCACATTCCTGGACATCACCGCGACCAGCGACGGGCGTGACCTGATGCTGCACATCATCGAGGATGTGGCCTCGCAGGTCTTTATCCCACTGACGGTGGGCGGCGGCGTGCGCACGGTCGAAGACGTGCGGCGGCTGCTCAATGCCGGCGCGGACAAGATCAGCGTCAACTCGTCAGCTATCGCCAATCCGCAGCTGGTGTCGGACGCGACCGCCAAGTACGGCTCACAGTGCATCGTGGTGGCGATCGACGCCAAGCGCAGTTCCGCCCCGGGCGAAGCGCCGCGCTGGGAAGTCTTCACCCACGGCGGGCGCAAGGCAACCGGGCTGGATGCGGTCGAATGGGCGCGTGAAATGGCCGCGCGCGGCGCCGGCGAGATCCTGCTGACCAGCATGGACCGCGACGGCACCAAGAGCGGTTTCGACCTGGAGCTGACCCGCGCCGTCAGCGACGCGGTGCCGGTGCCGGTGATCGCCTCGGGCGGCGTCGGCGGCCTGCAGGACCTGGCCGACGGCATCACCCGGGGCCGCGCCGACGCGGTACTGGCCGCCAGCATCTTCCACTACGGGCAACACACCGTGGGCGAAGCCAAGGCATTTATGGCCCGCGAGGGCATTCCCGTGCGGATCTGATCATGGCAAAGAAGTGGCTCAACAAAGTCAAATGGGACGATAACGGCCTGGTGCCGGTGATCGTGCAGGAAGCCGGCTCGAACGACGTGCTGATGTTCGCGTTCATGAACCGCGACGCGCTGCAGCGCACCGTGGAGCTGGGCGAGGCCGTATTCTGGTCGCGCTCGCGCAAGCGCCTGTGGCACAAGGGCGAAGAGTCTGGCCACGTGCAGAAGGTGCATGAGATCCGCCTGGACTGCGATGAAGACGTGGTGCTGCTCAAGGTGACCCAGATCGACAATATCGCCTGCCATACCGGGCGCCATTCCTGCTTCTTCCAGAAGTTCGAGGGCGATGTGGAAGCCGGCGACTGGCAGACGGTCGAGCCGGTGCTGAAGGACCCTGCCCAGATCTACACCAAGCCATGAGCGACACCCAACTCAGCAGCAATGATGTCCTGGCGCGCCTGGCCGAAGTGCTGGAATCGCGCAAGCCCGCCAACGGCGGCGATCCCGACAAGTCCTACGTGGCGCGCCTGTTCAGCAAGGGCGACGACGCCATCCTGAAGAAGATCGGCGAGGAAGCCACCGAGACCGTGATGGCCGCCAAGGACGCGCGCGCCGCCGGGCAGACTGGCGCCGAGGCCGGCAAGGTGGTCTACGAAGTGGCAGACCTGTGGTTCCACAGCATGGTATTGCTGGCCAACTTCGGCCTGACGCCGGCGGATGTGGTCAACGAGCTCGCGCGGCGCGAGGGGCTGTCCGGCCTCGAGGAAAAGGCCCGGCGCAAGGACTAGCTGGCGCGGGCGCCGGCCGGTCTTCAGCCTGCCCGCAAGGCAGGCTTCTAACCAAGGGCAATGATGGCGAACGACTACACCGGGCAAGTCACTACCCCAAGCGGCGAACAGTTGAGCAGCCTGCGCAAGCTGCTGCACATCCTGTATGCGCTGTACGCGATCTTCTGGCTCACCGGCGGCATCACCGCGCTGATCGCCATCGTGATCGGCTACGTCAAGCGCGACGACGCGCGCGGCTCGTTGTATGCCTCGCACTTCGCCTGGCAGATCCGCTCGTTCTGGTGGTCGGTGGTCTGGGGCGTGCTGGGCGGGGTGCTGTTTGCGACAGTCGTGCTGATGCCGCTGGCCTTTGCCGCCTGGGGCGTGCTGTCGCTGTGGATGCTGTATCGTATCGTCAAGGGCTGGCTGTACCTGAATGACAGCAAGCCGATGTACCCGGATCAGCAGTTCTGATGCCGGGCAGGCCGGGCGCGCGAAGGTGACACCGGGTGCCGCGGCCGTCGCAATGAAATCTTCATGAACGCTCAGGATAATTGCATCTTCTGCAAGATCGTGGCCGGCCAGCTACCGTCGCGCAAGGTCTATGAAGACGACGACATGGTGGCCTTCCACGATATCCATCCCAAGGCCCCGGTACACTTGCTGGTCATTCCCAGGTTGCATGTCGACTCGCTGGCCGATTGCGGCGCCGGCGAAGGGGCGGTGCTTGCTAGAATGATGCTGAAGGTGCCTGAACTGGCGCGTGCGGCAGGCTGCGCCAACGGTTTCCGGACGGTGATCAATACCGGCCCGGACGGTGGGCAAGAGGTCTACCATCTGCACCTGCATGTGCTGGGTGGGCCGCGCCACGCGTGGAAGGCACCGCTGCCCTGACCGGGCAGCCTTGGCATGGGAGCGCCCGCGGCGGCAACGCCCCGGGCAGAAGCTGCGCCGGCAACCGTCGCCCGGCGCGGCCATAACGGGACGGAACAACGGGTCCGGGCATATCTGATTGCGCCCGCGGCTTCATCAGGAGCAAGAAATGGGTTCGTTTAGCATTTGGCACTGGCTGATCGTGCTGGTGATCGTCATGCTCGTGTTCGGCACCAAGAAACTGCGCAATATCGGCCAGGACCTGGGCGGCGCGGTCAAGGGCTTCAAGGATGGCATGAAGGATGGCGAAGGCAAGGCTGCCGCCGATCCTGCCCAGTCCAAGGAACTGCGCGACTCCACCACCATCGACGTCGAAGCCAAGGAAAAGACCCGCCAGCAGTAATCCGGCGGTGTGCCATCCCTTCTACGCAAACCTCGCTGCCTGCGTGTCGTCCCGCGCCTGCGCTTTTCCGCATGTTGTCCGCATGATGTGTCCGCATGATTGATCTCGGCATTTCCAAGCTGGCGCTGATCGGCGCCGTGGCACTGATCGTGATCGGTCCCGAACGGCTGCCCAAGGTTGCGCGCACGGTGGGCGCGCTGGTCGGCCGGGCGCAGCGCTACATCAACGACGTCAAGGCCGAAGTCAGCCGCGAGGTTGAACTGGAAGAACTGCGCAAGATGCGCACGGAATTCGAGGACGCCGCGCGCGATGTCGAGCGCACCATCCACAAGGAAGTCAGCGAGCAGACCCAGGCGCTGAACGAAGCCCTGGGCGGTGCCGAGGGTACCAGCGGCGGCGGTAGCGCCGACGCCGGTGGCGGCTTCGTGCCAAGCTGGGATGCGGCCCACAAGGCGCACAACGGGCGCAAGAGCTGGCGCGTCAAGCAGGGTGCCCGCCCGCTCTGGTTCAAGCGCCAGCACAATGTCCGCGTCTGGGTGCAGTCGGGCGCGGCGCGCGTCAAGCGCCACCGGCCGGTCACCCGGCCATCCCGATCCTTCTTCGAGTGAGCATGCGCCGCGGCAACACCTTGCCGGCCGTCGTTCCGGCCGCTGCCGTCGTGGCCGCAGTCTTGGTTGCACTCGCGCGCCGCCGCGTTGCGGCTCCATCGATCCACCTTGCCAGCCCCCGCGGCTGAGCGGTTCACGCCATGAGCGACACCCGGTCCCCAGATCCCCAAGACCCGCAAGACGAGTCGCAGCAGGAAACCTTTATTTCCCACCTGGTCGAGCTGCGCCAACGCCTGGTCAAGGCGGTGGCCGGCATCATCCTGGTCTTCGTCAGCCTGGTCTACTGGGCGCCGCTCATCTTCAACCTGTTTGCCGCGCCGCTGATGGAGTCGCTGCCCAAGGGCGGCAAGATGATCGTGACCGACGTCACCGGCTCGTTCTTCGTGCCGATGAAAGTCACCTTGCTGGTGGCCTTCCTGATCGCGCTGCCGTGGGTGCTGTACCAGATCTGGCAGTTTGTCGCGCCCGGCCTGTACCAGCATGAGAAGCGCCTGATCCTGCCGCTGGTATCGAGCAGCTATTTCCTGTTCCTGTGCGGCGTGGCGTTCGCGTATTTCCTGGTGTTCCCCACGGTGTTCCATTTCATGGCGCACTACAACGCGCCGCTGGGGGCGGAGATGTCGACCGACATCGACAAATACCTCAGCTTTGCCATGACCACCTTCCTGGCCTTCGGCATCACCTTCGAGGTGCCGGTGGTGGTGATCGTGCTGGTGCGCTTCGGTGTGGTGGAGCTGGACAAGCTCAAGCAGATCCGTCCCTATGTGATTGTTGGGGCGTTCATCATCGCGGCCATCGTGACCCCGCCCGATGTGCTGTCGCAGTTGCTGCTGGCCGTGCCGCTGGTGGCGCTTTATGAACTGGGACTACTGCTGGCGCGCTTTATCGGCCGTCCGGCACCTGAAGCCACCGCTTCAGGGGAAACGCAGCCGGATTAATTCGGCTGAGGGAGGTCTTATCGGCCTGCCACCCCCGTTTTGCACCAAAACGGGGATTTCCCCGCCCATTCCTGTTGCTCCCCGACAACAAAAACCGCCAGTAGGCATGGTTTACGCCGAAAAAGCCTTCTGACGGCCGGGGGGGCTGGCACATAATACGCAACAGACGTGAACGTAAATGCGTCGCCCAAGTACTTGGGCAACCAAGATTTCCCAATCAGTTGACAAGGAAAGTGTCGATATGAAGATGAAACTGTTTGCTGCTGCCGTCGCCGCTCTGGCCGCTGGTGGCGCGTATGCCCAATCGAGCGTAACCCTGTACGGCGTGGCTGACGTCGGCATCGAGTACAACAACCATGCCAACACCGCTGGCGATGACGTGTTCCGCATGTCGTCGGGCAACCAGTCCGGTTCGCGCTGGGGCCTGCGTGGCGTGGAAGATCTGGGCGGCGGCCTGAAGGGCGTGTTCGTGCTGGAAAGCGGCGTTAACCTGGACAACGGTACTTCGGCCCAAGACGGTCGTCTGTTCGGTCGTCAAGCCTACGTCGGTCTGCAAAGCCAATATGGTTCGCTGCTGCTGGGCCGTCAACAGACCTCGTTCTATGACTTCGGTCTGATTTACGACCCGATGGCCATTTCGTCGCGCTACGGTATCCTGGGTCAGGATGCCGCGTTTGCTTCGCGTGCCGACAACACCGTCAAGTACGTCGGTACCTTCGGTGGCCTGACCGCTTCGGCGTTCTACAGCTTCAACAACAACGGCAACGAAACCGCCGGCGCCTTCCGCCGCGGCCAAGAGTACGGCGCGCTGGTGAGCTACGCAGCTGGCCCGTTCTCGGTTGGTGCTGCTTATGACGAAACGCACGGCACCACGACCGGTCCGGCAGCCGCTCCGGTCGACGCAAGCGGCCAGAAGGTTCGTCGTGCTACCGTCGGCGCCAACTACGCCTTCGGTCCGGCCAAGGTCTACGCCGGCTATCGCTGGGCCAAGGCCTTCGACGGCGCTTCGCTGCCTGGCGGCACCGCGACTGCAAATGGTCTGACGACCGTTGCTACGGCTTCGAACCTGTACTGGCTGGGTCTGGGCTACCAGCTGACCCCGGCGTTCTCGCTGTCGGGCGCTGCGTACTACCAAGACTTCCGCAACACCAGCGCGGATCCGTGGCAGTTCGTGGTCACGGCCGACTACGCGCTGTCGAAGCGTACCGACGTGTACACCTCGGTGTCGTACGCTCTGAACGACAAGGGCTCGCAGCTGGGCGTGAACGGCTTCAACACGTCGAGCACGACGAACGTCAAGCCGGGCGCGAACCAGATCGGTGCTGTGGTTGGTCTGCGTCACAAGTTCTAATCTGACGCGGGCGTAAGCTCGCTTAGGATTGGCTTGAAGCAAAAGGCCGGCATCCGCAAGGATGCCGGCCTTTTGTCATGTCTGCGGGAAAATATTGGCACAAGCATGCCACGCGCGTAGTTGCCATGCTGTACCGGTCATGTTGTGCATCGAGGCCAGGGGCGAGGGCGGGAAAGCGGAATGCAGGCATCGTGCTTCATCGCGCCTGGATCGGGTGAGCGCCCAGTATGAGTGGTCTGCGCGTCGATTCCTCACCGTGACGTTGCATCTGTCCACGGCGGCCCGTCGTGCCACTGTGGTCTGCAGTGCGGTTTCCCCGTGCCTGCAAGTCATAGAGGAGTGGTGTCCTGCCGCTCAGTCCCTGGTCCATGCTCGCACGGCCTTCGCCCGTTACCGCGATGCCAGGGTCAACCGAACCGCCAGGCACAAAAAAACCCCGCCATCTGAACTGCACCCCAAAAGTTGATGCCCAACTTCTTGGGGTCAGTTCACATCCAAGGCGGGGTTTTTCGTCAGGGCCATATCGTGCCGGGACTCATTCTTCCTCTTCAAACGGCAGCGACCGGCGCGGCGGCGGCGGCCGTTTGCCGATTGTCACCGTCAGGTCCGTCGCCTTGCCGCGGCGCATCACCGTCATCTTGATGTCCACGCCCGGCTTGAGCTGCGCAATCGCGTTGAGCAGCGCGGTCGTGTCCGTGATCGACAAGCCATTTACCTTGGTCAGCACGTCCCCGGGCTTCACGCCAGCCTTGTCGGCCGGCCCGCCCTGGACCACCGCGGCGATCAGCGCGCCTTCCTTGGCATCCAGCCCGAACGACTCGGCGATCTCGGGCGTCATGTCCTGCGGCTCGACTCCGATCCAGCCGCGCGTCACGCTGCCGGTGGAGATGATCGATTCCATCACTTGCTTGGCGGTCGACACGGGAATCGCAAAGCCGATCCCCAGCGAGCCGCCCGAGCGTGAGTAGATCGCGGTGTTGATGCCCAGCAGATTGCCCTGCGCATCCACCAGGGCGCCACCCGAATTGCCCGGGTTGATCGCAGCATCGGTCTGGATGAAGTTCTCGAAGGTGTTGATGCCCAAGTGGCTGCGGCCCAGCGCCGAGACGATGCCCATCGTCACCGTCTGGCCAACGCCGAACGGGTTGCCGATGGCCAGCACCACGTCGCCGACCTTCACGTTCTCAAGCCGGCCCAGCGTGATTGCGGGCAGGTCCTTGAGCGTCACCTTGAGCACGGCCAGGTCGGTTTCCGGGTCGGAGCCCACCACCTTGGCGTTGGCCTTGCGGCCGTCGGTCAGCGCGATCTCGATTTCATCGGCGCCGTCGACCACGTGGTGGTTGGTTAGAATATAACCCTCGGCGCTGACAATGACGCCAGACCCCAGGCTGGAGACCGGCTCCTGCCGCTCAGGCAGGCGGTCGCCAAAGAAGAAGCGGAACCACGGATCCTCGGCCTGCGGGTTGGGCGAGCGCTTGTTGCCGTTCTTGCTGGTAAAGATATTGACCACGGCCGGCATGGCCAGCTGGGCGGCTTCGCTGTAAGACCCTTCGGCCGCAGGACCGGACACATTTGGCACGACTTCCTTGAGCGCCACGATGGGCGAACCGGACTGGACCGCGACGCGCCCCCTCTGCAGCCAATCAGGCTTGAGCGTTGCCACGACGAACCAGACCGCCAGCACGACGGTGACAGCCTGGGCAAAGAACAGCCAAAAGCGCCGCAACATATTGGAGTTTTGAGCAGAAAATGAAAACAAAAGAGCTTGAATTGTACTTGAACGACCTGTTGGAAGTTTCCCGCTACAAGGACTATTGTCCCAACGGGCTGCAAGTGCAAGGTCGCCCGGAAGTCACACACGTCGTGACGGGGGTGACGGCAAGCCTGGCATTGGTCGATGCCGCGATCGAAGCGGGGGCCGACGCCATCCTCGTCCATCATGGCTACTTCTGGAAAAACGAAGATGCTCGCGTGGTCGGGCAGAAGCACGCGCGTCTGAAGCGCCTGCTTGGCGCGGACGTCAACCTGTTCGCCTTCCACCTGCCCTTGGACAACCACCCGGAGTTCGGCAACAACGCCCAGCTCGGCCTGCAGCTCGGCTTTACCCCGACCGGCCGCTTCAGCGACGACCAGCTCGGCTGGACCGGCACGCTGCCCGCGCCGATGCCGCTCTCTGCGCTGGCCGCGCACGTTGGTGGTGTGCTGGGGCGCGAGCCGCTTGCCATCGGTGAGCCGGACCAGATGATCCGCACCGTCGGCTGGTGCACGGGCGGGGCACAAGGCTATTTCGATGCCGCGGTTGCAGCGGGTGTCGATGCCTACCTGAGCGGCGAAGTCTCGGAGCAAACCACGCACCTCGCGCGCGAAAGCGGCGTGGCTTACCTTGCCGCCGGGCATCACGCCACCGAGCGTTACGGCATCCGCTCGCTGGGCGAGCATGTGGCCGAACGCTTTGGCCTGCGCCATACGTTTATCGATATTCCTAATCCGGTCTGATCTGACGCAAAACAAAACGGCCTCATCGGGGCCGTTTTATCTTCCGGGGTCGGCGCGCGTACGGCGCACCAATCAACGGGTCTTCAGGCTGTCGCGGATTTCACGCAGCAGCACGACTTCCTCAGGCGGTGCGGCGGGCGCTGCTACCGGTTCCGCGGCGCGCATCCTGTTAAAGGCACGCACCATCAGGAAGATGATGAATGCCAGGATCAGGAAGTTGACAACGATGGTCAGGAAATTGCCGTAGGCAAACACGGGCACGCCGGCCTTCTTCAAGGCATCGAGCGTAGTGGGTGTTCCGGGTGGGGGATCCGCCAGCACGATGAACATGCTGGAGAAGTCCAGCTTGCCGACCACGCGGCCCACCAACGGCATGATCAGGTCATTGACCACTGAATCCACGATCTTGCCGAATGCCGCGCCGATGATCACACCGACCGCGAGGTCGATGACATTGCCGCGTACGGCGAAGGTTCTGAATTCCGAGATCATGCCCATGGGGGGTTCTCCTTCTTGTCACTAGCGATGAACGGTTTCAAGCTCGCAGCCTGCCGCATCACTCGCCGGAAAGCAAGCACCGAAGCCGCTTTCCGGGTTGCATGTCCGATAATCGCGCATGGTCGTGGCATTTTCTGCCTATCTAGTGCGCAGGTGTCTAAGGTACACTTTATGGTTGACGCAAAATCTAAATTGACTTCCCCTGGGGTTTGGAATGAGTGACCAGCAAGACGTGAAGAGCGTGGATAAAGGTCGCCGCAATTGGTTGATCGCGACATCCGTCGCTGGCGGCGTCGGAGGCGTAGCGGTAGCGGTTCCTTTCGTCAGTACTTTTGCACCATCGGAGAAGGCCAAAGCCGCGGGTGCTCCAGTCGAGGCGGATATTGGCGCGCTGAAGCCAGGCGAGATGATGACAGTCGAATGGCGCGGCAAGCCGGTCTGGATCATGCGGCGCACGGACGAACAACTGGCGTCGCTGAAGAAGACGGACGGCGAGGTGGCCGATCCCAATTCCGATGTGCCATTTACCATGAAGACGCCTGAGTACTGCAAGAACGAAACCCGTTCGCGCGCAGACCATAAGGACGTCCTGGTCGTGGTGGGTATCTGTTCCCACCTGGGCTGCTCGCCTTCGGGCCCCTTCGCCTCCGGTGCCAATTCTCAGCTCGGCGCCGCTCCCGGTTTCCTTTGCCCCTGCCACGGGTCGACCTTCGACCTCGCCGGGCGCGTCTTCAAGAACAAGCCGGCTCCGCAGAATCTCGATGTTCCCCCCTACCAGTTCCTGACCGACAGCAAGATCGTGATCGGCAAGGACGAGAAAGGAGAAGCCTGATCATGGCGGCCGAAAAACAAGTCAAGACGACCGGCCTGCTGGGCTGGGTCGACGCCCGCTTCCCCGCCACCCAACTGTGGGAAGACCACCTCTCCAAGTACTACGCGCCGAAGAACTTCAACTTCTGGTACTTCTTCGGTTCGCTGGCGCTGCTGGTGCTGGTGATCCAGATCGTCACCGGCATCTTCCTGGTGATGAACTACAAGCCCGACGCCACGCTGAACGCCGCCGGCATTCCGGTGGCCTTCGCCAGCGTGGAATACATCATGCGCGAAGTCCCCTGGGGCTGGCTGGTGCGCTACATGCACTCGACCGGCGCATCGGCTTTCTTCGTCGTGGTCTATCTGCATATGTTCCGGGGCCTGCTGTACGGTTCATACCGCAAGCCGCGCGAGCTGGTCTGGATCTTCGGCTGCCTGATCTTCCTGTGCCTGATGGCGGAGGCCTTCATGGGCTACCTGCTGCCATGGGGCCAGATGTCGTACTGGGGCGCCCAGGTGATCGTGAACCTGTTCTCGGCGATTCCCGTGATCGGTCAGGACCTGTCGCTGTTCATCCGCGGTGACTACGTGGTGAGCGACGCAACGCTGAACCGCTTCTTCTCGTTCCACGTCATCGCCGTGCCGCTGGTGCTGCTGGCCCTGGTCATTGCCCACATCATCGCGCTGCACGAAGTCGGTTCGAACAATCCGGACGGCGTCGAGATCAAGGCCAAGAAGGGCGATAATGGCATCCCGCTGGACGGCATCCCGTTCCACCCGTACTACTCGGTGCACGACACGCTGGGTGTTGCCGGCTTCCTGCTTCTCTTCTCGGCCGTGATCTTCTTCTTCCCGGAAGTGGGCGGCTATTTCCTGGAACACAACAACTTCTTCCCGGCTGACCCGCTGAAGACCCCGCCGCACATCGCGCCGGTGTGGTACTTCACGCCGTTCTATTCGATGCTGCGTGCCACCACGTCGAACTTCCTGCCGATCCTGTGGGTGTTCTTCGCGCTGCTGCTCGGCATGGTGTTCCTGCGCAGCAAGGACGCACGCATCAAGGTCGGCGCCATCGCCATCGCGGTGATCCTGGCCGTGGGCTTCTACTTCATCGACGCCAAGTTCTGGGGCGTGCTGGTGATGGGCGGCTCGGTGGTGATCCTGTTCTTCCTGCCGTGGCTGGACTGCTCGCCGGTCAAGTCCATCCGCTATCGTCCTGCTTTCCACAAGACCATCCTGATTGTCTTCGTGGTGGTGTTCCTGGTGCTCGGCTATCTCGGCGTGCAACCGCCGTCGCCGGTTGGTGAAAAGGTGTCGCAGCTCGGTACGCTGCTGTACTTCGCCTTCTTCCTGACCATGCCGCTGTGGAGCCGTGCCGGCGAGTTCAAGCCGGTGCCGGAGCGTGTCACGTTCCACCCGCACTGAGCGACGCGAACCCCGACAAGAGCACAAGGACACAAGATGAAAAAGCTGCTTTCGATCCTCGCGCTGGCCGGCGCATGCTTTGCCGGCGCGCCTGCCATGGCATCCGAGGGGGGCTTCCCCCTTGAGCCGGCACCGGTGAACACTGCCGACCTATCGTCGCTGCAGCGCGGCGCCAAGGTGTTCGTCAACTACTGCCTGAACTGCCACGGCGCATCGATGATGCGCTACAACCGGCTCAAGGACATCGGCCTGACCGATGACCAGATCCGCGAGAACCTGCTGTTCAGCGCGGACAAGGTTGGCGAGACCATGACCATTGCCATGCAGCCGAAGGAAGCCAAGGCCTTCTTCGGTGCACAGCCGCCGGACCTGTCGGTGATCGCCCGCGCCCGCGGCAACGACTGGCTCTACACCTACCTGCGCACGTTCTACCGTGATGACAGCCGCGCCACCGGCTGGAACAACCTGGTGTTCCCCAGCGTCGGCATGCCGCACGTGCTGTGGGAACTGCAGGGCCAGCGCGCCGCCAAGTTCACGGAAGTGGAAGAGCACGGCGAGAAGGTGCACAAGTTTGCCGGCTTCGAGCAACTGAGCGCGGGCAAGCTGAGCAAGGTCGAGTACGATCAGGCCACCGCTGACCTGGTCGGCTTCCTGGACTGGATGGCCGAGCCTGCGCAGAACCACCGCAAGCGCCTGGGCGTTTGGGTGCTGCTGTTCCTGGGCGTGTTCACCGTCTTGGCCTGGCGCCTCAACGCCGCGTACTGGAAAGATGTGAAGTAAGGCATGACCGGGGCCCGAATCCGGGCCCCGGACAGGGACAAAGGCCAGGGGTGGCCGCTGCGAACGCAGCACCGCCCCTGGCCTTTTCTCTTGGAAAAGCTGCAGAAGCGCATCAATAAAGTGCGCTATTTGCCACTAATTTGCATTCTGGTGGCCGACTTTGGCAGAATGTCAGACCTTACTGTCCGACCCTGCTTCGGCTAAGCCCAAGGAATCCAACCATGATGGTGTTGTATTCGGGTACGACTTGCCCGTTTTCCCAACGTTGCCGCCTTGTCCTGTTTGAAAAGGGCATGGATTTTGAAATCCGCGACGTCGACCTGTTCAACAAGCCCGAAGATATTTCGGTGATGAACCCGTACGGCCAGGTGCCCATCCTGGTCGAGCGCGACCTCATCCTGTATGAGTCGAACATCATCAACGAATACATCGACGAGCGCTTCCCGCACCCGCAGCTGATGCCGGCTGACCCGGTGCAGCGCGCCCGCGCCCGCCTGTTCCTGTTCAACTTCGAAAAGGAACTGTTCACCCACGTCTACACGCTGGAGAACGAAAAGGGCAAGGCAGCGGAGAAGAACCACGAACGCGCCCGCGCCGCGATCCGCGACCGCCTGACGCAACTTGCGCCTATCTTCGTCAAGAACAAGTACATGCTGGGCGAAGAGTTCTCGATGCTCGACGTCGCCATCGCGCCGCTGCTGTGGCGCCTGGACCACTACGGCATTGAGCTGTCGAAGAACGCCGCGCCGTTGCTGAAGTATGCTGAACGCATTTTCAGCCGTCCCGCATACATCGAAGCGCTCACCCCGTCCGAAAAGGTGATGCGCCGCTAACCGGCACGGGCCCGAAGGCATCCGCCCTCGGGCCACCACGGCGCCACTGGAAGCACAATGCCTGAAACCTCCACCAAGCCCTACCTGATCCGCGCCATCTATGAATGGTGCACGGACAACGGCTTCACGCCGTACATCGCCGTCTTCGTCGACGCCAACACCAGCGTGCCGCGCGAGTTCGTCAAGAACAACGAGATCGTGCTCAACGTCAGCTTCGACGCCACCAGCGGCCTGGACATGGGCAACGAATGGATCACTTTCAGCGCACGCTTCGGCGGCGTGTCGCGCAAGATCGACGTCCCCGTCGAGAACGTGCTGGCCATCTACGCCCGTGAGAACGGGCAGGGCATGGCCTTCCCGGTCGAACGCAGCCTGCCGGAAACCCAGGCCGCCACCGAGCGCGAAAACAACCCGCCGCCCAAGCTGGCCCCGGTGGAAGCCGAGACCTCGGCAACTACCACCGACGCCGGCCCCGGCGACGACGACACGCCGCCCCCGGTGCCCCGCATCGGCAGCAAGAAGCCCGCACTGAAAGTGGTGAAGTAAGCCATCCCAAAGCGGCCCGCAATGCAGTAGAATCGCGGTCTGCACCAGACATGCCGGCTTAGCTCATCAGGTAGAGCAGTTGATTTGTAATCATCAGGTGGCGGGTTCGAGTCCTGCAGCCGGCACCAGAATTCAAGCGGCTTCCCGATCGGGAAGCCGCTTTGCTTTTGTCCTCTCGAATACTTACCGCTGTAGCCGTCCGACAGCGTCCCGCAACTTTCCAGCTAACCGCGACCCCTCCCCAAACGTCATCACCAATTGCCGCGTGGCCCGCGTCATCGCCACATACATCAGCCGCGCTTCGTCTTCGTCCGCCTCATCATGCTTGTGCGGCATCCCCGTGGCCGGAATGCACACCAGCGGAAACTCCAGCCCCTTGCTGCTATGCATGGTGATTACCTTGACGCTGTCCGCGCCGGGCGTAAAACGTTTGGTGATTTGCGGGCATTCAAACGGGATGCGCTTGCGTGTCAGCGCGCTGGTGACATGGCCGACCGTGTCCCAATGGCGATAGAGCACCGCCATCTCTGACCACGGTGTCCCGGCCCGGTTTTCATCCGTCAGGATTTGCGCAATGCGTTCAGCCTCCGCCTCCATGGTTGGCAATTCGATCAGCAGCGGCTTGTTACCGCGGCGGCCAGCGCCGACAGGTTGCACAGTTGGCGCTTCGTCTTCGGCGGCCTCAGTCGGCCGCAGCAAGTCATCCGCAAAACTACGCGCGACGGCCAGGATTTCCTGGGTATTGCGATAGTTCAGCTTGAGAATGGTCGTACGACCACGGGCCTGGACGCCCACACTGGCGAAGGTCATCCCGCGCTTCCTGGCGCCGCCATATATGGACTGCGCGTCGTCATAAAGCACCAATAGCGAATTGCTTTCCGGATTCACCATCTGGACCACCAGCTTGAACCACTCCGGCCGGAAGTCATGGCCCTCGTCGATAAGCACGGCATCGTACTGGCCCGCCGGGATTGCCTTGCGGTCCACGCCCTGGATGACCCGATTCACCATTTCCTCAAAGAGCGCATCGCTTGGGCGCCCCTTCGGCCGGTCAATACCGTAAGTTTCTAGTTGCCGAGAGCACCACGCATGGAAGTTATAAACGTGGACCTTCTCTTCGATGCCTTTCTCGATCATCGTCGCCGCCAGCTTGGCGGCGAGGGTCTTGTTGTAGCAAAGCACGAGGACCGGCCGGCTTACGATCTTGGCCAGATGCTCCGCCCGGTAGCCGAGGATCATCGTCTTGCCGGAGCCGGCGACGCCGTGAATCACCCGGTGGCCTTCGCCCAGGCTGCGGGCCAGCTGCTCCTGCTGAAGGTCCATGACGCGAAGGATATCCGGCATGTCCAGTGGCTTGGCGGCATCCTCCGGAAACAGCGCGCGCTGCTCCGGCATGCGGATCTGCGGAAACAGGTGCCAGCGGATCCGCTCGATCTGCGGCAAGGCAAGCTTGAAGGTGAACTTGACCGGGAACATCTCCCACAGGCGCTGCTGGAAGTGTTCTGCGTCGACCGTCTCGTACATCTCGTCCTGGCAGATCACCAGGTGTGGCGGCAGGACGTCGCCGAGGTTGGTCTTGTCGAACTGCGCGCGCGTGATGTTGGGCAGGACGACGCCGCAGCCGTAGGGGAAGAAGGGTTTGCCCTTCAGTGAGCCGCTGGGCCAGACCAGCTGCGGATCGCGCTGCAGCAGGTTGGTGACATAGAACATGTACTGCCGGGCTTGCTCGAGGGGATTCATCTCCCGCACCAGCCCGCGATCCGTCAGCAGCGTGACATCGCGCTGGTCGATCTCCCGGATGGTATCCAGCCGCCAGTCCTTGACCTCCAGCACCAGCAGACCCCGGCTGGGATGGAAGACGATGAAATCGGGGTGCCTGGTCTTCTCGCCGATGGCGACGTCATACCAGCACAGGTAGTCGTCTTCCAGCTTTGTCTCCAGACGCTCGGCGAAGCGTCTCTCTCCACTGGTCATGCGCGAAGTGACCGAACCCAGCGCGGGAATCAGCGTGGCCATGCGTTGTTGCTCTTCTTATTGCCCGTTCAGGAACTGCGCTGGCCACGGCTTGTGTCGCGGACCCGGTGCGACGGTGGTCAGGCAGGTTTGTTATGCGGCAATTGTAGGCACAAAACGGTAACGGTGGCTGTTTCAGTAGTTTTATCGATTTGCAGGGTGACGGCACCGGCGCGCCGGAAGCTCCGGGGGAAGGGCGCCAGGCGGTCTGCGTCTGCTTTCCGGCGATCCACGCCGCCAATCTGTCGATTCCCGGCACCGCCGTATCAGAGCCCGGAGCGCAGTGGTAACCTCCCTCCATCTCCGCCCCCCACCGCCCGCCCGTGCATTCCCCCAACTCCCGCATCTGGCGATCCGCCCCCGAACAGCGCGCCTACGAAGACGCTCGCCGCCGCGTGCGCGCACTCCGCTTCTTCTACATGCACGCCATGCTCTACGTGGCGGTCAATGCATTGCTGATCGGGATCAACGTGGTGACGTCGCCGCATCGCCCCTGGTCTGGCGCCCCGCTTATGGGCTGGGGCATCGGCCTTGCCGTGCATGGCGTCATGACCTGGGGCCGCGTCGGCCTGCTTGGGCGACAGTGGGAAGAACGCAAGATCGCACAATACATGGC
The DNA here is from genome assembly GCF_000379565.1 of Cupriavidus sp. UYPR2.512. NCBI lineage: Bacteria > Pseudomonadati > Pseudomonadota > Betaproteobacteria > Burkholderiales > Burkholderiaceae > Cupriavidus > Cupriavidus sp. UYPR2.512. Next base: position 141,454 of record NZ_KB903162.1, on the reverse strand, counting down.
GCAGGAACAGGTGCGCACGCTGTCGACGGAGAAGCAGTTGGTGGAAGCCCGCATGCGTCTGCTGCAGGCCCAGATCGAGCCGCACTTCCTGTTCAACACCCTGGCCAACGTGGTCAGCCTGATCGAGCCCGCGCCGCAGAAGGCCACGCTGATGCTGGAGCATTTCATCGCCTATCTGCGCGCGTCGCTTGCAGCCAGCCGCGCCACGCAAGGCACGGTGGCGCAGGAGGCGAAGCTGCTGCGTGACTATCTGGCGCTGATCCGCATCCGCATGGGTGACCGGCTGCATTATTCAGTCGACGTCGACCCGGAACTTGAGCCGATGCCGCTGGCGCCGATGCTGCTGCAGCCCGTGGTCGAGAATGCGATCAAGCATGGGCTGGAGCCGAAGGTCGAAGGCGGGCGGCTGCTGGTCCGGCTGGAGCGGCGCGGCCCGCGCATGCTTGCAACCATCGAGGACGATGGCATGGGCTTTCGCCCCTCGGCGGGTGCCGGCGTCGGGCTTTCGAACCTGCGTGAGCGGCTGGCCGTGTTGTATGACGGCGATGCCCATGTGCGAATCGAAGAGCGCGCGCCGGGCACTGCCGTACTGATCGAAATCCCGCTGCCGCGCCAATCCTGAAACGCAGACGCTCCATGACGCCCACCGCCCTGATTGCCGACGATGAAGAGCACCTGCGCGCGTACCTGCGCGGCAAGCTGCAACGCCTCTGGCCGGAACTGCAGATCGTTGCCGAGGCGGCCAATGGCATCGAAGCCGCCGACGCCATCGCACGGTTGTCGCCGAGCGTCGCCTTCCTCGACATCAAGATGCCCGGCCTGTCCGGCCTCGAGGTGGCGCAAGGGATTGAAACCGATACGCGGCTGGTGTTCGTCACGGCCTATGACGAATTCGCGCTCGATGCGTTCGAGCGCGCGGCAGTCGACTACCTGGTCAAGCCGGTCAGCGAGGAGCGCCTTGGCCGCACCATCGAGCGGCTGCGCAAGGCGTTGCAGGAAGCTGCGCCCTTGCCTGAACTGGCCCAGCTGTTGAACCAGCTCACCCGCGCCCAGCCGCGCGCGGATAACGGCGGGCAGCTGCGCTGGGTACGCGCCAGCCGCGGCAACACCACCAGCCACGTGCCGATCCAGGAGGTGATGTATTTCCAGAGCGACGACAAGTACGTGGTCGTGCATACCCGCGATGGCGAGCACCTGATCCGCACGCCGCTGGCGGAGTTGATCGCCGGCCTCGATCCCGAGGTGTTCTGGCAGATCCACCGCTCGTCCATCGTCAACATGGAATACGTGGCCGGCACGCGCCGCGATGAGTCAGGACGGCTCTTTGTCCGGATGCGCGACAGCGAAGCCGAGCTGCCGGTATCGCGCGCCTACATGCACCGGTTCCGGCAGATGTAACGCGGCCGGCGGCGCTACTGCGCCGCCGGCTGAGGGATTCACTGGCGATCCATGAATTCCTGGATCTTGCGCTGTTCCCAGTCACGTCCGCGGCGCGACAGTCGCGTCCACACCAGCAACCCATGCACCGTCAGCGCCAGGCCCCAGGCCAGGGTGGTGGTCAGCGGCCACGGCCAGCCGGTGGTGGCGGAATGCGACCACGGCGGCGACGGAAAGTAGAAGAAGCGGAACCAAAGCCAGCCATTGACGACGGCGTAGACCAGCAGGTGGATATACCAGCCGCGCAGGGCGCGCACCATGCGGCGCGCGCGCCAATAGGCCATGGCGTTGGGGTCGTCGGGTGGAAAGGCGTGGTGCATGGGATACCTCGGTATGAAGATGGTTGGCTTGCGTCAGGTATAGGCGACGACCAAACGCCACTCCAGGCCCATGGGCCGAATCGACGGTTTTCGTTCGCCGTTGAGCATGCGGACAGCGCGAATGTCGGTGGCTTCGAGATCTCCTTGTACTGATTTCTTGCGCCCCGATTACGCGTTCAGGCCTGCCGCCGGGAATACCCGCATAGGAAAAGCCCGCTCGTTGACCATAATCATGATAATTATGATCATAAATACGAAACGATGGACTTCAAGCCTACCCCTCAGATAGAGGGCAGCAAACGCGTGAAGCGTTCGGACCAGGTGGTCAACGATATCAAGCGCTGGATCGTGCAGTCGCACCAGAAGGTCGGCGACAAGCTGCCGCAGGAAGCGGCGCTGATCGAACAGATGGGCGTTGCGCGCGGGACGGTGCGTGAGGCGCTTGCCTCGCTGCAGGCCCAGGGGCTGGTCAAGGTCAGCACGGGGCCGAACGGCGGCGCCACGCTGACGCAACCGCCCTATGAGCGATGCCTGGAGGCAGTGTCCAACTTCCTGTACTTCCAGTCAGTCGACATCGTCACGCTGTACGCCCTGCGCCGCGCCGTTGAGCCTGAACTGGCCGCCAACGCCGCCTTGCGCCTGACCGATGCCGATATCGCCGATCTGGAAGCACTGGTCGGGCTGAGCCACCCTGAACATGGCGGCAGCACGGACTGGAACGAGCGGCGCGAAGCCGACCTGCTGTTTCACGACCGGCTGGCCGATGCGTGCAGCAGCCCGATGCTGGCGCTGTTCTGCCGCCTGCTCAACGACATCATTCGCCGCGTCATTGTGGTGCGCAATGCCCAGGACGATTTCGACGACTTCGATGAAGAGATCTTCCACAGCCACAACGCGTTGATCGAAGCCTTCCGGTCGCGCGACCCCGAGCGTGCGCGTGCCCTGATGCAAGAGCACATGGAGCACGCGGAGTCCCTGGCCCTCGAGGCCGAGTCCCGGGTGGATCGCGGGAGCTTGTTGATGAGCCCGGGCGACTGATTCCCTGACGCGCTAGCGTCCCCTTTTTTTCTGCACACCCAACCGCCATCGTCGCCTCCGGCACGGCGGGTGGGATTCCTATTGCCTGAATCCTGGGAGCCTTGACGTGAAACCTGATGAAACGCTTTGGCGCTGGAGCGCCGTCGACATTGCCGATGCCGTGCGGCGGCGGGAGATTTCCTGCCGCGAGGTCACGGCCAGCGTGCTGGCCCGCATCGACGCCCTTAACCCACGTCTGAATGCGTTGCCGGCGGTGCTGGCAGAAGAGGCGCTGGCCAGCGCGGATGCCGCGGACCGCCAGGTCGCTGAGGGCGCAGAACTGGGGCCGCTCCATGGCGTGCCGGTCACGATCAAGATCAATGTCGACCAGGCGGGCCATGCCACCACCAACGGCGTGATTCCGCTGAAGCACAACATCGCGCGCGAGGATGCGCCTGTCGTTGCAAACCTGCGCAGTGCCGGGGCCATCATCGTCGGGCGCAGCAATACGGCTACCTATTCATCGCGCTGGTTCACCGAAAACGGCCTGCACGGGCGCACGCTGAATCCGTGGGATGCGGATATCACCCCCGGCGGTTCCAGCGGCGGAGCCGCTGCCGCGGTCGCTTCCGGCATGGGGGCGCTGGCGCATGGCAACGACATCGGCGGCTCGATTCGCTATCCGGCCTATGCCTGCGGTGTCGTCGGCTTGCGGCCAACGACGGGGCGGGTGCCGGCGTACAACCCGTCGGCCACGGTCGAGAGAAGCATCACGCCGCAACTCATGTCCGTGCAAGGGCCGCTGGCACGCAGCATTGCCGACCTGCGCCTCGGCTATCACGCCATGGCACGCCCCGACGGGCGCGACCCCGCCTGGGTGCCGGTGCCGCTGGAACTGCCATTGCCGCCGGGGCCGATCCGCGTGGCGCTGTTCCGACGCTGTCCGGGCATTCCAGTCGATCCCGCGGTCAGCGCAGCGCTGGACAGCGCCGCGCATTGGTTGCAGCAAGCGGGCTACGCCGTCGAGGAAGCCAGCCTGCCTGACTTCATGGAAGCGGCAGCATTGTGGCGCACGCTGACGGTCGACGACAGCCGCCGCAGCATCATTGCGGGCGTGGACCAGCATGGCGACGAGGCCATGCGGAAAAGCCAGCGCAACATGCTGGACGGGATGCCTGAAACCGATCGCGATGGCTTTCTGGATGCCTTGTCGCGGCGCCAGGCGATCGCACGCAACTGGTCGCTGTTCATGCAAACGTACCCGCTAGTGCTGATGCCGGTGTCGTGGCAGCGCCCGAGCGTTCAAGACGCGGATATCCGCACGCCTGAAGAGAACAGTGCCTTGCTCCACGCACAGAGCCCCTTGCTGGCAACGGCCATGCTGGGCATGCCCGGGCTGTCCGTGCCGACAGGCATGGCCGACGGCGTGCCCGTCGGCGTGCAGCTGATGGCATGGCGCTTCCGCGAGGACCTGTTGCTGCGCGCCGGCCAGGCCATTGAAGCCGCGGCGCGCTTCACCCCTTTCACCGACGTGCAAACCGGCATCTAGACCCAGGAGGTTCCCATGAACGAACGCAATCCTGCTTTCACCCCACGTCTTTCGCGCCGCGCCATGCTGGCCGGCACCGCTGCCGCCTTGTGTACCGGTGGCCTGCTCTCGAGAGCCGCCTGGGCGCAGTCGGTCTCGCGCATCATCGTGCCGTTTCCGCCGGGCGGGCCGGCCGACTACATGGGCCGCCTGCTGTCCGAGAAGCTGAAAGACGCCATGGGCCGCACCGTCATCGTCGACAACCGTCCCGGTGCCGGCACGCGCGTGGCGGCCGAATACCTGAAGAATGCCCCGGCTGACGGTAACACCGTGCTGCTGGCACCTGTCGACCCGATGTTCATCGGGCCGCTGATCTACAGCAACATGCGCTTCAATCCGGCCACGGACTTCAAGACGATCACCGATGTGACCGGCGTCCAGTTCGGCCTAGCGGTCAGCGCCAGCTCACCCATCAAGACGCTGGCCGACTTCGTCAAGGCCGGCAGGGCCAGGCCGGCTGACTACTCGATCGGCATCAGCACGGTTGGCACGCTGCTGCATTTCCTTGCCGTGGAGTTCGTCAGCCAGTCCCGCACCGGCAGCACGCTGGTGCCATATCGCGGTGGCGCGGCAATGGCGACGGAAATGATGGGCAACCAGATCGCGGCGGGCATGGACGCCATCACGACCTTCACCGAGCTGCATCGCGGCGGCAAGCTGCGCGTGCTGGCCGTGGCAGGTGAAAAGCGTGCCGATGCCTTGCCCGATGTGCCGACCTTTGCGGAATCCGGCTTTCCCAACCTCGTGACCTCGTCGCGCTACCTGCTCTATGTCCGCGCCGGCACGCCGCCCGAGGTGGCGACGCAGTGGTATCAGGCCGTGCGCAAGGTTCTGGCCATGCCGGACGTGCGCGAAAAGCTGGCGCGCGCCGGCTATGACATCCTGCCCGGCGGCACCCCTGATGAGGTTGCCGGATACGCCAGCGCACTCTCGGCACGTTGGACGCCGGTGATCAAGGCGTCGGGTTTTAAGGGAGATTGAGCGGCATTGCCTGCCTGCGCCGGCGGCAGGCACACCTGCGCAGCCGGTCAGGCAGGCTGGCTAGCCTCGTCCACCATGGCTTCGCCGAGCGCGACGATGTCGAAGCGCGCGCGCATGTCAGGCGTCCCCGCCCAGATCGAGAAGCACCTTGCAGCTCACGCGCGGCTGGCTTGCGGCCAGGTCGAACGCGCCGGCGACATCGCGCAGGCCGACCTGGTGCGTGACAATGTGGCCCGGATCCACCAGCCCGCGCGCGATCCAGTCGATGACGGTGGGAAACATCGCACAGTTCAGGCGCGAGGCGTACAGGGTCAGTTCCTTGCCGGTCAGCAACTGTTGCGGAAGGGCCGACGGCGTGGCGGAAAACCCCAGCACGCCGATGCGGCCCGCCGGCGCGGCGATGCGCACGGCTTCTTCCAGGATGGCCGGATGGCAGACCGCGTCGTAGACCAGCGTCGGCCCGCCTTCCACGCCGCGCCGGGCCAGTGCCTGCGCAAGCGGCTCGCGCGAGGTGTTGATGATCTCGTCGTCCTCCGCCCCGCAGCCGCGCGCCAGCGCCAGGCGCTCATCGACGTGGTCGGTGATGAAGGCCCGTATCCCATACACGCGCTTGAGGACCTGCAGCAGGTTAAGGCCCACCGGCCCCGCGCCGTAGATCAGCGCAAGGTCCGTGGGCAGCACGCCGGTGCGGTGCGTGACGTGTGCCGCCACGGCAAACGGCTCGATCACCGCGGCACTGGCGGCCGCCATGCCATCGGGGACCACGTAGGCATTGCGCGCCGGCACACATGCGTACTCGGTGAAGCCGCCATCGCGGTGCACGCCGATCACCTGCAGCCGGCTGCAGACATTGTGCCGGCCGATCCGGCAGGCATGACACTGGCCGCAGCTGACCACCGGATCCACCACCACCCGTTCGCCAAGGCGCAAGACGCTGACGCCGGCACCGACCGCGTCGACACGCCCGACGAACTCATGGCCGACGATGCGCGGATAGGTGGCGAACGGGTTCTTGCCGTGGAAAATATGCAGGTCCGAACCGCAGATGCCGGCGAAACGGACGCGCACGCGTACCTCGCCCTCGGCAGGCTCCGGGGTCGGCCGCTCGCACACGGCCATGCGCATCGGTTGCTCGACGACGACGCTCAACATGCTGGCTCCTTGTTCAGGTCAACTGGCACGGCGGGCTACCAGTTCCACATCGCGCCGTCGCGCAGGCGCGCCACCGGCAGGTACGCGCGCTCGTAAGGATACCTCGCCGCCAGCGACTCATCGATGTCGACGCCAAGGCCCGGCACTTCGTCCATCACCAGGTAGCCGTCTTCAAAGCGGTAGTTGTGCGGAAAGACCTCGTCGGTGAGGGCGCCATGCGGCATCAGTTCCTGGATGCCGAAGTTAGGCGCCCACAGCCCGAAGTTGACGGCCGCGGCCATGCACACCGGCGACAGGTCGGTGGCGCCGTGGAAGCCCGTGCGCACCTGGTAGATCGCGGCGAAGTCCGCAATGCGCCGCACGTGCGTGATACCGCCGGCGTGAACGATGGTGGCGCGAATGTAGTCGATCAGCTGGTGGCTGATCAGCTCCTTGCAGTCCCACAGCGAATTGAAGACTTCACCAGCCGCGAGCGGCGTGGTGGTGTGCTGGCGGATCAGCCGGAAGGCGTCCTGGTTCTCGGCCGGCGTGGCGTCTTCCAGCCAGAACAGGCTATAGGGCTCCAGCGCCTTGCCGAGGCGGGCCGCTTCGACCGGGGTCAGCCGGTGGTGCGCATCGTGCAGCAGATGGGGTTCGAAGCCGACTGCCTCGCGCACCTTGCGGAACAGTTCCGGTGTGTGGCGCAGATAGAGCGACGTGTCCCACGGCTCCTCCGGGGGCAGGCCTTTCTCCGCGGGTTCATAGTGGCCCCGCTGCGCGCCTACGCCGTACACCTTCGACAGGCCCGGCACGCCGGACTGCACGCGGATCGCCTTGTAGCCTTGCTCGATATGGCTGTGCACGGCGTCGATGGCTTCGGCGTGGTCGCGGCCGTTGGCGTGGCCGTACACCATCAGGCCATGGCGGCTCCTGCCGCCCAGCAGCTGGTACACCGGCATGCCGGCCAGCTTGCCCAGGATGTCCCACAGCGCCATGTCGATGGCCGCGATGGCGGTCATCGTGACCGGCCCGCGCCGCCAGTAGGCGCCGCGGTAAAGGTATTGCCAGATGTCCTCGATGTTACGCGGGTCGCGGCCGATCAGGCAGGGGATCACGTGCTCGTCGAGGTAAGCCCGCACCGCCAGTTCGCGGCCATTGAGCGTGGCGTCGCCCAGCCCGTACACGCCTTCATCGGTGAGCACCTTGACCGTCACGAAGTTGCGCCCGGGGCAAGTGACGATGGTCTGTATCTGTTCGATCTTCAAGGGTGGCTCCGGCCGGATCGTCATGGAAGTGGTCCGACGGGGCGCCAGTTCGCGCAGCGCCTGCATCGGTGTGGATGCGACCCAGAGTACAGCGTGGTGAGTGGGGCGGAGTACAGCCGATTCTGCAATGAAATGCAGCGCTTGCTGCAGTTGAATCGCGAAAGGACTGCACATTCCGCACGCCTCCCGCATGCTACTTTGCACCGCATGGAAACAACGCCGGGTGCACGCACGATGCGGCCAACAGAGATGCCGAGGTACCGATCATGAGGCTGACGCAACGCACCTGTTGCAGCGCCCGCGCCGACGTGCGCCTGCCTGGCTACGACCGCAGCCGCTTGTCCCGCGGCTTGGTCCATCTCGGCCTTGGCGCGTTTCATCGCGCGCACCAGGCGCTGTATACGGAGGCGGCGATCTGCGCAGGCGATACACGCTGGGGCATTGTCGGCGTCAGCCTGAGGGAGCCGCGTACGCCCCGGGCGCTGGCGGCGCAGGACTACCTGTATTCGGTGACCGAGCGTGAAGGCGCGGCGGCCACAACGCGCATCGTGGGCGCCGTGGTGCAGGCCTGGTATGCACCGCACGCGCTGGCCGAGGTGATCGGCGCGCTGGCAGATCCGGCCATTCCCGTGGTGACCTGCACGGTGACGGAAAAGGGCTACTGCCAGCTTCCGTCCAGCGCGGACCTCGATACCGGCAACGCCGATATCCGGCATGACCTGGCCCATCCGGACACGCCCAGGAGCACCCTTGGCGTACTGGCCGCGGGCCTGCGCCGCCGGCCTCCCGGAGCGCCGCTCAGCATCGTGTGCTGCGACAACATGCCCGGCAACGGCGATACGCTGCGCAAGCTGCTGGCGCAGTACGCGGAGCTGATCGATCCGCCGCTGGCCCGGCGCGTGCGCGACGAGTTGGCATTGCCCAACACCATGGTGGACCGCATCGTGCCGGCCGCCACGCCGACGTCACGCCATGAAGTGCTGGAGCGGCTGGGCTTGCACGACGAGGCCGCGATCGTCTGCGAGCCGTTCACGCAATGGGTCATCGAGGATTGCTTTGCGGGACCACGGCCGGCATGGGAGGCGGGCGGGGCGCTGTTGACTGGCGATGTCCGTCCCTTCCAGGCCATGAAACTGCAGTTGCTCAACGGCACGCACTCTGCCATCGCCTATGCCGGGCAGTTGTGCGGCCTGGAGACTGTTGCCGACGCCATGGCCGATCCGCTCGTCGGCGCCTTCGCCACCGGCGTGATGGCTGACCTGCAGTCGACCGTGCAGGCACCGCCGGGATATGACGTCGGCCGCTACAGCGAGGCATTGCTGGACCGCTTCCGCAATGCCGCGCTCGAGCATCGCACCGCTCAGATTGCGGCAGACGGCACGCAGAAGGTGCCGGTGCGGTGGCTGCCCGCCTTGCGCGCTAGCGCCGGCGCCGAGCGACCCTATCTTGAGTGTGCGCTCGCGGCCTGGCTGCATTGCCTGCGCGGTGAGCGCAGCGACAGCGGCCAGACGCTTGCCTTCCACGATCCCGGCGCGCCTGCGCTGGCAGCACGCCTGCGTGCCGCGCACAGCGATCCTGACGCCGTCCGTGCGGCGCTGGCGCACGTCGCGGTTTTTGGCAGCGAGCCGTGGCCGGCGCCACTGGCCGCCCGGCTTGCCCGCCACCTGGCGGTGCTGCGCCTTGGCGGTGCGGCCGCGCTGCTGTCGTTCTGATCCATCCCCACCAGACAACAAGGAGACAACCTCACCATGTCCAACCCATTCACCCGCCGCCGTTTTGGCGCGCTTGCCGTCGGCAGCATCGCCATGACGCTGCCGATCGGATGCGTCATGGCCCAGGCCGCTACCATCAGGCTGAAGTACGGCACCGCGTTTCCGGCGGACCACCCGGGCACGCTGCGCATCGTGGAAGCTGCGCAGGCCATCCGCAAGGACACCGGTGGCAAGGTCGACCTGCAGATCTATCCAAACAGCCAGCTCGGCAGCGAGCCGGACATGGTGTCGCAGACGCTTGCCGGCGCGCTCGACTTCATGTCGACGGCCAGCACCAACCTGCAGACGCGGGTGCCGGCCGCCAGCATCAACGGCATCCCTTTTGCCTTCAAGGACTACGCCACTGTGTGGTCCGCCATGGACGGCGACCTGGGTGCCTATGTGCGCGGCTTGCTCCGCAAGGTGAACCTGCATGTGTTCGAGAAAAGCCTGGACAACGGCTATCGCAACATCACGTCGGCAAGCCGGCCAGTGAATACGCCCGCGGACCTGAAGGGTTTCAAGATCCGCGTTCCGGCGATTCCGCTGTGGGTATCCATGTTCAAGGCGTTGGGGGCGGCGCCGACGGTCATACCGTTTGCCGATCTCTATTCAGCGCTGCAGACCCGGGTGGTCGATGGCCAGGAGACGCCGCTAGGACTGATCCGAAGCGGCAAGCTCTATGAAGTGCAGAAATTCTGTTCGCTTACCGGGCATACCTGGGATGGCCATTTTATTTTCGGCAATGCGAAGAAGTTCCAGGCGCTGCCTGGGGAAGTGCAGGCAGCGCTCACCACCCACTTTACCGCTGCGGCACTGAAGCAGCGCGAGGACATCGCACGCGTCAATGCCGAAGCGCAGGTGGAGATGGCTCGCTACGGCGTCATCTTTAACCGGCCGGATCCGGCACCATTCCGCGACCTGCTGCAAAGCGCGGGCTTTTACACGGAATGGCGCAGGAAGTACGGCGAGGACGCGTGGTCGGCGCTGGAAAAGTACACCGGCCGGCTGACCTAAGGGCCTCGGGGCCTGAATGAACCCGCACGCAACAGGAGACATCGATGCAGCACACTGCGGAACCCCTGGCCACGCCTGCCGCCTGTATTCCACTGACCGCCGGAGGCCGCTGGACCCGGTTCCTCGCCGGCATGGTGGAATTACCGGCGGCGCTGATCGTGCTGGCCGAAATTCTGATCCTTGGGGGCGGGGCCTTCGCGCGCTACGCGCTGCACGCCCCAATCCCGTGGACGGAGGAACTGGCCAGCATTCTCTTCGTCTGGCTGGCGATGCTTGGCGCCATCATTGCGCTGCATCGCAGCGCGCACATGCAACTCACCACCTTCATCAAGGACCTGTCGCCCGCAACGCGCGCCTGGGTGGACGCCTTCGGCATGTGGCTGGTGATGGTGTTCCTGCTGTTGCTGGCCTGGCCTGCGTGGGAGCACCTGACCGAACATCTGGATGTATCGACGCCAACGCTGGAGGTAAGCGAAGCCTGGCGTGCCAGCGCGGTCCTGGTCGGGGCCGTGCTGATGCTGCTGACGGCAGCCGCGCAACTGCTCCAACGGTCGAGCCGAAAGCAGGTGGCGCTCAGTGGCCTGCTGGTGGCTGCCGGCGGCGGATTGCTGTACCTGCTGTCGCCCGTACTGATGGGGTTGGGCAATGCCAACCTGGTGATCTTTTTCCTGCTGATGCTGGTCCTGTGCGTGGCCATCGGCGTGCCCATCGCCTTTGCCTTTGGCTTGTCCACGCTGTGCTACCTGGCGTTGTCGACGGCAACGCCCCTGTCTATCATCCCCAACCGCATGCAGGAGGGCATGTCTCACCTGATCCTGCTGGCGGTGCCGCTGTTCATCTTCCTGGGCGGGCTGATCGAGATGACCGGCCTGGCGCGCGCGATGATCAACTTCCTCGCCAACCTGATCGGCCACCTTCGCGGCGGGTTGCAGTATGTGCTGCTTGGGGCGATGTACATTGTCTCAGGCATCTCCGGCTCCAAGGCGGCGGACATGGCCGCGGTGGCGCCGGCGCTGTTCCCGGAGATGAAGCAGCGCGGCGCGAAGGACGGTGACCTGATCGGGCTGCTGTCGGCATCGGGTGCGATGTCTGAAACCATTCCGCCGAGCATCGTGCTGATCACCGTTGGCTCGGTGACCGGTGTGTCGATCACCGCGCTGTTTGTCGGCGGGCTGATGCCCGCGGTGGTCGGGCTGGTGATGATGGCGTGCGTGGTCTGGTGGCAGACGCGCAAGGAAGACATGGGCGGCACGGTGCGGCCGTCGCGCACGGCGCTGCTGAGATCCCTGCTGGTGGCGCTGCCCGCGCTGGCATTGCCGGTGATTATCCGCACCGCCGTGGTGGAGGGCGTGGCCACGGCGACGGAGGTGTCGACCATCGGCATCTTCTACACGGTGCTGGCCGGGGTGCTGGTGTACCGGCAGTTTGACTTACGCAAGATCTATCCGATGCTGCTCGATACTGCGGCGCTGTCGGGGGCGATCCTGCTGATTGTCGGCTGCGCCACCACCATGGCCTGGGCGCTGACGCAGTCAGGCTTTGCGCAAGACCTGGTGACGATCCTGTCGACGGTGCCGGGCGGCAAGCTTGGCTTCCTGCTGGTATCCGCGCTGGCGTTCGTGATCCTGGGCAGCCTGCTGGAAGGCATCCCGGCGATCGTGCTGTTCGGGCCCTTGCTGTTCCCCATCGCCAGACTGGTCGGCGTGCATGAGGTGCACTACGCCATGGTGGTGATCTTTGCGATGGGGCTGGGCCTGTTTGCGCCGCCCTTTGGCGTGGGCTTCTATGCCGCCTGTGCGATCGGGCGCGTTTCGCCGGACGTGGCGATGCCGCGGGTCTGGCCCCATATGGCGGCACTTTTCATTGCGCTGTTGTTGCTGACGCTGGTGCCGTGGTTTTCGGTGGGATTTCTGTGAGGGCTTTGCGCGGCTCGCCTGCTAGGCGGCAAGCCGCAGGCGGCCTCGGAAACGGGAAGGCTATCTCCTCGTGGTATAGGCACAGCATGGTTGCATCGCCTTTTAATAATGTCACTACATTGAAGTTGCTGGGAGTGTCATCATGACGATCACAACCCTATCGAGCCGAGAACTCAATCAGGACGTGACAGGAGCCGAGAGGGCGTCGAAGGACGGTCCGGTCTTCATCATGGACCGCGGAAAACCGGCGCATGTGCTGTTGAGCTTCGAGGGATATCAGAGGCTTACCCAGCAGGGTCGCAATATTGCAGACGCACTCGCGATGCCAGGAACTGACGACATCGAGTTCAATCCGCCACGTGCCAACACCAAATTCCGCCCCGCTGATCTCACATGATGCTCGTACTCGATACCAATGTCGTTTCCGAACTGCGCAAGGTCCGAGGCGGTAAGGCTGATGCAAACGTTGCAGCGTGGTGGAAGCCGGTGTCTTGCAAATCGAGCGGCGGAATGCGAGCCTGGGCAGCGATGGTGCGGGCGTGGCTGGACCACTATGTATTGCCCGAATTCGCAGGCCGCGTTTTGCCCATTGATACCGCCGTGGCCCTGCGTTGCGCTCGGCTGCATGTACCAGACCGGCAATCGGAGCGGGATGCGTTGATTGCCGCCACAGCAATCGTGCACGGTATGACCGTCGTTACACGGAATGTCGCCGACTTCATGGCAACTGGCGTCAGCATCCTAAACCCTTGGGAGGCTTGATCGTGAGTCGCCGTCGTTTCTCAGTTGCCGAACCTATAGAAGTTCTCGCCCCTGAGTCGGCAGCCGGCGGTGAAGGCGCTTTTCGCGCGCATCGAGTCTTATGCCGCAATGCCTTCGTCACTGCCTTGTGACTCTACCTTAGATGCCCACCCGGATTTTGCCGCGCGTAGCACGATCTTTTGCTTCTCCGCGCGCTCGACTGCGTTGATGCGTTCAATGACTGACGCAATAGGGGCACTGCCTTCTGCGCGCGCCAGGTAAAGCAGGCGCACGAGTTTGTCGGCCCACCTTGGCAACTTGCCAGTCTTCTCCCAACGTGCAACGGCCTGCTCATTGTTCCCCAGCAGTTTCGACAGACCGGCCTGCGATTGCATCAAGCCGGCGCTGCGGATGTAGCGGAATTCGGTACCGCTCAGGGGGGATGGCTTCTTCGCCAGGGCGAGGCAGATGGCGACGCAAAGGCCGTCCAGATCTTTGATCGATACGCCTTTGCCGTGAAGCGTGTTCTGGATTTCGTATCCATTGGCCAGCCACACGTTTTTGAGGCCGCCGGCAGTGTAGTGGTACATCTTCCTTACCCATTATTTTGATTGTTCGACGATTAGCATGGTGTTGTTTCCCGGGTAGTCGCTCTTGACTAGCGTGGGCTGTTTCGCCGGCGTAGCCGGCGACTTACTCTTTTGTCCGAGCGACAAAAGAGTAAGCAGAAAAACGCGTCGCCTATGCGGCTGGCAATCCATTGCACGGCGTTGGTAGTTCCCGCGGCGGTGATTTTCGTTCGATGTGGTTGCCCGTTCGAGCCTGCTACGCCATGTGAGTGTGTGGCAGTGCCTGCGTTAACCCACTATTGAACAATCCCCATGCAGGGCGTAGGCCGCCTGCTGCCAGCCGCATCTCGGGGACGCCTACGGCTGCTGCGCCGGCCCTAAGCAGAGCGACCGACCACTTCCTAATAGCGTTGGGTTCGGCTCATCCGCGACCACGCGGTGCGAGCGCAGCGATGCACTCCGTGCCCGTGCCTCCGACCTGAGATGCTGCGTGCGCGCAGCGCAGCCGAAGGCGTCCCCCCGATGGCGGTCTTAGCAGGCTGCCAACAACCTAAAGTCGGGTTCGTCCAATAGTCCGTCGACGCAGGCACCAGACAGGGAGCGTAGCTGGCTCGAACCACCAATCACATCAGCGGAAATCACCACCGCTCGAACCACCAACGCCGTGCAATTTATTGCCAGCCGCTCAGGCGACGCGTTTTTTGGTTACTTTTTGGCGCTCGGCCAAAAAGTGACTCGCCGGCTACGCCGGCGAAACAGCCCACGCCCGTCAAGCACGTCACCCAACCGCAATGCCGACCACATCAGGAAGCAGGCAACTCCTCCTCCAACACCCGCTCCAACTGCGCCTTCACCAACCCGAGCAAGCAAAACGCCCCAAAGCACCCCTCCCACCATTCGCTCTGCTGTTCCAGCAGTGCAAGCACCCCGTCAATACCCGCTGCCACCGCCAAAAGACTGTACCGCGCTGAGGATAGATCGATTTCCGACATAGGACCTCCTATCGTTGGATGAAGGTCCGCCGCGCGACACCAGAGGAGGGCGGCGGGCCTGACGACGAGGGTGGAAACCGGTGCCAAAGCCAATGCCGGTCAGCCTCGCGGCTGCCTCGCCCGGCCCGCCATAGCAGGATGGCTTGCGCGTATGGGCGGGACCGATCGTCAAGTACGACCGGTCCGGCTTTGGCATTCGAGTTTCCACACTCGGTCACCGTTGTTCGATGACAGCCTCAGTCTCCCGCTTCACGGCGCGCGACGCGATAGGACACTTCGCATTCCCATACAGACGCGGCATCCTGCCCGAGAGGCGCGCGCCAGCAAATCGCAAAACGCCTAAACCTGCCCTCAATCCACCAGCGTTGCCAATGCCTCCCGCGCTTCCCGGCGCAGCTTCTCCAGATCAAGACCAACGATCTCGCCATCGCGCACCACCTGCCGCCCACGAACCAGCACATCCCGCACCGGTGTAGGCTCGCCAGCCGCCACCGGCGCCGTGCCGATGTCATGGAATCCATGGAACCGCAGCCCACTGACGTCATAGATCGCCAAGTCAGCCGACTGCCCCGGTGCCAGCGTGCCGATCCCCGGCAGCCCCAGCACCTGCGCACCGCCCGCGGTGCCCCAGTGGATGACTTCCTCCACGCGGGTTTGTGCGGCCCCCCCCAGCGCCCGGTGCACCAGCCACGCGAAATTGGCCTCATGCACCATGCTGCCCGATTCATTGGACGCCACCCCATCGACGCCTAGTGAAATCGGCACGCCCGCATCCGCCATCGCCCGCACCGGCGCAATACCGCTGCCCAGTCGCGCATTGCTGACGGGGCAGTGCGCCATGCCGGTGTTGGTCACGGCGAGCATGCGAATCTCTTCGGGATTCACGGTGACCAGGTGGGCGAACCAGACATCGGGCCCCAGCCAGTCATGGTCGGCCACGAACTGCACCGGCGTGCACTGGTACTTCTCTCGGCAGAACTTCACGTAGTTGTCGGTCTCGGACAGGTGCGAATGCAGCCGCAGGTCCATGCCGCGACCGAAGGCGGCCAGCTCGCGCAGCAGTGCGGGCGGCAGCGAGAAGGTTGGCGTGGTCGGCGCGACCACCACGCGCCGCAGGCCATCTGCGCAGGCGTCGTGGTAGCGCGCCTTCAGCCGTTCGATATCGGCCAGCATTTCGTCCAGCGTCTCCGGCACCAGTGCGGTCGCGCGCATGCCCGGATGATCGGAGGCCGACTGGATGGCGCCGCCGCGGCACAGCACCAGGCGCATGCCAAGCTCTTCCGCTACCTCGAACAGCACGTCGCCGGTCTCCGCGCCGTGGCCGTGATGGTAGAGGTAGTGATGATCGGCGCAGGTGGTGGTGCCGGACAGCAGCAGCTCGGCCATGCCAAGCCGCACGGCGATGCGGAAGATCTCCGGCGTGAAGCGCGCCAGGCGCGGGTAGGCAACGGAGGCCAGCCATTGCTCCAGCCCCACGTTCATGCCGCTAGGCACGGCCTTCAGCAGGTTCTGGAACAGGTGGTGGTGGGTGTTGACCCAGCCCGGGTAGACCACGCAGCCGGTGGCGTCGAGCACGGCTTCGCCGCCTTGGCGCGGCAGGGCTGCACCGATCTCGGCGATGCGGCCGCCGCGGATGCGGATGTCGGCGGCGCCAGCGCGGGCAGCATGGCCGGTGTGGCCGGTCATGACGGCGGCGGCGTTGCGGATCAGCAGGCCGCCGGCGGGCGCGGCGCTGGTGGCGTTGGTGTTCTGCACCATGTTTCAGACCCCTTGGACGTTGTCGGCACTGGCGGGCAGCTCGTCGGCTTCACGCGCGGGCACGCCGTTGAGAATCAGGTTGAGGACCACGGAGACCACGCAGGCGATGATCACACTGCTGTGGACAAAGGGCTGCAGGAAGCCGGGCAGTTTCTCCAGCATGCCGGGCAGCATCACCGGCATCATCGCGCAGCCAAGCGTGATGGAGACGATGGAGAGGTTGTTGGGATTGCGGTCGTATTCGACCTCGCCCAGCGTCTTGATGCCGGCGGCGACGACCACGCCGAACATCACCATGGTGGCGCCGCCCAGCGCCGCGGCCGGGATCGATGCAAACAGCGCGCCGATCTTGGGCACCAGCGCCACGGCACACAGCATCACGCCGCAGGTGGCGACCACCCAGCGGCTGCGCACCCCGGTGACGATGACCAGCCCCACGTTCTCCATGAAGGCTATATACGGGAACGCCGCGAACATGCCGCCGATGGCGCTGGCTAGCCCGTTGGCGCGCAGGCCGCGGGTGGCATCGCGCTCAGTCAGGGGGCGCTTGACGATGTCGCCGACGGCGATGAACAGGCCCATCGATTCCACCATCTGCACCACCATCACGATCACCATGGTGGTGATGGCGCCCACGTTGAAGGTGGGCATGCCGAAGGCAAACGGCGTCACCATGGTGAACCATGGCGCGCGCGCGACTTCGTCGAAGCTGCCCATGCCCAGCATCCACGCCACGGCGCCGCCGACCAGCAGGCCGATCACCACCGACAGGTTGCGGACCAGCTCGCTGCCGTGCCGGTTGATAAAGAGGATCAGCGCCACCACGCCGAAGGCGACGATAAAAAAGATGGGGGCGCCGAACTCCGGCGCGCCCCTTCCGCCTCCAAACCAGTGAAACGAAACCGGGAACAGCGACAGGCCCACCGCGGTGATGGTGCAGCCGCTGACCACTGGCGGGAAAAAGCGCTTGAGCTTGCCGATGACGGGCGCGAGGAACATCGCGATCACGCCTGCGGCGATGATGGCGCCGCAGACGCCGTTGAAGCCCAGCGATGGATCGGTGCCGATGGCGATGACCGGACCCACGGAGCTGAACGCCACGCCTTGCATCAGCGGCAGGCGCACCCCGAACTTCCAGAAGCCGACGGTCTGCAGCAGGGTGGCGATGCCGGAGGTGAACAGGGCAGTGCTGATCAGCATGGTGGTCTGCGCCGGCGACATCTTGAGCGCGCCGGCCACGATCATCGGCACCGCAATGGCGCCGAGATAACTGACCAGCATGTGCTGGAAGCCGAGCGACGCCATGGCGCGTGCCGGCAGGATCTGGTCGACGGGGTGAACCGCTGCTTGCATGATGTTGTCTCCTGCCGCGTGCTGGGGAAGTGCGCCATGCCGGCGGCGGCTGGGCCGGTCTGTGGTTGCCGGGCTCGGTCCGTCATAGCGTTATTGCGAAGGCCCTGGCACGGGGCCGCAATCGCGCTCGCAAAATGCGCGCCCGGGGCATCAGGGGTTTCCCTTGGGTTGCGTGAGGGCGGGGGTGGTCATAGGATGGATGCGCATGTTCCTCGCTGTCCGGATGCTCCGGAAGCGCAGTGTTTCGCCGGTTCTTTCAACCTTTTTCCCAACGCCATGTCACCCACCGCAGGATGGTTTGCTGCAGCCTCCCGCTCGCCAGTCAGCCGCGGCGGTGACCTGGATCGCATCCAGTCGCTGTCCGGGCGCGTGTTCGGCCCGACGCGGCTGCGTGCGGCGGAAGCCGATGCGGCGCTCGATGCCCGTATCGACACCAGCACCATCGGCCGGCTGACGCTGGTGACCATCGCCTACAACCAGGCGGTGCAGATCGAGCCGCAGCCGAACAAGGATGAGTTCGTGATCCAGACCGTGCTGGCGGGCACCTGCCGCGTGGAGACCCCGCGCGGTGCGATGCTGATGCCGCCGGGTGCGACCTTTGTGTTCTCGCCCACCGTGCCGGCCACGTTGTCGCTGGACCCGGGCTGCGAACGCTTCAGCGTGGTGATCCGCCGGCAGTTGATTGACGAGGCGTTCCGCCAGCAGTTCAGCTTCGAGCCACCGGTGCCGATTGAGTTCGACATGCAGCCGGTGGCGGACGATGGCCGTGCCGAGCGCTGGCAGGCACTGGTGAGCTACCTGCGCGCGGAAACGCGGGTGCGGCGCGAAGGCGGCGGCGTGCCGGCGGTGGATGGCAGTATCGAGCGCATCGTGCTCTCGACACTGCTGCTCGACCGCTTTGCCGCGGATGGCGATATGTTGCCGCGCCGGTTCGAGGCGGTGCTGCCGGACTATGTGCGCAATGCCATCGCCTACCTGCGCGCCAACCTTGACCAGCCGCTGACGCTGGAGCAGATCGCCGCACATTGCGGTGTATCGGCGCGCAGCTTGCAGCTGGGCTTTCGCAAGAACAAGAACACCACGCCGATGGAGTACCTGCGTCTGCTGCGCCTGCATGGCGCCCGCGCCGATCTGCAGCGGGCGCGGCAAGAGAAGGGGATGGTCAGCGCGATCGCGCTGCGGCACGGCTTTACGCACCTGAGCCTGTTCTCGCGCGAGTACCGGCGCGAGTTCGGCGAGTTGCCGTCGCAGACCTTGCGGGCGGCGGTGCAGCAGGACTGACGGCAAGTCAGCCTCTGCTGCTGTTCAGTACGGAATCAGGCTGCCTGGGCCACGGGCAGGCAGACCTTCAGCAGCGTCTGCAAGCGCAGCTTGTCGAGGTGGCGGCCGATGAACACGAACTTGCTTTGCGCGGCTTCCGATCCCCAGGCATCGGCGGGATGGAAATCCATCAGCCGGTGCACCGCCTGCAGCACGTAGCGCCGGTCATCGCCCTCCACCGCCACGATCCCCTTCATCCGGAACACATCGTCGCCTTGCGCCGCGAGCAGGGCCTTCAGGCCGTGCTCCAGGCGCTGGCGGTCGAACGGCTGGTCGAACACCAGCGATACGGACGTGACCGACGGATCGTGGCGGTGGCCATGCGCGTCGTCATCGTGCACGTGGTCGCAATGCTCGTTGCACACATGGTCGTGATGGTCGTGGTCGTGCGCATGATCGCGGTGGTCATCGTGCGCGTCTGCCTGGATCGTGCCCGTAGTAAAGCCGCCGATGCCGAGGATCTTGCCCAGGTCCACCTGCGCAAAGTTGGAGCGCAGGATCTGCGCGCCCTCGTTCAGGCGGTGAATGCGGGCCGCGAGCCGGTCGAGCTGCGCGGCGTCGACCAGATCGGTCTTGTTGAGGATCACGCGGTCGGCAGCGACGATCTGGTCGACCGCCTGGTTGTCGAAGCCGGTCAGCTGCGGGTCGTCGAGATGGCTTTCGATATGCACCGCGTCGACCAGCGTCAGGATGCCGTCGAGTGTGACCTGCCTGGCGACTTCGTTGTCCATGAAAAAGGTCGCCGCCACCGGGGTCGGGTCGGCCAGGCCGCTGGTCTCCACCAGGATATGGTCGAAGCGCTCGGGCCGCTCCAGCAGCTTCTGCAGGATGCGCACGAGGTCGGTGCGCACATCGACCACGCAGCAGATGCAGCCGTTGGTCATCTGGTAGATCTCCTCGTCCGAGGTCATCACCAGGTCGGAATCGACATCGACCTCGCCGAACTCGTTCTCGATCACCGCGATGCGGTGGCCGTGCTTCTGCGTCAGGATGTGGTTGAGCAGCGTCGTCTTGCCCGAGCCGAGGAAGCCGGTAAGGATGGTGACCGGGACGGGCGGCTGTTGTGCGACGGCAGGTGCGTTCATGTTGTCTCCTGATTCTTACCGGATTGGGTACTGCGTTCCCCGCTGTCGCGAGGCGAAAGTCTTCTTCTCAAGCGGTGGCCACGTTGGGCCGCAAGCCTTTCCAGCGTTCCACCAGCCCGTCGTGCGGCACGTCGAACAGGTCCAGCACGCGTCCCACGGTGTGGTTGACGATGTCGTCCACTGACTGCGGATGCGCGTAGAACGCCGGCACCGGCGGCAGCACGATGGCGCCCATCTCGGTCACCGTGGTCATGTTGCGCAGGTGCACCAAATGGAACGGCGTCTCGCGCGCCAGCAGCACCAGCCGGCGCCGCTCCTTGAGCATCACGTCGGCCGCGCGGGTGACGAGGTTGTCGGCAAGCCCGGTGGCGATGGCGGCCAGCGTGCGCATCGAGCACGGCGCCACCACCATGCCATCACAGCGGAACGAGCCGCTGGCGATGGTGGCGCCGATATCGCGCACGTTGTGCACCACGTCGGCCATGGTTTCGATCTGCGGGCGCTGCAGGCCCAGCTCATGGTGCGCGGTCAGCAGGCCGGACGGCGAGCAGACCAGGTGGGTCTCCCAGCCGCCCAGCGCCGAAAGGGCTTGCAGGACGCGCACGCCGTACACCGCGCCGCTGGCGCCGGTGATGGCGACCACCAGGCGTTGCTTGCGGGTCATGGGTTGGCGCCTTCCTTTGCGGCCTTCTCCGCCAGTGCCTGCAGCACTTGCTCCGGCTTGATCGGGTAGTGCCGGAAGCGCACGCCGATGGCGTCGAACACCGCATTGGCAATCGCCGGCCCGATCGCGACGATCGGGTCTTCGCCCACGCCCTTGGCGCCGAACGGGCCGCCGGGGTCCGGTGCCGCTTCGAGGATCACGGTGCGGATCTCCGGCATGTCCATCGCCAGCGGCATCTTGTAGTCGACGAAGTTGGCGTTGAGCGAGCGGCCGGTGCGCATATCGATCTGGTAATCCTCATACAGCGTATGGCCGATGCCTTGCTGGATGCCGCCCTCGATCTGACCGGCGGCAGCCACCGGGTGGATGACTTTGCCGACGTCATGCACCGGCACCACCTGCTGCACGGTGATGAATCCGGTTTCGGTATCGACCGCCACCTCGACAAAATGCGCGGCGAATGAATACGACTTGGTCGGGTGATAGGTGGCGGTGCCCACCAGCTGCGCGGCGGGAATGCCCTTGCGCGGCATCACCGCCTCGCGCACGGTCAGCGTGGGGCCGTCGCGGTCGCGCACGGCAATCACGCCGGCCGTCAGCGTCAGCGCTTCGGTCTCGCACTCCATCAGCTTCGCGGCGCGCTCGAACAACTGGCGCTTGATCTCGCCTGCCGCCATCTGCGCGGCCTTGCCGACCATATAGGTGGTGTGGCTGGCAAAGGCGCCAATGTCCCAGGGAACGACGTCGGTGTCGCCGTGCACGACTGATACCGCTTCAAACGGCAGGGACAGTTCCTCTGCAACGATCTGCGCGAGGGCGGTATGCGCGCCGGTACCCAGCCCGGCCGCGCCGGTCAGCAGAACCACTGTCCCATCCTCATTCATCTTGATGATGGCGTTGCCTTGTTCCTTGATGCCGGGATAGGCACTGCTGCCGTGCATCTCGCAGCCCAGGCCCCAGCCGGTGCGGAGCGGGCCGCTGGTAGCGCGCGGGCGCTGGCGCAGCGCGGGCCAGTCGACCAGCTCCATGCCCTTCTCGATGCAGGCCTCCAGGCCGTGCCCGATCAGCGGATGGTTGGACGGTGCAATATCGCCTTCGCGCACGGCATTCTTCAGCTTCAGTTCGGCGGGATCGATGCCGAGGTGCGCGGCGGCCTCGTCCATCTGCACGTCGAGCGCGTAGTAGGTCTGCACCACGCCATAGCCGCGAAACGCGCCGGCGATCGGGCTGTTGGTGTAGACGCAGCGGCCTTCGAGCAGCACGTTGTCGCAGCGGTACAGCGAGACCATGGCGGCGGTGCCGACGTTGGTCACGCCGGGGCCGTGCGAGCCATAGGCGCCGGAGTTGAACACCACTTTGGCCTGGCGCGCGGTGATGGTGCCGTCGTTGCGAAAGCCTTGCCTGAGCCAGATCCTGGCCGGATGGCGCGTGCGGCCGCCGAGGAAGGTTTCCTCGCGCGTGTATTCCATGCGCACCGGGCGGCGCGTCTCGCGCGCCAGCAGCGCGCACAGGAACTCCTGCTGGAACAGGTCCTGCTTGGCGCCGAAGCCGCCGCCCATGTGGTCGACCAGCACGCGCACCTTGTGCAGCGGCAGGCCCAGCACCTCGGCCATGATGCCGCGCACCATGAAGGCGGTCTGGGTGGAGATCCACACCGTCAGGTTGCCGTTGCCGTCCCAGCTGGTGGTGCAGACGTTGGGCTCCATATAGGCGGGGGTGGGGCGGCCGCCTTCGTAGAGGCCTTCGAGGATGAAGTCCGCCTCGGCAAAGCCGGCCTCTACGTCCCCGCGCTTGATGATCACCGGCGGCAGCACCAGGTTGCCGCCGGGTTCGCGGTCGTGAATGCGCGGGGCATCGGAGCGCTCGGCGTCCTCGGTGGTGAAGACGGCGGGCAGCGTTTCGTATTCGACTTCGATCAGTTCCACCGCGCGCTCGGCGATCTCTTCGCTGATGGCGGCCACCGCGGCCACGCCTTCGCCCCAGTAGCGCACCTTGTCGTCCAGGATGTACTGGTCGCAGGTCACCGAGGCGGAGCGCGGGTGCGGCGAGCCGGCGTGCAGCACGCGCGGCACGTTCTCATGGGTCAGCACGGCCTTGACGCCCGGCAATGCCAGCGCACGCGAGGTGTCGATGCCGCGGATCCTCGCATGTGCGACGTTGCAACGCTTCATCTTGCCGAACAGCAGGCCGGGGAAGGGCATGTCGGCGACGTATCTGGCGTTGCCGGTGACCTTGTCGAGCAGGTCGGTGCGCTTGACGCTGTGTCCGATCACGGCGTGGGTCATCATGCCTCCTCGCTGGCGCGGACCTTGCAGCCCGCGGGGTCCATGGCCTCGGCGGTCTTCTCGATGGCCTCGATGATCTTGGTGTAGCCGGTGCAGCGGCAGATATTGCCGGCAATGGCAAAGCGGATTTCGTCGCGCGTGGGGTGCGGGTTCTCATCCAGCAGCGCCTTGGCCATCACCACGAAGCCCGGCGTGCAGAAGCCGCACTGCGCGGCGCCGCACTGCATGAACTGCTCCTGGATCGGGTGCACGGTGTCGGGGGCGGGCTGCACGCCTTCGATGGTGGTGATGTGGCAGCCGTGCGCCTCGGGTGCCAGCACCAGGCACGAGTTCATCGGCTGGCCATCGATGATGACGGTGCAGGAGCCGCACTCGCCCACGTCGCAGCCCTTCTTGGTGCCGGTCAGGCCGGCGTCGTTGCGCAGGGCGTCGAGCAGCGTGCCGTGCGGTTCCACCGCCAGTTCGCGCGGCTCGCCGTTGATGACGAGTTCGATTATTTTTCGCATGTCGCGGCCTCCAGGGCTTGTTCGAGAGCGCGGCGGGTCAGCACGCTGACCATTTGCCGGCGGTATGCTTCGCTGGCGCGCACGTCGCTGATGGGACGTGCCTCACCCATGGCGGCATGCGCGGCCTGCAGGATCAGCGCGTCGGTCACGCGCTGGCCGCGCAGCATCTGCTCGGCACGCACGGCACGAACCGGGGTGGGGCCGACCGCTGCCAGCACGATGCCCACGTCGGCGCAGTGGCCGCTATCGACCGTCAGCGATACCGCCACGCCGACGGTGGCCAGTTCCATCTGCACGCGGCGGCCATGCTTGAGGTAGACCTTGCCGGTGCGGGGGCGCGGAGCCGGCACGGTGATGCGGGTGACGATCTCGTCCGGCGCGATGGCGGTCTTGCCGACGCCGGTGACAAAGTCCTCCACGCGCAGCTCGCGTGAGCCGGAGAGGCCGTACAGGTGCACCGAGGCGCCATCCGCCACCAGCGGCGCGATCGAATCGGCGGACGGCGACGCGCGGCAGACGTTGCCCACCACGGTGGCGCGATGGCGCACCTGGATCGACGCGAAGTCCGTCACGGCTTTCGCCAGGCTGGCGTAGTGGCGCTGCACGAAGCCCGAGGTCTCCACCGCGCGCGTGGTCACCAGCGCGCCGATGCGCAGGCCATTGACGGGGTCGAACGTGAGCACGTCCATGCCCGGGATCTTCTTGATGTTGATCACCTGCTCGGGCTTGCGCACGGACTCCTTGATCTGCACCAGCAGGTCCGTGCCGCCGGCCAGCACGCTGGCCTTGCCGCCGCACCGGTGCAGCATGGCCGAGGCTTCTGCCAGCGTTGCCGGTTCGAAGTATTCAAACGCTCTCATTGCTCCTCCTGGTCTGTGCCATCGGCGGCGTCTGCCTGGGCTGTGGGGCGCGCACCGTTGCAATCATCATGGGCGGACGGTCTTCATCGGTAAAGACCCGGAAATGGATTAATTGATCGTGTTACCCTCTGAATCAGACGCGCCGGCCGGACCCAGGCAAAGCAAGCGCGCACCCCGATATCCGGAGGTAGACAACGTGCCCAACCTCAGCAACATGAACGTGTCGCTGCGCCAGCTGCGCGCGTTCATCGCCGTGGCGCAGGAGCGCCACTTCACCCGCGCGGCCGAGAAGCTGGACCTGTCGCAGTCGTCGGTCAGCGCGCTGATCCACGAGCTGGAAGGCAACCTCGGCCTGAAGCTGTTCGACCGCCACACGCGCCAGCTGCACATCACGCAGGCGGGCGCAGAGCTGCTGCCGCTGGTGAAAAAGGCGGTGGCCGACATCGACAGCGTGATCGAGAATTCCAGCGAGCTGCGCACGCTGGGGCGCGGGCGCGTGTCGATCTCGGCGTCGTCGATCCAGGCGGCGCTGATGCTGCCGCGCGTGATCCGCGAGTTCTGCGTGAGCCATCCCGGCGTGAAGGTGGAACTGCACGATGTGTCAGAGCATGAGGTGACCAAGATGGTCAGCTCGGGCGAGGTGGACTTCGGCATCGGCACCATCCCCGAGGGCCAGCCCGACCTGAGCGCGCACCGGCTGATGTCCGATCCCTTCGTGATCGTGATGCCGGCTCACCATCCGCTGCGCCGGCGCAAGACGCTGCGCTGGGAAGACGTGGCCGGCCTGCCCGTGATCGGCCCGCACAAGGGCAACCCGATCCGCGATTGCCTGGACACCGCGCTGGCCGCGCGCGGCATTGCGTTGCAGCGAGTGCACGAGGTGTTCCTGCCGCTGACCATGGTGGGCATGGTGGATGCCGGGCTGGGCATCGCGGTGATGAGCGCGGCGGTCACGCGGCTGACTGCCGCGCTGGGGCTGGCCACGGTGATGCCGACCGATCCGGTGATCCACCGCGAGATCTCGCTGCTGGTGCACGCGGACCGGTCGCTGTCGCCGCCGGCCCAGGCTTTCCGCGACCTGCTGATGCGTTACCGCGCCAAGCTGGCCGACACCGGCTGACTATGTCATGCCGGCTCCTTCGCCAGCCCGTGGGCCTCGGGGACCGGCGAGCGGGCGTTGAACAGCAGGTTCAGCAGCACCGCGGTCAGCGTGCCGAGCAGGATGCCGTTCTGGCAGAACTTGGCCAGCAGCTCCGGCATCTGCGCGAAGAACTTGTCCGACACCAGCGGGATCATGCCCAGCGCCACGCTGACGGCGACGATATAGGCGTTCTTCTTGTTCTCGACAAAGTCCACATGGCCGAGGATGCGCACGCCCGTGGCGGCCACCATGCCGAACATCACCAGCGCCGCGCCGCCCAGCACATATTGCGGGATCGATGCTGCAAAGAAGGCCAGCTTGGGCAGGCAGCCCAGCACGATCAGGATGCCGCCGGCGGTGGCGCAGACCCAGCGGCTGCGCACGCCGGTGACCTGCACCAGCCCCACGTTCTGCGCGTACGAGGTATAGGTGAAGGTGTTGAACACCGCGCCCACCAGCGCCCCCACGCCGTCGGCGCGCAGGCCGCGCGCAAGGTCGTCGCAGCCCACCGGGCGGCCCACGATCTCGCCCAGCGCCAGGAACTGGCCCACGCCCTCGATCATGATCACGATCATCACCACGCACAGCGTGAGCGCGGTCATGGCGTCGAAGGTGGGCCAGCCGAAGTGGAAGGGCGTGATGAGCTCCACCCAGTGCGCGTTATGCAGGCCGTCGAAGTTGACCTTGCCCAGCGACAGCGCGATCACGAAACCGACAGCAATGCCGATCAGCACCGCCACGTTGCACAGGAAACCCCGGGCAAAGGCCACCAGCGCCAGCACCGTGCACAGCACCGCGGTGGCGATGGCGATGTTTACCGGCAGGCCGAAGTTGGGATTGGGCACGGGACCGGCCGCCGTGTTGAGGGTGGGGTTGCCGCCCGCCGCCCAGTTGATGCCCACGCGCATCAGCGAGATGCCGATCACCAGCACCACGGTGCCGGTCACCACCGGCGGGAACCAGCGCACCATCTTGCCGACATAGGGCGCGGCAAAGTAGGTGAAGATCCCCGCCACCATCACCGCGCCGAACACGGCCGGCAGGCCCAGCGACGGATTGGAGCCGGTGGCGATGATCGGCGCGATCGCGGTGAAGGTGACGCCCATCATCACCGGCAGGCGGATGCCGACCTTCCAGATGCCGATGCTCTGGATCATCGTCACCAGGCCGCAGCAGAACAGATCGGCGGCGATCAGGAAGGCCACCTGGTCCTTGGGCAGCTTGAGGGCGCCGCCGATGATCATCGGCACGGCAATGGCGCCGGCGTACATCACCAGCACGTGCTGCAGGCCCAGGGCCAGCAGGCGGGGCGGGGGCAGGACCTCGTCGACGGGATGCACGGGGGCATTCCCTTGCGTAGGCAGGGTGGGGTTCATGCTGTCTCCTTTGGTCGGTATCACGCCGGTCGCGCATTGCGCTCACGTGTCGCCAAGGTCGTCGCCGGCAGTTTCCTGTCCGGGATGGTCATTGCCATCCTCTCGTGCGATGCCCGCGCCTGTCCTGTCTTACAGATCCAGCATGACAGCGGCTGCGGGAAGGTACAACGTTCGTGGCGGATTTATCGATCGGGTAAGACGATGAATCCGCGGTTTTCAGCGGGTTATCCCTTACGGCACGCGGGAGCCCGCACAATCGAGCCGCGCCAGAAGTGCAGCGGCGCGCTCCATCGCGGCAGGGTCGATGCGCGCACGCATACCGTCGAAGGCAGGCCCGCGCGTGGCGTCCAGCCCCATGCGTGAGGTGGTGCCCACGCCCGATGCCGAGGGGTCGAGCGCGCTGCCAGGCAGGCCGTCGACCACCACCACGTCCAGGTGCGGTTGCAGGTGCGTGGCCATCGCCCACAGCACTTCCTCGTCGCGGGTGATGTCGACGTCCTCATCCACCGCCACCACCGTCTTCAGGTACGGGTCCCAGCCAAGCAGGCCCAGCATTACCTGGCGCGCCTCGCCGGGGCGGCTCTGGCGCAGCGCCACGTAGGCGTGGAAGTGTGTGCCGGAACTGGGGTAGTGCACCGCGGTGACGCCGGGGAAGCGCTCCCTGAGTTTCTCCACCATCTCGGATTCGCGTGGGATGCGGCCCAGGTTCAGGTGCTCGGCCGAGTTGCCGCCGACCACGTCGACCAGCCACGCGTCCGCGCGGCGCATCACGCTTTCCACGCGCAGCAGGTTATTGGTCGAGCGGTCCGACGAGTAGCCGGTGAATTCGCCGAACGGGCCTTCCTCGACCCGCGCCTCGGGATCGATCACGCCTTCAAGCACGATCTCGGCATGCGCCGGCACCAGGATGCCGTGGCGCGGCGTGCGTACCACTTCCAGCGGCGCGCCGAACAGGCCGCCGGCCACATGGCGCTCGTCCACGCCGAACGGCAGCCGCGCGGCGCCGGCCAGCATGAACAACGGGTGCGCGCCGATGACCATTGCCACCGGCAGCGGCCGGCCCAGTTCGGCGGCGCGCTGCTGCATGCGCCACAGGTGCCCGCGCGAATGCAGGCTGGTGGCGATCTCGGTGGGCGAATGCAGCATCGAGCGGTGGTAGCTGGCATTGCCGATGCCGCTGTCGGGATCCTCCGCGATCAGGATCGCGTTGGTGATGTAGGGGCCGCGGTCCGTGGCGAAATGCTTGATCGCCGGAATCGTGCGCAGGTCGATGTGTTGCGTTTCGACCTGGCCGGTGACGGCGCCGCTATCCAGCACGCGCGGCGCCACCATGCGGCGGCTGCGGGCCTGGTATTCGGCATGGATGCCGGCGGGCGGCACGCCGCCCAGCATGCGGCCGACGCGCTCGCGCGAGGCAAAGAGATTGGTCGCCAGCGACGTGCCCAGGCCTTCGACATGGTCGAACAACAGCGCCGGGTGGCGGCCCTGCGCGGCCAGCGCCCAGACCAGCGCGGTCGGGTCCTGGTCGGCGCCGACCGGCTCGCGGATATGCAGTACGTCTTCGGGAAAGGCCTCGCGGTAGGCGGCCAGGAACTGGTGGAAGTCCTGCGAGGTGTCGTGGAAAGGCTGGGGCGCCGCCGCCGTCGAGGCAAAGGGCGCTGAAGGTGAGTTCATGATCGGCTCCTGTGGTCAGGGTTGGCCAGGGCGAAGGCTGCCCCGGCGGCCGGAAATGCGCCCGGCCGCCGTGCCGTGCCTGCCTGCCGAACTGCTACCGGCTAGCGGGTGCTGGCGTAGGTATCCTTCAGCCGCGCCAGCGCTTCTTCCTGCGTCTTTGGCGGCGCCGTGGTCTCGATGCCGACCAGCCGGGCGATGTTGTTGCCCATGTAGTCCTCCAGCCCGTCCTCATCCAGGTCCATGCCCTGCGGCGCGGGGCCGCACAGCATCTCCAGCTCGCGCAGCCACATGCCGGGCTCGTTGGGCGGGGTGTCGGTGCCGAACACGATCTTGTCGCGCGGCAGCTGGCGCGCGAACTCGACGATGCGCGACTGGAAGCACCAGCCCGATTCGCAGTACACGTTGGGCGTGTCCATCGCCATCCAGAACGCCTCGAACGAGTAGTTGCCGCCGGTCTGGATGCCGAAATGCCCGATGATGAAATTGACCATGGGGAATTCGCGGATGATCGGGTAGAACATCGTCGGGATCGTGTACGGGCCGTCGCCGGTGTGGATCAGCACCACCACGTTGTACTTGGCGCAGACCTTCATCGCCGGGCGCAGCCAGTCGAGCGCACGGTCGGGGCGGTAGCCGTGCATGTTGGCATGCAGCTTCAGCATCTTGAAGCCGTACTCCTTGACGTGGAATTCCAGCTCCTGCGCGCCTTCTTCCGGGCCCCAGCGCGGGTTGAAGGTGAAGTTGCCAATGAAGCGGTCGGGGTACTTCTGGCAGAGCTCCGCGATATAGGCCATGTAGTCGCGGATGCCTTCGCGCCCGCGGCGGTTGCCGTCGCGGTAGCCGGTGTTGCCCGGCGGCGGCTGGATAAAGCCCATGTCGATGCGGCGCGGCTTGCCGTTGATCATGTAGGGGCCGTCCATCATCTTGAGCATGCGCTCGCCGTTGAAGGGCTCGCCGGTGTGGCGCCAGGCTTCGTCGACGAGATTGGTCGGGTGCAGATGGGTATCGATAATCATGTTGTGTGCTCCGGAGTCCGTTGTCGTTGGCGCGCGGGCGCTGGCCTTACGCGGCCAGGCGCGCTTTCGCTTCTTCGAGCGTGCGCGGGACCGGGGTCGGCTCCAGGCCGATCATCCGGGCGACGTTGTTGCCGAGGTAGTTCTCCAGCGTGTCTTCATCCAGGTTCAGGCCCTGGGGCGGCTCGAAGCACAGCACTTCCAGCAGGCGCAGCCACATGCCGGGCTCGTTGGGCGGGGTGTCGGAACCGAACAGGATCTTGTGCTTCGGCAACACCTTGGCGAACTCGACGATGCGCGACTGCAGGCACCAGCCCGATTCGCAATACACGTTGGGCATGTCCATGGCCATCTGGAACGGCTCGAAGCAATACACGCCGCCGGTCTGCACGCCGAAGTGGGCCATGATGAAGTTCACCGTAGGGAACTCCTTCATCATCGGCACCCATTCGGTCGGGATGCTGTAGGGGCCGTCGCCGGTATGCAGCTTGACCAGCACGCCCAGCTCGGCGCACTTCTGCAGCGCCGGGCGCAGCCAGTCGAGGGCGCGGTCCGGGCGGTAGGCATGCATGTTGGCCTGGAACTGGACCATCTTGAAGCCCAGCTTCCTGACGTAGTGTTCCATGGCGTTGACGCCGTTCTCCACCCCGCAGCGCGGGTTGTAGACGAAGCAGCCGATAAAGCGTTCCGGGTACTTCTTCACCATCTCCGCGGTGTAGGCCATGTACGCGTCGATGGACTCGCTGCCCGACTTCACGCCGTCGGTGTAGGTGTAGATGGTGTTGCCCTGCGGAGGCTGGATAAAGGCTTTGTCGATGCGGCGCGGCTTGCCGTTGATGGTGAACGGGCCGTCCATCATCCGGATCAGGCGCTCGCCGGTGAACGGGTCGCCGTCGTGGCGCCAGGCCAGGTCCACCAGGTTGGTCGGATAACAGCTGGTGTCGATGATCATGGGAGATCCCCTAACAATGACTAGGTTGGACACGCATGCGGCGGGCATGCGCGAACAACGCCGCGGGGCCGGCCTTGCATGCTGCTATCGGGAGTCTTTGTCAGGGGAGCTGTAGGACCACTGCGCCACCGACGAACCACTCCGTCAGTGAGCAATCTCCAGTTGAACCTCGCGGCATTGCACCGCTGCTGTCCAATCGACCGCTTCTACCCACGCGCTCTTTATACATAGCGCCTGAGCGTTGCGTCAAGCGCATCATGTGTTGCGCCGCACGAACAGCGGGCGCACGTGCATTCCAACCATGGTACGAATCCGCTACATTGCATTAACCGCGGTGGCAGGTCCGCCGGCGCGGGGCAGGGAGAACTCGGGCCGATGGCTTTGAACGGGGTTTATCACGGGGAAGGGGGGAAACATGCACGGCAACTATGCGGTGATGGCGGGGGCCATGCTGTCTGTTGCGTTGTCAATGGCGCTGGGCGGCTGCGGCGGGGATGGGGGCGAGACGGAGATGGCGTCGCCGGCCGCAGCAACGGCAATGGAAGCCACAAAGTACGGCACCACGGCTACCACCGTCACCAGCACAACCACGCGCTGGATGCCCGCGATCACCGACACCTGGCAGATCCAGCTCACCGGCAAGCTCAATACCAGCTACCCGGTCGTGATGTACGACTTCGACCTGTTCGACACGCCGCAGGCCACCATCGACGCGCTGCACGCCAAGGGCCAGCGCGTGGTCTGCTATTTCTCGGCCGGCAGCGCGGAAGACTGGCGTCCGGACTACAGCCAGTTCACCGCGAGCGATCTGGGCAGCCCGCTGTCGGGCTGGGCCGGCGAGCGCTGGGTGGATACGCGCTCGGCCAACGTGCGCCGGATCATGCAGGCGCGCATGGACCTGGCCGTGTCCAAGCGCTGCGATGGCGTGGATGCGGACAATGTCGACGGCTATACCAACAGCACGGGTCTGCCGCTGACGGCCGACACGCAGCTGGACTACAACCGCTTCCTGGCGACCGAGGCGCATGCGCGCGGCCTTGCCATCGGCCTGAAAAACGATATCGACCAGGTCGGGCAGCTGGCGGCGGACTTTGATTTCGCCGTCAACGAGCAGTGTTTCCAGTACCAGGAGTGCGGCGCCTATTCGGCGTTCACCGGCCAGGGCAAGGCGGTCTTCAACATCGAGTACAAGTCGAGGTACAAGACCGTGTCCCAGCGCAATGCGCTGTGTGCCGCGGCCAGGGCAGCGAACCTGCGCACGCTGGTGATGCCGGCCAACCTGGACGGCAGCTCGCGCTACGCCTGCGACTGAGTAATTGCCGGGGCGGGGGCGGCCGCCGTCCCCGCCTTGTCCAGTTCGCGCCACGCCAGCCACAGGCGGGTGTCGAATTCCAGCTGGTGGTAGCGCGGCTCCATGTGTTCGCAGAGCCGGTAGAAGGCCTTGTCGTGATCGCTCTGCTTCAGGTGGGCGAGCTCATGCACGACGATCATGCGCAGGAATTCCGGCGGCGCTTCCTTGAACAGCGAGGCCACGCGGATTTCCTTCTTGGCCTTGAGCTTGCCGCCCTGCACGCGCGAGATCGCGGTGTGCAGGCCCAGCGCACGCTGGGCTGAATCGAGGCGCGCATCGAAGCCGACCTTGTGCAGCGGCGGCGCGCTGCGCAGGTATTCCTGCTTGATGTCCGTGGTGTATTCGTACAGCGCGCGGTCGGTCTGCACGGTATGGCGCCCGGGGTAGCGCCGGGCGAGATGGTCCCCGAGCCGGCCGGCGGCGATCAGCTCGCGCACCTGCTCCAGCACGCCGGGCGGGTAGCCGCCCAGGAAGCGCATCGGGTCCTTGCCGGCGGGGCGCCAGGTTTCACTCACGGCAGTGGCCTGCTCAGTGGTGGTGATGGTGGTGCATCCAGCTGTTGTCCAGCGAGTTGACGAAGGACTCGACCGCGTCCTTGTCGCCGGTGGCGTGGCGCATCATCTCGCCGCACTTGCAGAAGCCCTGGTATGGGGTGATGTGCGAGCAGGCCGACGTCTTCTGCAGGTACAGCGTGACGGGTTTGGTGCACTTCTTGCACTTGAACTTCAGGGTCAGGGCGGGTCTGCTCATGGCGATGGCTCGGGAAATCGGCAAAAATCGAACCTGTCATTGTACCGGCCAGGGCGGAATCGAGCAGGAGCGCCTCAGCGCGCCGCGCCTGCCTGATACACTCCCGCCATTCCCGAACAACCCTCCAACACGCACCCATGGCACAGTACGTTTTCACCATGAACCGCGTGGGCAAGATCGTCCCGCCCAAGCGTCACATCCTGAAGGACATCTCGCTGTCGTTCTTCCCCGGCGCCAAGATCGGCGTGCTCGGCCTGAACGGCTCGGGCAAGTCCACGGTACTCAAGATCATGGCCGGCCTCGACAAGGAAATCGAGGGCGAAGCCACGCCGATGCCGAACCTGAACATCGGCTACCTGCCGCAGGAACCGCAGCTCAACCCCGAGCAGACCGTGCGCGAGTCGGTGGAAGAGGCCCTGGGTGGCGTGTTCGAAGCGCGCAAGAAGCTCGACGAGATCTACGCGGCCTATGCCGAGCCGGACGCCGACTTCGACGCGCTGGCCGCCGACCAGGCCAAGTACGAAGCCATCCTGGCCGCCAGCGACGGCAACAACGTCGAGCTGCAGCTGGAAATCGCCGCCGACGCGCTGCGCCTGCCGCCGTGGGACGCCAAGATCGAGCATCTTTCCGGCGGTGAAAAGCGCCGAGTGGCGCTGTGCCGCCTGCTGCTGTCGCGCCCCGACATGCTGCTGCTGGATGAGCCGACCAACCACCTGGACGCGGAGTCGGTGGAATGGCTGGAGCAATTCCTGACGCGCTTCCCGGGCACCGTGGTGGCCGTGACCCACGACCGCTACTTCCTGGACAACGCCGCCGAGTGGATCCTGGAACTGGACCGCGGCCAGGGTATCCCCTGGAAGGGCAACTACAGCTCGTGGCTGGACCAGAAGGAAGCGCGCCTGAAGCAGGAAGAGGCCAGCGAGTCGGCCCGCCAGAAGGCGCTGCACAAGGAACTGGAGTGGGTGCGCCAGAACCCCAAGGGCCGCCAGGCCAAGTCCAAGGCGCGTCTGGCCCGCTTTGACGAGCTCAACAGCCAGGACTACCAGAAGCGCAACGAAACCCAGGAAATCTTCATCCCCGTGGGTGAGCGCCTGGGCAACGAAGTGATCGAGTTCGACGGCGTGAGCAAGGGCTATGGCGACCGCCTGCTGATCGACAACCTCAGCTTCAAGGTGCCGCCGGGCGCGATCGTCGGCATCATCGGCCCCAACGGCGCCGGCAAGTCGACCTTCTTCAAGATGCTGACGGGCAAGGAACAGCCAGACAGCGGCGAGATCAAGATCGGGCCGACCGTGAAGATGGCCTTCGTCGACCAGAGCCGCGACGCGCTGGACGGCACCAAGACCGTGTTCGAAGAGATCTCGGGCGGCTCCGACATCCTGACGGTGGGCCGGTACGAAACGCCGTCGCGCGCCTATATCGGCCGCTTCAACTTCAAGGGCGGCGACCAGCAGAAGCAGGTCGGCACGCTCTCGGGCGGTGAACGCGGCCGCCTGCACATGGCCAAGACCCTGATCGCCGGCGGCAATGTGCTGCTGCTGGACGAACCGTCCAACGACCTCGACGTGGAAACGCTGCGGGCGCTGGAAGACGCGCTGCTTGAGTTCGCGGGCTGCGTGATGGTGATCTCCCACGATCGCTGGTTCCTGGACCGGATTGCTACCCACATCCTGGCGTTCGAGGGCGACTCGCATGTGGAGTTCTTCCCGGGCAACTACCAGGAGTACGAGGCGGACAAGAAGCGCCGGCTGGGTGAGGAAGGGGCCAAGCCCAAGCGGATTCGGTATAAGCCGATTGCGCGGTGATTGGCTGCTGAGTGAGGTTGGCCAGGCGACGCTGCTGACGAAGTAGAGGGCAGGAGTCTCCACGAAGTTAGGCGCAACGATGCTTGCCAAGCGCCGGCCCTCTCCCCCTGCCCCTCTCCCGCAAGCGGGAGAGGGGAGCAAACATGAAGCGGGTTACCTCATCGGTTTCCGTACGTTGACGAAATCCAAAATCGCCGAGCTAAGGCGGAACAAGAAACGCATCTCTGACTTGGCTCGAAAGGCATTCAGCTCGATGAACCTGAAGGGCAAGTAAGACCCATACGCCCCGAGCGCCGCCTGCGGTGAGTATCCGCGCAAAAATCAAAAGCCCCGACTCAAAATGAGCGGGGCTTTTTGCTGCGCCATGCCTGCGGCCTTTCTTCGGCCTTCCACGGCAATTTCCTAGCCCGCTTTCACCAACCTCACCCGCGTAATCTCCGACGGCGCCCCGAACCGCTTCGGCGGCCCCCAATACCCGGTGCCACGGCTGATATAAACCCACAGCGAACCATGCCGCACCAGTCCGGCGGTGTAGGGCTGCTGCATCGGCACGAACAGGTTCCACGGCCAGAACTGGCCGCCGTGGGTATGGCCGGACAACTGCAGGTCGAAACCGGCCTCCGCCGCGGCGGAGGCCGTGCGTGGCTGGTGGGCCAGCAGCACGCGCGCGCCGGCGTGTGCCGGGGCGCCGGCGATGGCGCGGTGCGGGTCGCTGCGGTGGCTTTCGTGGAAGCGGCCGGCGGAGTAGTCGGTCACGCCGGCCAGCACCAGCGCGCCGCCGTCGTGCTGCAGCACCACGTGTTCGTTCATCAGCACGCGCACGCCCAGGCGGCGCAGCTCAATGATCCACGGGTCCGCGCCAGAGTAGTACTCATGGTTGCCGGTGACGAAGTAGGTACCATGGCGCGCCTGCAGCCGGGCCAGCGGCCCGGTGTGGGCGGACAGCTCGCGCACGGTGCCGTCGACCAGGTCGCCGGTGATGGCGACGGCGTCGGCCTGCAGGCTGTTGACGCGGTCGACGATGCGGTCGAGGTAGGGCCGCTTGATGGTGGGCCCGACATGGATGTCGCTGATCTGGGCGATGGTGAAACCGTGCAGGGCGTCAGGCAGGCCGGGCACGGGCACGTCGACTTCGACCACGCGCGCCAGCCGGCGGGCATTGAGATAGCCCGCCAGCGTGACCAGCAGCGCCAGCAGCGGCACCGCCACGGCACTGCCCGCGGACAGGCCGGGCGCCTGCCAGCCCAGCAGTTGCCCGGCCAGCCAGGCCGCCGCCAGCGCCACGTCGCGTACCAGCGTCAGCACCAGCAGGGATGAGAAGAATCCCATCGCCAGCATGCCGATCCAGGAAACCAGGTCCGACCACGGCTGGCTGATGCGCCGCGCCAGCAGCCCGGCCGGCAGCAGGGCGCAGGAGAGGGCCAGCCAGGCGACGGCCAATGCCTTGACCGCCATCGGCACCGGCATCGCCGGCAGCAGGCGCAGCCCGATATAGCCGTGCAGCAGGGCTGTCAGGAGGGCGGCGGTCAGGATGGTGGTGCGTGGAGGCATGGGGGCGGGGGCAGGGTGGAGTCTTGGAAGATGAGGCCGGGGCGTGCCGCCTTCAAGGGGGCGGGGCGGTGGCGTCAGGCCAAGCAAGATGCACACCCGCCTCGCCTGGGCGCGTCGCAATGGCGCATTGCGGCTTGACATGGCGGCCCGCCGCCACGAGGTCGATGCCACGCATGCTTCATGCCCCCGGCTGATCTGTCTTTTTTCTGGCAGATCCTGAATGTTTTCGAATCAGATTGTTCGCCTTTGCGGCCTAATTTAGATTCGCGGGATGGGCCGCCTGTTGTGCAGCATCGTGCCCGCGGTGCCGGCCCGCCGGCGCAGGCGGCTTTCTCCCGGAGAAACTGATGTCTTTTCGCCTGAAGCAGACCAGCGCCCTGATCGCCGCGGCCTGGCTTGCACTCGCCCCAGTCAGCCCGCAGGCCGCCACGCCGTCCAGGCCAACCGCGGCTGCCCTGAGCTGGCCGCGCAATTTTGACGCCGCCACCGATCATGTGGAGCTGTACCAGCCCCAGATCGAGACCTGGGACGGCAACCGGCTGTCCGGGCGCGCGGCGGTGGCGGTGGGCGAGAAGTCGGGTTCGCCGACCTACGGCGTGGTGCATTTCTCGGCCACCGGCGATATCGACAAGCCCTCCGGGCTGGTGCAGCTGACCCGGATCACGGTGGAAAGCGTCGAAGTCCCGACCCGGCCCGACGCCGCTGACCGGGTGCGCCAGGCCCTGGTGTCGCGCCTGCCGGCCAACGGGCTGACGGTGCCGCTGGACCAGCTGCAGGCCAGCTACGCGGTATCGCAGCAACTGGCCAGGGCTGGCCGCGTGGCGGTGCGCAATGACGCGCCCCAGATCCTTTTTGCCACCACGCCGACGCTGCTGGTGCCGGTCGACGGCGAGCCGTCCTGGCGCGCCGTGCCGGGCACGCAGTACGAACGGGCGATGAACAGCCGCGCGCTGCTGCTGCGCGAATCCGGCGGCGAGCTGCACCTGAAGGCGGCCGGCTACTGGTATCGCTCCGAATCGGCCGGCGGCGCCTGGGAAGTGATGACGACCGTGCCCAAGGCGCTGGAGAGCGCTGCCACCAAGGCGGCGGGCGGCATGAAGCCCGATACGATGCTGCCGGCCGACGGCAAGCGGCCGGCCAAGGCGCCGGCGATCCTCTTTGCCACGCAGCCGACCGAGCTGGTCATTACCAGCGGTGCGCCACAGATGACGCCGGTCAGCGGTGTCAGCCTGCTGACGATGTCCAACGCCGACCACGCGGTCTTTGTCGATCCGGCCGCCAACCAGTATTACGTGCTGGTCTCGGGCCGCTGGTTTCGCGCGCCGATGCTGACCGGACCGTGGGAGTACGTGCCCGGCAGCCAGCTGCCGGCGGACTTCGCCAAGATCCCGGCCACCGACCCCAAGGCCAATGTGCTGGTGTCGGTGCCTGGCACGCCGCAGGCACGCGACGCCGAGATCGCCGCGACCATCCCGCAGACCGCCACGGTGTCGCGCAGCAAGGCCAGCGTGACGGTGGCGTATGACGGCGCGCCGCGCTTCACGCCGATCACCGGCACTTCGCTCAGCTACGCGGTCAACAGCGGCACGCCGGTGATCGAGGTGGACAGCAGCCACTACTACGCGGTCGCCAACGGCGTCTGGTTCACCGCGCCGGCACCGTCCGGTCCGTGGCATGTGGCCACCGAGGTGCCGTCGGCGATCTACACCATCCCGCCGACTTCGCCGGTGTACTACGTGACCTACGTGCGCATCTACTCGGTCACGCCGGAGACGGTGGTGGTGGGCTATACCCCCGGCTATATGGGCGTGGTGGTCAGCGCCGACGGCACGGTCGTGTACGGCACCGGCTATGTCTATCCGCCCTATGTGGGTGCGGTCTACTACGGCTACCCGGCCACCTATGGCTATGGCGCCGGCTTTGGCATCGGCATGGCCGAGGGCTTTGCCTTCGGCTTCGCCGCCGGCGCGTTCTGGGGGGCGGCGTCGCCGTACTGGGGCCCTTATTGGTGGGGCGGCGCGTACAACTGGAACTACGTCAACGTGAACCAGGCCAATTTCTACGGACGCTGGGGCCAGGGCACCGTGACCCACGCCCAGGGCTGGAATGCCTGGACCGGCACCGAATGGCGCGGCACCGCCGGCGCCGGCTACAACCCGGCCACCGGGGCGCGCTACCAGGGCAGCCGCGGTGCGGCGTTCAATCCCTATTCCGGCAACTATGCGGCGGGCCGCCAGGGCTCGTTCGCCAATCCGTCGACCGGGCGCGAGGCCGCGGCGCGCGGCGGCGTGGCCGGCAACACCTACACCGGCAACTATGCCGCCGGCCGCCAGGCGGCGGGCTACAACGCGCAGACCGGCCGCGTCGGCGCGGCCGAGGCGGGCATTGCCGGCAATACGCAGACCGGCCAGCACACCGCCGGCAGCCGTGGCTTTGTCGCCAATCCGGACAAGAACAATGCGGTGGTGTGGAACAACGGCAACGTGTATGCCGGCCACGACGGCTCGGTGTACCAGCACACCGACAACGGCTGGCAGAAGCACACCGCCAGTGGTTGGGAGCCGGCGCAGCCCAACAACGACACGACCGCCAGGCTGGAGCAGCAGCGCCAGGCGCGCGAAACCGGCCAGCAGCGCTTCCAGGGCACGGCCCAGCAGTGGCAGGGGCGCGGCTTCGGCGGCGGCTTTGGTGGCCGTGCCGGGGGTTTGCGCGGCGGCGGGTTCCATGGCGGGTTCCGCCGCTGACACGGTGCACTCGAAAGCAGTAAAGACGCCCACAAAAGAATTGAATTGGCGCTTGCCGAGCCGGGCCTTACCCTGCCGGAGAAGACGCGAGCGCGGCCGCTGGTACGGCGCGACGGAACGTTGCCAGCCCCCCGGCGTGCGCGCGCAGAGATCGCATGCATAACTATGGCGGGAGAGGGATCTGTGAACACTGCTTTCTACTGGCGCGGCGCGCTCTGGCTTGCCTGCGCAATGACGCTGGCAGCCTGCGGCAAGGACAAACCGGCAGCGCAGGCGCCGCCTGCGGCGGAAGTCAGCGTGATCACCGTGGCGCTGCGCGACGTGCCCATCGTCTATGACTTTGTCGGCCAGACGCAGAGTTCGCAGCAGGTGGAAATCCGTGCCCGGGTGAGTGGCTTCCTGGACAAGCGTGTCTACACCGAAGGCGCCCTGGTCAAGGCCGGAGAGACCCTGTTCCTGATGGATCCCAAGCCGTTCCAGGCCACCCTGCAGGCCGCCGAGGCGGAACTGGCGCAGCAGCAGGCGCGCCTGACCACGGCCCAGGCCGACCTCAAGCGCGTGCGCCCGCTGGCCGAGCGCAACGCCCTGAGCCAGCGCGACCTGGATGACGCCACCGGCAAGGCCCACGCCGCCGCCGCCGCCGTGGAGGCGGCACGCGCCAATGTGATCAGCGCCAGACTAAACCTGGGCTATACGACGATCAAGTCACCCGTGGCGGGGCTGTCAAGCTTTGCCAAGCGGCAGGCGGGCTCATACATCGATCCCAGCAACAGCCTGCTGACCTACGTGGCCAAGCTGGATCCCATGTGGGTCAACTTCAGCCTGTCAGAGAATGAAGTCCTGAAGATGCAGGGCGAGCGGGCGTCAGGCGCCATCAAGTACCCGGAACAGGACGCATTCGATATCGTGGTGGTAATGGCGGACGGCCGGGAGTTCCCGAACCACGGGCGGATCGCCTTTGCGGATGCGTCGTTCAATGCGGAAACCGGCACCTACCTGGTCCGTGCCGAGGTGGCCAACCCGGAAGGCACATTGCGGCCCGGCCAGTTCGTGCGGGTGAAGGTGCATGGCGCGATGCGCACGAAGGCCATCGCGGTGCCGCAGGAGGCGATTGTCCAGACCCAGCGCGGCCAGATGGTCTGGATCGTCGGGCCCGACAACAAGGCGCAGCAGCGGGTGGTGGACGTGGGCGAGTGGACCGGCAACAACTGGGTGGTGCGGTCCGGGCTGAAGCCCGGCGAGCGCGTCGCCGTGAGCGGCACGCTGCGCCTGGCGCCGGGGGCGCCCGTCAAGGCGATGCAGGCCGGGCCGGGCGTTGCGCACGCCGCGGCCAGCGGCGCGCCGGCCGCGCCTGCTGCGCCTGCTGCGCCTGCTGCGCCTGCTGCGCCTGCTGCGCCGGCGTCGGGGGCAGCGGCAGCGGCGGGAGGCAAGCCATGAAGCTTGCCCATTTTTTCATTGACC
This sequence comes from Cupriavidus sp. UYPR2.512, assembly GCF_000379565.1. Taxonomy (NCBI): domain Bacteria; kingdom Pseudomonadati; phylum Pseudomonadota; class Betaproteobacteria; order Burkholderiales; family Burkholderiaceae; genus Cupriavidus; species Cupriavidus sp. UYPR2.512. The sequence continues at coordinate 101,080 of NZ_KB903162.1, read as the reverse complement.
GGCCCATCTTTGCGTCGGTCGTCTCCATCATCATCACCGTGGGCGGGCTGGTGGCGCTGACCAAGCTGCCGATCGCCCAGTTCCCGGACATCACGCCACCGTCGATCACCGTCACCACGAAGTACCCCGGCGCCAGCGCGGAGGTGGTCGCGCAGAACGTGGCCGCGCCGATCGAGCAGCAGGTCAACGGCGCGGACCGGATGATGTACATGAACTCGACGAGTTCCTCGACGGGTGACCTGACGCTGACCACATACTTCGAGATCGGCACCGATCCGGAACTGGCGCAGGTGGACGTGCAGAACCGCGTCAACCTGGCGCTGCCAACGCTGCCCGAAGCGGTGACGGCGCAGGGCGTGTCGGTGCAGAAGCGCTCGTCGGCGTTCATGATGGTGATCGCCATCTTCTCGCCGGACAACAGCTACGACCAGACCTTTGTCGGCAACTACGCCAACATCTACGTGCTGGACGCACTCAAGCGCATTCCCGGCGCCAACCAGTCTTCCATCTTCGGCAGCCCGGACTACGCCATGCGCGTCTGGCTGAAGCCGGACCGCATGGCGTCGCTCGGCATCACCACCGAGGACGTGAAGAACGCGGTCGCCAACCAGAACCAGCAGTTTTCGGCCGGACGCATCGGGCAGTCACCCACGGCCGGCCCGGTCCAGCAGACCTTCCCGATCGCGACCAAGGGCCGCATGACCGAGCCCGCCGAGTTCGACAACATGATCTTGCGCGCGCAGTCCGGCGACGCGGCGCTGGTGCGTCTCAAGGATATCGGGCACGCGGAGCTCGGCTCCAAGGATTATTCGCTGCGCAGCCGCTACAAGGGCAAGACCGCCACGCTGATGGCGGTCTACCAGCAGCCAGGCGCTAACGCACTGGACGTGTCGAAGCAGGTGCGCGCCTCGCTGGCTGAACTGAAGAAGAGCTTCCCGCCCGGGCTGGAGTATGAAATCGCACTGGACACGACCAACTTCGTGCAGGAGTCGATCGACGAGGTGGTGCATACGCTGCGCGATGCTGTGATCCTGGTGATCCTGGTCGTGTACCTGTTCCTGCAAAGCTTTCGCGCCACCCTGGTGCCGATCCTGGCCGTGCCGGTGTCGATCATCGGCGCCTTTGTCGGCATGAGCGCGTTCGGCTTCTCGGTGAACATGCTGACCTTGTTCGGCATGGTGCTGGCGATCGGCATCGTGGTGGACGACGCCATCGTGGTGATAGAGAACGTCGAGCGCAACATGGTCGAGTTCAAGCTGCCACCCAAGGAGGCCGCCAAGAAGGCGATGGACGAGGTCAGCGGACCCGTGGTCGCCATTGTGCTGGTGCTGCTGGCCGTGTTCATCCCGGTGGCCTTCCTGTCGGGTATTACGGGGCAGCTCTATAAGCAGTTTGCGGTCACGATCGCGGTGTCGGTGGTGCTGTCGGGCGTGGTGGCGCTGACGCTGTCGCCGGCGATGGCGGCCATCCTGCTCAAGCCTGGCGAGCACAAGAAGAACCGCTTCTTCACCTGGTTCAACAATTCGTTCGACCGGCTGGTGGGCGGCTATGACAAGTCGCTGCAGGTTGTCATCAAGCGCACCGTGATGTCGATCGCCATCATCATCGCGATGGTGGCGGTCAGTGTGCTGATGTTCATGCGCATTCCGGGTTCGTTCCTGCCGGTGGAGGACCAGGGCTACCTGTTCGGTGCCGTGGTGATGCCGGATGCCGCCAGCCTTGACCGCACCGGCAATCTGTCAGCGCGGGCCGAAGCGTGGCTGGCCAGGCAGCCCGGCGTATCCTCGGTGGCGACGGTGGATGGCTACAGCCTGATCGATTCCCAGAACAAGGCCAATGCGGGCACGCTGTTCATCACGCTCAAGGGCTTTGGCGAGCGCGGCCCGGGCGAGAGCGCGGAGGACCTGATCCTCAAGGCCAAGAAGGAGTTCTCCACCTACCAGGACGGCGTGGCCATTCCCATCAATCCGCCTTCCATCCCGGGCTTGGGTACTACCGGCGGCTTCGAGTTCTGGCTGCAAAGCACGGCGGACGGCACCTACCAGCAGCTCGAGGAGAAGGTGCACCAGTTCATTGCCAAGGCGCACCAGCGGCCGGAGCTGACCGGCGTGAACTCCACCATCAATTCCCGCTCGCGCCAGTTCCTGGTGGAGGTCGACCGCGAGCGCTCCGAAACGCAGGGCGTGCCGGTGGAGTCGGTGTACTCCGCGCTGCAGACCATGTTCGGTTCGCTGTACGTGAGCCAGTTCCCGAAGAACAGCCGGCTCTTCCAGGTGATCCTGCAGGCCGAGCCGAAGTACCGCTCGCGGCCCGAGGACCTGGACAACGTCTACGTGCGCAACAGCAAGGGTGAGATGGTGCCGATCAAGGCGGTGACCACCACCAAATACATCCCTGGGGCCGATATCGTCACGCGCTTCAACAACTTCCCAGCGGCCAAGATCATGGGCGACGCCGCACCCGGCTACAGCTCGGGGCAGGCGATCGCGGCGATGGAGGAAATCGCGCAGGAGGTGCTCGGGCCGGGGTATGCATACGCATGGAGCGGGCAGGCCTACGAGGAGAAGACCGCGGGCTCCACGGCCGTGTACGTCTTCGCTTTTGCCTTGCTGATGGTGTTCCTGATCCTGGCGGCGCAGTACGAGAAATGGTCCTTGCCGCTCGGGGTACTGCTGGCCGTGCCGTTCGCGCTGTTTGGCGCACTGCTGGCCATCCTGATGCGCGGCATGCTGAACGACGTCTATTTCCAGATCGGCCTGACCGTGCTGATCGCGCTGGCGGCCAAGAACGCCATCCTGATCTTCGAGTTCGCGGTGGAAATGCGGGAGAAGGAAGGGCTCAGCGCCTATGATGCGGCCATTCACGCCGCCAAGCTGCGCCTGCGGCCGATCATCATGACCTCGCTGGCATTCATCCTGGGCTGCGTGCCGCTGGCCATCGCGAGCGGCGCCTCGGCGGCGAGCCGGCAATCGCTGGGCACGGGCGTGATCGGCGGCATGCTGGGGGCCACAGTGATCGCGTTGTTCTTCATCCCGATGTTCTTCTGGGGGCTGGAGGTCATGGCCGAGCGCAAGCCCAAGTCGAAGGCCGATGCCACGCCGACCGCGCCACCCACCACGCCGACAGCGGGAGAGCCATCATGAGCGCGTGCCGCAAGCTGGCCGCGGCCTGCCTGGCGGTGGCGCTCGGCGGCTGCGCCATCGGCCCTAACTACCAGCGGCCGCAGACGCCCGATCCGGCGCAGTACCGTATCGACACCGGCGTGCTGTCGATCGCCGCGGACAGTGCCTGGTGGGACAGCTTTGGCGATCCGGTGCTGAACGGGCTGGTGGAGACCGCACTGCACAACAGCTACGACGTGCGCATCGCCGCGGCACGGATCGACGAGTTCCGCGGCCAGCTGATGGTGGCGCGCTCGGGTTTCTTCCCGCAGGTTAACCTGTCGGCGTCAGCCGCGCGGCAGCGCCTGGGCACCTTCAACGGCACGCCGTTCGCGGCGCTGGACGGGCCGCGCAATTCTTACCAGCTGCTTGCCAATGCCAGCTGGGAGATCGACCTGTGGGGCCGCATCCGCCGCCAGGCCGAGGCCGCCGAGGCCAGCCTGTGGAATGCCGAATACGCCCGCCGCGGCGTGGTGCTGTCGCTGGCGGCGTCGGTGGTGCAGGGGTATGCCACGCTGCGCGGGCTGGACGCGCAGCTGGAGATCGCGCAGCAGACGTTGAAGTCGCGCGGGGACGGGCTGGATATCTTCCGGCAACGCTATGAGGGCGGGGTGATCTCGCAGGTGGAGCTGTCACAGGCGGAAGACGACTTCTATGCCACGGAAGCGTCCATCCCGCCGATACGCACCGCCATCATGCAGACTGAAAACGCGTTGTCGGTGCTGCTGGGCCGGGCGCCCGGACCGATCGAACGCGGCAAGCCCGTCAACGAGCTGCAGCCACCGCCCGTGGGGGCTGACCTGCCGGCGGCGCTGCTGTCGCGCCGGCCCGATGTGCTGCAGGCCGAGCAAGTCGTCATTGCCGCCAATGCGCAGCTCGGTGCGGCGCAGGCGCTGTACCTGCCGGCGGTCAACCTGAGCGGCCTGTTCGGCGCCATCGCCAGCACACCGGCCGGGCTGTGGCACAGCGCCTCGCAGGTGTGGGGGTTCGGCGCGGGCCTGACCCAGCCGATCTTCCAGGGCGGCGCCATCCGCGGCCAGGTGCAGACCGCCTCGGCGCAGCGCGAGCAGGCCATGCTGGCCTACCAGGGCACCGTGCTGGCGGCGCTGGCCGACGTCAACAACGCGCTGTCCAACGGCCTCGAGACCCGCAACCGCCTGGTCAGCCTGCGCCAGCAGGAGAAGAGCCTGGTGGTCTATGCCGACCAGTCGAGCGCGCGCTACGAGGGCGGCTATTCCAGTTACCTCGAGGTCACCACGGCGCAGGAGAAGCTGTTCAACGCGCAGCTGGCGGCGGTGCAGGGGCAGGTGGATGTGCTGACCGGCACCGCGGCGCTGTACAAGTCGCTGGGCGGCGGCTGGCCGTCGGTGCCGCAGGATGTGCGCGAGGCAGGCATGCAGGGAGATGCGAAGGTCCTGAGACGGTAGCAGGGGAGGCCGGCGCGTTGCCAGCCGCCTTGCACCTACCGTGCCGACCATTCTCCTTGCCGCACCCCCAGCGCCGTGACCACGCCGTAGGCCGTGATCCCCAGGGCCACGCCCAGGAAATGCCCGTCCAGCCCCATCCCGAACACATTGGCCAGCAGCCAGCCGCCGCCCACCGCCAACGCGATCCGGCACAGCCCCGCGGCCGCCGGCCAGCGCATGCGGCCCGCGCCCATCGAGGCAAAGTACAGTGCCATGCCCAGGCCGAAGCCGCCGAAGGCCGGCCCTACCCATGACAGGGCGCGCGCGGCGATGGCGATCACTTCGGCGTCATGGGTGAACAGGCTGGCAAAGCGCACCGGCGCCAGGCCCACGGCGGTGCCAGCGGTGCCGGCGATGACCAGCGCCAGGAACGCGCCGACCCATGCCGTGCGGCGGGCGGTATGCCAGTCGCCGGCACCCACGGCGCCGCCGACCAGCGCGGTCAGCGCCGAGCCCACGCCAAAGGCCAACGGGATCATCAGGAATTCCAGCCGCGCCGAGATGCCGTAGGCCGCCACCGCCGCGGTGCCGTGGTGGCGCAGCTGCGCGGTGACCAGGATGGTGGTCAGGTTGGCCACCGAGGCCAGCGCGCACGCCACCAGGCCCACCGACAGGATGCGCGCGAACAGCTCCCACGACGGCCGCACCCGCAGCACCGGCACGAAGCCCGCGCCGCCGCGTGCCACTACGATCGCCATGGCCAGCGCCGCGGCCCACGACACCGCTGCCAGCGCGGCGCCGATGCCGGCCAGCCCCATGCCGGCAGGCTCGGCCAGCAGCCACGACAGCACCGGGAAGGCGATCCACATCAGCGCCAGTACGCGTGCGGCCAGTGCATGGCGGCCGCCGCCGCGCAGCACCGAGGCCAGCGTATTCGCCAGCCACGCCGGAATGGCGCCGACACCGAACAGCCAGATCGCATAGTTGGCAGCGGCCTCCGCCGCCGTGGCGCCGGCCACCGCGCCCAGCACGCCGCGCGGGAAGCCCGCCAGCACCACCGCGAAGGCCAGCCCGGCGCTCACCGCGATCAGCAGCGCGTGCATGACCAGCGATGACGCTTCCTCACGCTTGTTGGCGCCGAGCGCGCGGGCGATGGCCGCGACCACGCCGCCGCCCATCGCTCCAGTCGACATCTGTTGCAGCAGCAGCGCAAACGGCAGCACCACCGCCCAGCCGGCCAGTGCCGCCGTGCCCTGGCGCGCGGCCAGCCAGGTCTCGACCAACTGGGCCGCGGCCTGCAGCACGGCGATCAGCGCGGTCGGACCGGCCAGCTTGCCGATGCGGCGCGCAATTTCAGTGGCCGGTACCGCCTCGGCGGGCAGGGCACCCGCAGGCAATGCGCGCATGTCAGTCATGGCGGCTCTCTCCTTGCCCGTCAATGGTCTCGGCCTCGCCAAAGCGCTGCCGCAGGGAGCGGCCGGCGCCCGGGCCGGGCGAGACGCGCACATCGTCCAGCGTGATCGGGCTGCCGTCGGCGCGCGCCAGCGCCGGCTCGGCAATCTCGGCGCCGGTGCGGCGGTCCCGCAGCAGCGTCAGCGGACCCTTTTCATCGGTCATCCAGCGGTCGGCCCAGGCCTTGAGCGCGACAAAGGCGGGGAAGAAGTCGCGGCCCTTGTCGGTCAGCTGGTAGACGTGGCGAGCACCGCCCTCGGGCGTGACGCGGGCCAGCAGCCCATGCGCCACCAGCGTCTTCAGCCGCGCGCTGAGGATGTTGGGGGCGATGCCAAGATTGCGTTCGAACTCGTCGAAGCGCGTGCTGCCATAGAAGGCCTCGCGCAGCACAAGGATGGCCCAGCGTTCGCCCAGCACGGCCATGGAGCGGGCGATGGGGCAGGGCATCGAGGTGAAATCGGTAGGGGGCATGGTCTGCGCCGTTGTGGTCCTGTCGGCTTGCTTTCAAAATGCAAGTTTTCTGGAGAATAGCTTGCAAAGCGAAAGTTTGCAGGGCGGGCTGCGACCCTGGGTCCAGAAAGCGTTCGTTCACCGGCCAGCGGTGCCGGCTACGCCACCGTGTCGTGGAACACCTCAAGCTTGTCCAGTTCCTCGCGCAGGAACCCGATCAGCGCGCGGGTGGCCATCGACGGGTGCAGGTTGGGCGTGGTGATGATGAAGAGCTTGTTGCCCAGCCCCTCCGGGCGCCAGTCGGGCAGCACCGGCACCAGCCGGCCGGTGCGCACTTCCTCCCAGCCGATGTAGACCGGCAGCATGCCGATGCCGTGGCCCTCGCGCACGGCGCGCGCCAGGAACAGGAAGTGTTCGGACTGCAGCTTTGGCGTCAGTGCCACGTCCACGCGCTGGCCGTCGCGGTAGAGCGACAGCGGAAACTGCCGTGGCGGGTACGGCGGGCACAGGAAGTTACAGCCGGTCAGGTCCGGTGGCACTTGTATCGGCGGGATGCCTGCGAGGTACTCCGGCGATGCATACAGTTGCCAGCGGATGTCGCAGATTTCACGCGCCACGTGATCCAGTGGCGGCGCTGAGGTGACCTTCAGCGCGACATCGATCTCGGCCGCGATCAGGTCGTTGACGCGGTTGGCAAAGAACACACGCAGCGTGATGCCGGGGTGCTTCTGTGCAAACTGCAGCAGCAGCGGCGCGATATAGGCATCGCCCAGCCCGGTGGGCACGCTCACGCGCACGTGGCCGCGCAGGGTCTGGCCCAGGCTGTCGATCTCGGCCTGCGCCGAGGCCACTTCCTGCAGGATGCGCACGCCATGCTGGTACAGGGCATGGCCGGGTTCGGTCAGTTCCAGCCGGCGCGTGGTCCGGCGCAGCAGTTGGGCGCCGGCCTGGTGCTCCAGCTCACGCAGCTGGCGGCTGACCTGCGAGCGCGTCACGCCGCGGCGCCGGCCGGCTTCGGCCAGGTTGCCCGCATCGACGATGTCGACGAAGGCCTGGATCAGGTTAAGGTCCATCGGGGATTGCCTGCAGGATTGTCGCGTCTGGTGCAACATTGTGATTCCGATGCGCGTGATTGTCGATCCATGGCTACGCCGATACAGTGGTCGGCTGACAGAACGGATCGCATACAGGAGACAACGGATGGCCACGGACCTCTGGTTTGAAGACATGCGCCGCAACGGCGAAGCACTGCTGGCGCGCGGCGCCCGCCTGGCCGGCGGCCTGCGCGCGCTGGGCGTGCAGGAGGGCGACGTGGTCGCCGTGCTGCTGCGCAACGACCCGGCCTATGCCGACGTGGTCCATGCCTGCCGTACCGCCGGCTGCTACTACTGCCCGATCAACTGGCACTTCACCGCCGAGGAAGTGCGCTTCCTGCTGACCGACAGCGGCGCCAAGGTGCTGCTGGTGCAGGCCGACCTGCTGCCCGCCGTGCGCGACGCCGTGCCGGCCGGCATGGCGGTGCTGTCGGTGGGCGGCCCCGCCGAAGGCGCCATCGACTATGAAAGCTGGCTGGCGCAGCAGCCGGCCTACGACGGCCCGCGCGTGGCGCCGCGCGGCCATATGGCCTACACCTCCGGCACCACCGGCCGGCCCAAGGGCGTGGTGCGCCAGCCGCTGCCGCTGGACCGGCTGGAGGAACAGCTTGCGCGCATGCGCTCGGTGGTGCGGCAGACCTACGGCCTCGAGCCGGGCTGCCGCGCGCTGATGTCAGCGCCGCTGTACCACAGCGCGCCGGGCTCGTTTATCCAGAACGCGCTGCAGATGGCCGAACGCCTGGTGCTCACGCCGCGCTTTGACGCCGAGCAGGTGCTGGCGCTGGTCGAGAAGCACCGCATCGACGTGCTCTACCTGGTGCCGATCATGTACGTGCGCCTGCTCAAGCTGCCTCCCGAGGTGCGCGCGAAGTACGACCTGTCTTCGATCCGCTTCGTCGCCTCCACCGGCTCGCCGTGCTCGCCCGACGTCAAGCGCGCGATGCTGGAATGGCTGGGCCCGGTGATCCATGAAACCTACGCCTCCAGCGAAGCCGGCATGATCACCGTGGCCACGCCGGCCGATGCCGCCGCGCGCCCGGGGACCGCGGGCAAGCCGGTGGATGACGCGCAGCTGCGCATCCTCGACGAGAACGGCCGCCAGTGCGCGCCGGGCGAGATCGGCCTGGTCTACGTGCGCCAGCCGGCTTACCCCGACTTCAGCTACCGCAACAATGACGCCGCGCGCGCCGCCATCGACCGCGGCGGGCTGGTGACGCTGGGTGACATGGGCTATGTCGACGCCGACGGCTACCTGTTTATCTGCGACCGCGCCTCGGACATGGTGATCTCCGGCGGCGTGAACATCTACCCGGCCGAGATCGAGCATGAGCTGGTGCGCTACCCCGGCGTGGCCGACTGCGTGGTGTTCGGCATCCCCGACGACGAATACGGCGAGCGCCTGCTGGGCATGGTGCAGCCCATGCCAGGCGTGGAGATCCGCGAGGCCGAGGTGATCGACTGGCTGCGCCAGCGGCTGTCGGGCTTCAAGGTGCCGCGCAGCATCGTGGTCGAGGCGCAGCTGCCGCGCGATGAAACCGGCAAGCTCGCCAAGCGCCGGCTGCGTGACCGATACTGGGAAGGCCGCCAGCGCCGCGTCTGAGCGCCAGCCCGGCCTGCATGGATCACGACCGATAACAACAGGAGGAGACGCGATGCAGAACCAACCGAGCGGACGGCGCGCCTGGCTCGCCGCGATGGCGGCCGGCGCGGGGTGCGCGCTGGCCATGTGGGGCGGGGCCGCGCAGGCCGCCTATCCCGACCACCCGATCAAGCTGGTGGTGCCCTACACGCCCGGCGGCTCGACCGACCAGTTCGGCCGCGCGCTGGCCGACGGCATGTCGCGCCAGCTGGGCCAGGCCGTGGTGGTGGAAAACCGCCCCGGCGCGGCCACCATGATCGGCACCACCAGCGTGGCGCGCGCGCCGGCGGACGGCTACACCATGGTACTGGCCACCAACGGCAGCATGGTGCTCAACCCGATGCTGTACAAGAAGATCAACTACGATCCGCCCAAGGACTTCAGGATCTTCAGCATTGGCGCCGAGGTGCCGCTGGTGGTGGTGACCAACAGCAAGGTGCCGGCCAGCAATCTCCGCGAGTTCGCGGCCTATGCCAAGGCCGCGGGCGGCAAGCTCAACTATGGCTCGGTCGGCCTGGGCAACGCGCTCCAGCTGGCCACCGAAATGCTCAAGACCGAGCTGGGCATCAGTGTCACCCATGTGCCCTACAACGGCAGCGCCCCGGCGCTGTCGGCGCTGCTGGCCAACGATGTGCAGCTGATGGTGGATGTGGTCAGCACCTCGCTGCCGCATATCAAGGCAGGCAAGCTCAAGGCACTGGCGGTCACCGGCCGCACCCGGCTGGAGGTGCTGCCCAACGTACCGACCGTGGCGGAAAGCGGCTATCCCAACTTCCAGGCCGCCACCTGGTTCGGCCTGGCGGTGCCCGCGCAAACGCCGCCCGAGGCCGTGGCAAAGCTGCAGGCCGCGGCCGCCCACGTGCTGAAGGACGCGCAGTTCCGTGCCACCTTCAGCGCCCTGGGGCTGGTCGTGCTGGAGCCGCGCACGCAGGCCGAGATCGACCGCTATATCGAGGCCGACCGGGAGCATTGGGGCAAGGTGATCAAGGCGAACAACATTTCGCTGGACTGAGCCCAGGGTTTGGTGCGATGGCGATGGGCGTATAGTTCGAAGTCATTCCGGCGCACGCGTGCACCACGCGCCGCGCCGGATGCCTACGCCACGCCCCAGTCATGACCGATCGCGAGCCCAACGATCCCAAGCCTCCCGTTTCTTCTTCCACCGATCCGGACGCCAGCCCGGACTCCGGGGCACGCCCCGATGCCGGTATCCCGCCTCCCGATCCCCGCCTGCTGAACCAGATCAGCCGCCGCGCCCGCCTGGCGGCGTGGCGCAAGTCGCGCCAGGCCGGGCGCATCTCGCGCACCACCCTGCGCTATGCGGTGTTCATGTTTGGCGCCGGCTGCGTCGGGCTGTTCTCGCTGGTGTTCGCGTGGATCGCCGAAGTGGCGCTGCGCTGGAACCACCACCTGACCCAGGCCACGCCGTGGCTGGCCTTTGTGATGCTGCCGTTCGGGCTGGCCGCGCTGCGCTGGCTGACGATCCGGCTGGCGCCGCAGGCGCGCGGCAGCGGCATCCCCCAGGTGATCGCGGCGGTCACGCTGCCGCCGTCGGGGCCGGCGCAGACGGTGCTGGTGTCGTTGCGCCAGTCGATGTGGAAGGTGGTGCTGACCGCCGCGGCGCTGCTGGCAGGCGCCTCGGTCGGGCGCGAGGGGCCGTCGGTGCAGGTGGGTGCCGCGGCCATGCTGGCCTGGGGCCGCTGGTGCCAGGAGAAGCTGCGCTTTCGCATCGGCTTCCATCCCAATGCGCTGATCGCCGCGGGCGCCGCCGGCGGCCTGGCGGCGGCGTTCAACACGCCGCTGGCCGGGGTGGTGTTCGCCATTGAAGAACTGGGCCGGGGCACCGCGGTGCGCTGGGACCGGCTGGTGCTGTCGGGCGTGCTGACTGCCGGTTTTGTGTCGCTGGCGGTGCTGGGCAACAACCCGTATTTCGTGGTCAAGGTGCCGATGCTGGCGCTGCATGAAGCCTGGGGCCCGGTGCTGCTGTGTGCCGTTGTCACCGGCGTGCTGGGCGGCCTGTTCGCCAAGGCGCTCAAGGGCGGCGTGCCGGCGCTGTTGCCCGCGGCGTGGCGCGACTGGCCGGTGCGGCATCCGGTGTGGGTGGCCTTTGGCTGCGGGCTGGTGGTGGCCGTTATCGGCTGGGCTACCGCGGGCGCGACCTTCGGCACCGGCTATGAGCAGGCCGCGGCACTGATCAACGGCGAATCGCATGCCACGCTGTGGTTCGGCATCGCCAAGCTGGTGGCCACCGTGGTGTCGTACTTCGCCGGCATCCCGGGCGGCATCTTCACGCCGGCGCTGGCGGTCGGCGCGGGCATCGGCGAAAACGTCGCGCACTTCGTCACCGGCATGGCCGAGCCGCGCGTGCTGGCGCTGGTCTCGATGGCGGCCTTCCTGGCCGCGGCCACGCAGGCGCCGATTACCGCCAGCGTGATCGTGATGGAGATGACGCGCACGCAGGACCTGACGGTCTTCCTGCTGGCGGCGTCGCTGCTGGCGTCGTTTATCTCGCGGCAATTCTCGCCGCACCCGTTCTACCACCAGGTGGGCCACGTGTTCCGGCGCGAGGCGTTGGCGCTGGTGCGCAAGGCGCCTGCCGGCTGATCCCGCCGAATGCCGTAAGTGCCTGCGCCGCCGGGGCCATGGGGTAAGCTACCGCTCGCCCCTTGCCGGCGCGGCTGCCAGTGATCTTTTCGTCACGATCACACGCTGCGCAGGAACAACCCGGCCGGGGCTGGCTCCAACCCGGAGCCGTTCACCAGGAGTCCGATTTGAAATTCCCCGTTGCCGGGCTGGCGCTTGCCGGCCTGCTGGGCGCCGCTGCCGGCGCCATTGCCGCCCCTGCTTCCGTCCCTGCCGCCAAGCCGGCGGCACCCGCACCGGCCAAGGCCCAGGCCGGGAACAGCGCGCTGTCGCCGCTGCTGGCCATGCTGGAAATCGGCAACCCGCTGCCGGCCTTGCCGGACTGTGCCGACAAGCGCACGCCCGATGGGCGCGATGTCACCGGATTCTGTGTCGAACTGAAGGGCGATGGCCTGATGCGCCAGGTCGGCGTGCCGCGTGCGCAGCGCCCGTCCTTCATGGACGGCCCCTTTGTGCTGGCCTTTGTCGACCGCAACGCGCTGGTCGGCCTGGTGGTGCCGACCGCCGGCGCCAACTCGCAGCAGGCCGCGGCCGACAGCGTCAGTGCGCTGTACGGCAAGCCGTTCCGGCAGGAGCAGGTCGACATGCCCGACAAGGGCGGCAAGAGCGTGAAGACGTTGCACGCCGGCTGGATGCAGAAGCCGCTGACGGTGGAGCTGTACGCCATGCCGGAAGACCCCAACACCGGCACCATCGAAATGCTGCTGCCGCAGGCGCGCGTGCTGATGGCGGACAAGGATGCCGAGGTGGACAAGCAGCTCAATCCGGCGTCGGCACCCGCGGCCAAGGGCGGCAAGGCAGCCGCCGCCAAGCCCGCGCCGAAGCCTGCGCCCAAGCCGGAGAAGCCTGGCAGCTGGTAACACCGGCAGCAGGCGGCCAGCCGCCTGCTTTAGCCGCTCAGGCCTCAGAGCCCTTCCATCACCTTGTCCAGCCCCCGCACCACGCCGCGCACGGTGTGGACCTTGCGGATCGCCAGCAGCGCGCCGGCGACATAGGGCGTGGAGCCGTCGCCGGCTTCGTGCTTCAGGTGCAGGCGCTGGCCGTCGGCGCCGAAGATCACTTCCACGCCAAGCTGGTAGCCCGGCAGCCGCACCGCATGCACCTGTGTGCCCGACATGGTGGCGCCGCGGGTTTCCTTCGGGCCGTTGACCTGGTCGACCGGCACTGCCTGCGCGGCGGCCTTGACCTGGCCGAGCCGGTAGGCCAGCTCGCGCACGGTGCCGGAGGGCACGTCGATCTTGCCGGCCTTGGCGTAGTCAATGATCTCCCAGTGCTCCAGATGGCGCGCGGCCATCTCGGCAAACTTCTGCAGCAGCACCACCGTGATGGCGAAATTGCCGCAGGCGAGCACGCCGCGGTCGGCCTGGCGCGCGGCCGCGTCGATCTCGGCATAGTCCTCGTCGGTCAGCCCCGAGGTGCCCACCACCACGTGCGCGCCGTGCGCCAGCGCCTGCAGGATGTTGTGCTTGGCAATGCCCGGCTTGGTGTATTCGACATAGACGTCGTAGGACGTCGCCCCCAGGGCCTCGATGCTGGCGGCCGCCACGCCCGGCGTATCGGCATGGCCGGTCAGCTGCGCCAAAGGCTGCCCCGCGGCGCCGCGCGACAAGCCGGCCACCAGGGTCATGTCGGCCGCATGGGCCACGCCGCGCGCCAGTTCGCCGCCGGCCCAGCCGGTCACGCCGCCCACGGCGACACGGATCGGATTGTTCATCTTGTTGCTCCGCAAACGCTTGATCGGGTTGGCAGCATACCGCGTCAGCCGGCGGCGCGCCGGCGGTCGAGCTTGCGCGCCAGCACGATCGAGGTGGTGGTGTGGTTGACGCCGTCGAGCATGCCGATCTCGTCGAGCAGCCGGTCCAGCCGGTCATGCGTGTCGCAGCGGATCGCCACCAGGTAGTCGACCGGGCCGCTGACGGAATTGACCTCTTCGATCTCGGGCAGGCGCTGCAGTGCGCGCAGGATCGCGGGCGCAGCCTTGGGCTGCACCGACAGGCCGCAATAGGCCAGGATGGCGTTGTCTTCCATGCGCTGTCCCAGCCGCACGCCGTAGCCGGCAATCACCCCGCTGCGCTCCAGCCGCGCAATGCGCGCCACCACGGTGGTGCGGGCGATGCCCAGGTGCCGGGCGAGGTTGGCGGCGCTTTCGCGGGCATTGGCCTGCAGCAGCGACAGCAAGTGCCGGTCGGTGGTGTCGAGTTCGGTCATTGCGTCGGTAGGCTTCGTCGTTTCGTTCGATTATGGCGGGTTTTCGTCGTTCTTGCGTCTTCATTGTGTCGACCGGGCTATCCATACTCCAGTCAACAGGACAACCTTTTCTTGTGGACGGAGACACCATGCAAGCCTCGAACCTGGGCCGGCAGGGCCCGCGCGACCTGCCCAAGGCGCCCCGCCCGCTGCACGTGACGGTGCTTGGCGCGGGCAAGATCGGGCGCACCATTGCCGCCATGCTGCATGACAGTGGCGACTACCGTCTCAGCGTGGTCGACCATGACGCACGCCGCCTCGACGGCCTGCCGCGCGGCGTGCTGGCGCGCGCCGGCGACCCCACCGAGCCCGGCACCTGCGCCGCGCTGCTGGCCGGCGCCGATGCCGTGCTCAACGCGCTGCCGTTCCATGCCGCGATCAGCGTGGCTTCGGTGGCGGCGCGCCTGGGCGTCCATTACTTCGACCTGACCGAGGACGTGGCCGCGACCCAGGCCATCCGCCAGCTGGCGCAAAGCGCGCGCTCGGTGCTGATGCCGCAATGCGGGCTGGCGCCGGGCTTTATCGGCGTGGTCGGGCATGACCTGGCGCAGCGCTTCCTGCGCGGCGGGGGTGAGCTGCTGGACCTGCAGATGCGGGTCGGCGCGCTGCCGCGCTATCCCAGCAATGCGCTCAAGTACAACCTGACCTGGAGCACCGAGGGACTGATCAACGAGTACTGCAACCCGTGCGAGGCCATCGTCGACGGCCGCCGCGTGGAACTGACGGCGCTGGAGGGGCTGGAGAGCTTTGCGCTGGACGGCATCGAGTACGAAGCCTTTAATACATCTGGCGGCCTGGGCACGCTGCCTGAAACGCTGGCCGGCCGCGCGCGCCATGTCGACTACAAGTCCATCCGCTATCCGGGCCATTGCGCGCTGATGAAACTGCTGCTCAACGACCTGCGCCTGCGCGAACGCCGCGAATGGCTGCGCGATATCTTCGACCGCGCCATCCCGGTGACCGACCAGGACGTGGTGATCGTGTTCGCCACCGCCACCGGCTACCCGGCCGGGGGCGAACGCGGACGCGGGCCGCTGACGCAGGCATCGTTCTCGGTGCGCATCGGCGGGGTGGATGGCAAGGGTGGCCATGTCAACGCCATCCAGCTGACCACCGCCGCGGGCATCTGCACCGCGCTGGACATGGTGGCCACCGGCGCGCTGCCGCAATCCGGCTTCGTGCGGCAGGAATCGATGCCGCTGGACGCCTTCCTTGCCAATCGCTTCGGCCGCCACTATACGCAGCATCCGTTACAGGAGACCCTCGTATGAAAGCGCAAGAGTTTGCTGCCTGCTGGGATTCGCTGGGCCTGCCGCGGCCGTGGCGGGAGGGCACTCCGGCCGGCGCCGTAACGGTCCGCTCGCCGGTCGATGGCGAGGCCATCGGTCATGTCCTGGCCTGCACGCCGGCACAGGCCGATGCGCTGATCGCCCGCGCCCATGCGGCGCAGACCACCTGGGCGCTGCTGCCCGCGCCCGCGCGCGGCGAGATCGTGCGGCGCTTCGGCGAGGTGTTGCGCGAACACAAGCCGGCGCTGGGTCGGCTGGTCTCGCTCGAGTCCGGCAAGATCCTGCAGGAAGGCCTGGGCGAGGTGCAGGAGATGATCGACATCTGCGACTTCGCGGTCGGGCTGTCGCGCCAGTTGCACGGGCTCACCATTGCCTCCGAGCGCCCGCAGCATGCGATGCGCGAGACCTGGCATCCGTACGGGCTGTGCGGCGTGATCTCGGCGTTCAACTTCCCGGTGGCGGTGTGGGCGTGGAATGCGGCGCTGGCGCTGGTGTGCGGCAACGGCGTGATCTGGAAACCTTCGGAAAAAGTCACCCTGTGCGCGCTGGCCGCGCATGGCCTGCTGGAGCGTGTGCTGGCCGCGGCGGCGCCGCAGCATACCGGCATCTCGGCGGTGCTGCCGGGCGGGCGCATGCTGGGCAACCACCTGGTGTCGCACCCGGCGGTGCGGCTGGTCAGCGCCACCGGCTCGACCCGCATGGGCCGCGAGGTCGGCATTGCCTGCGCCGGGCACTTCAAGCGCAGCATCCTGGAGCTGGGCGGCAACAATGCCGCCATCGTCGCACCCTCGGCCGACATCGAGCTGGCGGTGCGCGCCATCACCTTCGCCGCGGCCGGCACGGCGGGCCAGCGTTGCACCACGCTGCGCCGCTGCTTTATCCACGCCGACCTGATCGACACCATGGCGAGCCGGCTGATCACGGTGTTCGACCGCCTGCCTGTCGGCGACCCGCTCGCAGACGGCACCCTGGTCGGCCCGCTGATCGACAGCGCCGCGGGCGATGCCATGGCCAATGCGCTGGCCGCCTGCCGCGCGCAGGCCAATATCGTCACCGGCGGCGAACGGCTGCTGGCCGCCCGCTACCCGCATGCCTGTTACGTGCGGCCCGCGCTGGTGATGACCGACGCCCAGCACGACACCATGCTGACAGAAACCTTTGCCCCGATCCTGTACCTGATGCCGTACACCACGCTGGATGAGGCCATCGCGCTGAACAACGCCGCGGCGCACGGGCTATCGTCGTGCATCTTCACGGAATCGATGCGCGAGGCCGAGCGCTTCCTGTCCTCGGCAGGCAGCGACTGCGGCATTGCCAACGTCAACATCGGCACCAGCGGCGCGGAGATCGGCGGCGCCTTCGGCGGGGAAAAGGCGACGGGCGGGGGCCGCGAGTCGGGATCCGATGCGTGGAAGGGCTATATGCGCCGCGCCACCAACACGATCAACTATGGCGATTCGCTGCCGCTGGCGCAGGGGATACGGTTCGAGATCTGACGGGAATCCTTGAGTGTGTTACAGGGCGCGTAGGGAACGGTAACAAGCCTTACACGCCTTTGACGCCGTATTACGGTTTCTGCCCGTATAACGTCAGCAGGGCAGGCACATGCCCGTTCCGACCCAAGGACGAATGATGAGAATGCTGACGATTGGACTGGCTGCCGCTGCGGCATCCGTCACCCTGCTGGGCGGCTGCGCCGTCTATCCCACGCCTGCCGGCCCTGCGATCGGCCCTGCGCCGGTGTATGTGGCGCCCGCGCCGGTCGTGGTGGCACCGCGGCCGTACTACTATGGCGGCTATGGCTACTATGGCCGGGGCTACCGCCACTGGTAATGGCAGCGGTTGGCACGACAATGCAGGAGGATGCCGGCGCGTAGAGAGAGGTCGCGCGCCGGCCGCCATTCAGTCGCCGGCCGCGTCGCCGGCCCGGGCGTTCAGCCCGCCCCAGCTGGGCGCGAGCGTCTGCCCGATCTCCGGCAAATCCACCAGGTCGAGCACGCGCCCGACCGTATGGTCGACCAGTTCGGCAATGCTCTGTGGCTTCTGGTAGAAGCCCGGCACCGGCGGGAACACGATCCCGCCCATTTCCGTTACCGCCGTCATATTGCGCAGGTGCGCAAGGTTCAGCGGCGTTTCCCGCACCATCAGCACCAGCTTGCGCCGCTCCTTGAGCGTGACGTCGGCCGCGCGCGTGATCAGGTTATCTGACAGGCCGTGCGCAATCGCCGCCAGTGTGCGCATGGAGCAGGGGGCCACCACCATTGCCTGTGCGCGGAACGAGCCACTGGCGATGGTCGCGCCAATGTCGCGCACGTTGTGCACGACGCTGGCCAGCGCCTCCACCTCGGCACGGCTGATGTCCAGCTCGTGCTGCAGGTTCATCACGCCGGCCGGCGAAATCAGCAGATGGGTTTCCACCGAGGGCGCCGCGCGCAGCACCTGCAGCAGGCGCACGCCGTAGATGGCGCCGGTGGCGCCCGTGATGGCGACGATCAGCCGTTTTGGTGTGCCGCCAGTCACGGACATACAGGAACTCAGCCCTTCAGCAGGGTCTGCAGTTCGCCGTTCTGGTACATCTCCATCATGATGTCCGAGCCGCCGATGAACTCGCCGTTCACATAGAGCTGCGGGATGGTCGGCCAGTTGGCGTATGCCTTGATGCCCTGGCGGATGCCTTCGTCATCCAGCACGTTGACCGTGGTGGGCGCGTCCACGCCGCAGGCCTTCAGGATCTGGATGGCGCGGCCCGAGAAGCCGCACATCGGGAATTGCGCAGTGCCCTTCATGAACAGGACTACCGGGTTGCCCTTGACGATCTGATCGATCTTTTGCTGTACGTCGCTCATGGTTTGCTTTTCAGTGGGGCGATGCCATGTCGCGGGCGCCGCCTGGGGAGAATGGGACGCCACGCGGCCGGGCCGCACGGCGGGATCTGACGGGGATTTTACCGGAATCGCCGCCGGGCTTCAGTGACCGGCAGTGGTGCCGCCAGGCTAAGCGCCTTGCCAACGCCGCCCGCCGGTGCAGCGTTCCAGGCCGGCCAGGTCGCGGGCGGTGAAGAGCTCGGTGAAACCGGCATCCTCCAGCAGCTGGCGGGTGGCCTGCGCCTGGTCGTAGCCATGCTCCATCAGCAGCCAGCCGCCAGGCAGCAGCCGGGCGCCGGCACCGCCCACGATGGCCCGCAGGTCCGACAGGCCGTCGTCGTGGTCGGTCAGCGCGTCGATCGGTTCGAAGCGCAGGTCGCCTTCGGCCAGGTGCGGGTCGCCCTCGGCGATATAGGGCGGATTGCTGACGATCAGGTGAAAGCGCAGGCCCGCCGGCAGCGCCGCGTACCAGTCCGACACCAGGAAGTGGATGCGGTCGGCGCCGAGCGCGCTGGCATTGTCCTGCGCGACCATCAGCGCGCCGGGGGAGATGTCGGTGGCCCAGACTTGCGCATCGCGGCGCTCGCGCGCCAGCGTCACGGCCAGGACGCCCGAGCCCGTGCCCAGGTCCAGCACGGTCGGCTGCGGCACCTCGGCCAGCCGCGCCAGCGAGGCTTCGGCGGCGACCTCGGTATCGGGCCGCGGGATCAGCACATCAGGCGTGACCCGGAACTTGCGGCCGAAGAACTCGCGCTCGCCGATCAGGTAGGCCATCGGCTCGCCCGCCAGCCGCCGCGCCAGCAGCGTGGCAAAGGCGTCGCGCTGGGCGATGGTGAGGGTGTCGGTGTCGCGCGTGATCAGCTGGGTGCGGGTGAGGCCGGTGACATGCGTCAGCAGCATGCGCACTTCCAGGGCAGGCAGCCCGGCCATGGCGGCGAGGGTCTGGGCTTCGCGCAGCGTCGGCGTTGCCGGCAGCGCGGCGGAGTTGGGGGAGGACATCGAAGGGCAGGGGGACGGTTCCGTTGCCGGCTATAAAAAACCCCACCGGCGCAAGGCCTGGCGGGGCTTTGGGGCGGGACTTCCGGCTTGGCGCCAGTGTACCGCTCATCGACCGCGGCGGGCGCAATGCCCCGCCGGGACGATTACTTATTGACGGCGTCCTTGGCCTTGTCGGCACCCGTGTTGACGGCATCCTTGGCGGCCTGCTTGGCATTTGCCATGGCGTTGCCGGCGTCTTCCTTGGCCTTGTCGGCGGCGGCCGAGACATCGGCCGCAGCACCGCTGGCGGCGGCCTTGGCGGCGTCTGCGGCGTTGCTGGCGGCAGCGGCGGCATCGCTGGCGGCGGCCTTGGCGGATTCAGCGGCGCTTTGCATGGCGCTCTCGGCGTTCGAGGCGGCAGGCGGGGCTTCTTCCTTCTTGCTGCAAGCGGCCATGGCCGCGGTGATCATCAACAGCGCGAGCAGTTTTTTCATGATTTCGTCCTAGTATGTTCTCGGGAGTGACTACCCGGCACCATTCTCCGTTTGCCGGTCGAAATCGATTATAGACAGCCGCTTTACCCCCACCAGTGCTGTTTCAAGCATTTACAAGAAATACAAAGATATCGGCGACTTTACGCGGTGTTCGCGGCGGAAGCCCTTTGGGGCGTGCATTGAGTGGCCCTTACACCTCTTCGCCAAGCGCTGCCAGCTGATCAGCCTGATGTTCGGAGGCCAGCGCCGACAGCAGTTCATCCATGTCGCCGTCCATGATCATGTCGATCTTGTACAGCGTCAGGTTGATGCGGTGGTCGGTCACCCGCCCCTGCGGGAAGTTGTAGGTGCGGATGCGGTCGCTGCGGTCGCCCGAGCCGATCAGGTTGCGCCGCGTGCTGGCCTCCTTGGCCTGGGCGGCGCGCGTCTGCATGTCCTTGATGCGGGCCGCCAGCACCTTCATCGCCTTGTCCTTGTTGCGGTGCTGGCTGCGGTCGTCCTGGCACTCGACCACGATGCCGGTCGGCAGGTGGGTCAGGCGCACCGCGGAATCGGTCTTGTTGACGTGCTGCCCGCCGGCGCCCGAGGCGCGGAAGGTGTCGACGCGCAGGTCGGCCGGGTTGATCTCGACCTCGCCCACCTCATCGGCTTCGGGCATCACCGCGACCGTGCAGGCCGAGGTATGGATGCGTCCCTGTGCCTCGGTTGCCGGCACGCGCTGCACGCGGTGGCCGCCTGACTCGAACTTCAGCCTGGAAAACGCCGCATCGCCGGCGATCCGCACGATCACTTCCTTGTAACCGCCCAGGTCTGATTCCGATTCGCTCATCACTTCGACCTGCCAGCGCTGGCGTTCGGCGTAGCGTGTGTACATGCGCAGCAGATCGCCGGCGAACAGCGCGCTTTCCTCGCCGCCGGTGCCGGCACGGATTTCCAGCAGCAGGTTGCGGTCGTCGTTGGGGTCCTTGGGCAGCAGCAGGCGCTGCAGGCTGGCTTCCAGGGCCTCCAGCCGCGCGCGCGCGCTGGCGATCTCGTCGGCGGCAAAGTCCTTCATCTCCGGATCGTCCAGCAGCGCCTGCGCGGTGGCCAGGTCGTCCTGCGCCTGGCGGTACTGGCCGTATTGCTCGGCCACCGGCGACAACTCGGCATGTTCGCGGCTGAGCTTGCGGTACTGGTCGATCCTGGCGGTCGCGTCTTCGCGCGCGAGCAGGGCGTTGACTTCATCGAGTCGCTCGGCCAGTTGGTCGAGCTTGGCAAGCATGCTGGCTTTCATCGGATGCGGACAGGAATGGGGGGTGGGCCGGGCCGCGCGCGGTAGTGGGGCGGCGGCGAAGGCGTGCCCGGCGCGGTGCGCCGGCGGCTGGGCAAGCGCGGCTAGCGCTCGGAGTGGCTGCTGTGGCGGAACAGGCCCGGCACCAGGCGCAGCAGCGCCTCGCGGTCTTCGCCCTGGGTGTGGTTCAGCGCGTGGGTGGGGCCGTGCAGGAATTTGCGGGTCAGCGCGCCGGAGAGGGCCTCCAGCACGGCTTCGGGGTCGTCGCCGCGTGCCAGCATGCGGCGCGCGCGTTCCAGTTCAGCCTGGCGGATGGATTCGCCGCTGGTCTGCAGCTCGCGGATGACCGGCACCACGCTGCGGGTTTCGAGCCAGTGCATGAAGTTCTGCACCCGGCTTTCGATGATGGCCTCGGCCTGCGCCACCGCGGCCTGGCGCATCGCATTGCCTTCACGCACGATCGCGCCGAGATCGTCGACGGTGTACAGGAAGACGTCGTCCAGGCGCGCGACTTCGGGCTCAACGTCGCGCGGCACGGCCAGGTCGACCATCATGATGGGGCGGTGCTTGCGGCGCTTGACCGCGCGCTCCACCGCGCCCAGGCCGATGATCGGCAGCGAGCTGGCGGTGCAGGACACCACGATATCGAACTCATGCAGGCGCTCGCCCAGGTCCGTCAGGCGGATCGCGTTGGCGGTCAGGCCCTGGCCGGAGAGCTGTTCGGCGAGTTTCTCGCCGCGTTCCACGGTGCGGTTCGCCACCACGATCTGGCGCGGCTGCTGCGCGGCGAAGTGTGTGGCGCACAGCTCGATCATCTCGCCCGCGCCGATAAACAGCACGCGCTGGGTCGAGACGCTTTCAAAGATGCGCTGCGCCAGCCGCACCGCGGCCGCGGCCATCGACACGGAATGCGCGCCGATCTCGGTCTGGCCGCGCACTTCCTTGGCCACCGCGAAGGTGCGCTGGAACAGCTGGTTCAGGTACGTGCCCAGCGAGCCGGCTTCGCCGGCGGTGCGCACGGCGTCCTTGAGCTGGCCCAGGATCTGGGTCTCGCCCAGCACCATGGAATCCAGGCCGCTGGCCACGCGGAAGGCATGGCGCACGGCTTCCGACTGCGGCAGCGCGTACAGGTGCGGGGCCAGTTCGCCGGCGGGCACGTTGTGGTGCTGCGACAGCCAGCGCAGGGTGTGCTCGAAACCATCCGTGCCCGGTGCCAGGACGTCGGTCGCACAGTAGATCTCGGTGCGGTTGCAGGTGGACAGGATGGCGGCTTCGGTCCCGCTGCGCCCCGACAGGTGGGAGCGCAGCGCACCCAGCGCGGGCTTGATCTGCTCGAGCGGAAACGCCACCCGCTCGCGCAGCGAGACGGGTGCCGTTGTGTGATTGATGCCGATCGCGAGCAGTTGCATTTGTAGGGGACGGGTACGGTCCGGAGCGTGGCCGGACCGGATGCCATTATACCGCCGGGATCGCTAATTGCAGGCGCGGCGCCATCCGGCGCCGGGGGGCGGCGTGGCAGCGGCGCCGGATTGCAGTATCGTTACGCCGTAGCCCTTGCGGCTGTGATGCTGACAACACAGGAGAAGCGGATGCTGGGCACCTTGATCGTGGGTTTGCTGGTGGGGCTGGCGGCGCGCCGGCTGCATCCGGCAGGGCGCGTGGTGACCGTGCCGGCCGCGCTGGTGCTGGGTGCGGCGGGTGCGGCGGGCGCTTTCTACGGCGGCCGGGCCTTGCATCTGTTTATCGACGGGCAGCTCAGCAGCTGGCTGGCGGTGATCGCCGGCTCGGCGCTGCTGGTGGGGATCTGGGGCGCGGTGCGGCCGCGCGGGCGGTAAAAACAGAACTGACTGCCCGGGTCGGGAATCTGCGCGCCGTTTGACCCCGGTCAAATGCGCACCGGGCCCTGGCTCAGGCCCTGGCCGCCAGCAGGCGGCGCAGCACGCCACTGGAATAGTGGCTGGCCACATCCTTCAGGAAGGCCGGAAAGTCCACATGGGCGGTGTCGTCGGCACGGTCCGAGATGGTCCGCATCACGGCATACGGCACGCCGTATTCATGGCAGACCTGCGCCACCGCGGCGCCTTCCATTTCCACTGCCAGCAGCCCGGGCAGGCGCTCGCGCAATTCCGCGACCGCCGCGGGCGAACCGATGAACTGGTCGCCGCTGGCGATCATGCCCCGGTGCAGCCCCGGCGAGGCGACCCCGAAGCGCTCGCGCACCTCACGCGGCACTTCGGCGGCCAGGTCCTGCCGCAGGAAGTCCGCCGCGGCGGCATGCAGCTCGGCCGTCAGCGCCGGGTCGGCCGGGAATTCGGCGCGGTCCAGCAGCGGTACCTCGTGGCGCCCGAAGAACGGGCGCGCGTCCAGGTCATGCTGGATGGTGCGGTCGGCGATGACGATATCGCCCACCCTTGTATCCGCGCCGACGCCGCCGGCCAGTCCTGTAAACACAATCTGCGTGGCCCCGAACTCGCGGATCAGCGTGACCGTGGTCGCGGACGCGGCCACCTTGCCCATGCGCGCCAGCACCAGCACGCACGGCTGCCCGTACAGGTGGCCGGCGTAGTAGTCGCGCATGCCGATGGTGCGCACCGTGGCGCGGCTGTCATCGTGGCGCATGGCGGCGACCAGGGCGTCGACTTCATCATGGATGGCGGCAAGGATTCCGAGGGTCATGGCAGTGAGGGTAGCTGCAAAGCCGATAGCTTAGCGTTGCGCGACGCCCGCGTTGCGTAAATCGTGGCGGGCGGCCGCGGGATTGTGGCGTTTGCAGCCTGGACGACGCTGACGGCGAGGCCGCCCCGGCGCCTTACACTTTGCCGATGACGAAATCCGCGGACGCGACAGCCATGCTGAGCAGAGACGACTTTCTTGCGGTGGTGCGCGCTGCGCCGCTGGTGGCGATCGACCTGGTGGTGGCCGAGCCGGGCGGCCGCATCCTGCTGGGCCGCCGCAGGAACCGGCCGGCGCAGGGCAGCTGGTTCGTGCCGGGCGGGCGCATCCGCAAGGACGAGGGCCTGGACGACGCCTTCCGGCGCGTGGCTGCAGACGAGCTCGGGCTCGACCTCCGGCGGCGCGAGGCACGCATGCTGGGCGTGTACGAGCATTTCTACCCGGACAACTTCACCGGTGCGCCGGACATCGGCACGCACTATGTGGTACTGGCCTATGCGGTGCGGGTGGCGGGCATGGGGCTGGCCACGCCGTCGGACCAGCACAGCGAGTACCGCTGGATGCCGCCGGCCCAGATCCTCGGCTGCGACGACGTGCACGAGAACACGCGGGCGTACTTCCGCTAGCCGCGGCATCCGGCGGCGCCACCATGAAAAAGAGCCCGCACAAGGCGGGCTCAAGTGCCCTGCACGCCGCGGCAGCCGGGGGGCGGCTGCCGGGCACACTAGGCATCCGCCGCGGCCAGCGATTCATTGACCGTCGGGGACTCGGACTCCCTGGCGCGTGCGGATTCGGGCTCGGGCTGCAGCTCGGCGATGTCACCGGCCGCCGTCGGCACCGTGGCCAGGCGGCCCGGCATGCCGAGCGCGTGCTCGGTGCGCAGGTAATGCTTGAAGGGTTCGGCCACCTCGGCGTGGCGCAGCGCGAATTCGACCGTTGCCATCAGGTAGCCCAGCTTGCTGCCACAGTCGAAGCGGCGCCCGTGGTAGCGGTAGGCCAGTACCTGCTCATCGGCGAGCAGCGCCTGGATCCCGTCGGTCAGCTGCAGCTCGCCGCCGGCGCCGGGCTTGAGTGCCTGCAGGTGGTCCAGGATGCGCGGCGTGAACACATAGCGGCCCACCACGCCCAGCCGTGAGGGTGCCGCCTGCGGCGCCGGCTTCTCGACGATGCCGGCCATCTTCACCAAGCGGTCGTCCCAGGGCTTGCCGGCGATCACGCCATATGCGCGCGAATCCTCCGGCGCGATCTCTTCTACCCCAACCACCGAGCTGTGGTAGTGGTCGAACACTCGGATCATCTGGCTGAGCACCGGGGTGGGCGCATCGAGCAGGTCGTCGGCCAGGATTACCGCAAAAGGTTCGTCGGCCACCAGCTTGCTGGCGCAGCGCACGGCGTGGCCCAGGCCCAGCGCTTCGGCCTGGCGCACATAGAAGCAGTCGACATGCGAGGGCTTGATGCTGCGTACCACGTCCAGCAACTGCTGCTTGCCGCGCGCCATCAGCTCGGCTTCGATCTCGCAGGATTTGTCGAAGTGGTCTTCGATGGCGCGCTTGCTGCGGCCGGTGACAAAGATCAGCTCGGTAATGCCGGCCGCTATCGCCTCTTCCACCGCGTACTGGATCAGGGGCTTGTCGACCACGGGCAGCATCTCTTTCGGGCTGGCCTTGGTGGCCGGTAAAAATCGCGTGCCGAGACCGGCAACCGGGAACACGGCTTTCTTGACCTTGAGCATGACGTTGTCCTGTTTTCTGGTTGGGACGCTGGCGACCGGCTCCGCAGTGCCCCTTGGGGCGCGCAGCGGAGGCGGTATCTGCAGCGTATGGCGTGCGACGCGTGGCGTTCTGCCAACAGTTCGCCCTAATCAGCCAGCGCCCGGCCAGCGCGCACCCGGCAGCGCTGGCGCTGCGCGCCACGCGCGGCGCTCTCGTCGGCTGGAGGTAGGGTTTTGGCCGATCGAACCGGCATGCCCTAACTAAGCTTCCGGAACCGGCCGGACGGCCCGGCGGCCGTGCACGCTGCCGGTCAGCGCCCGCGCTCCCATCATCCTGTCCGGCCGGACCCGGCATGCTTCGCCGGGCGCCACAGCGTTAGTCCGTCCCATCCGCGGCTTGCGCCATGCACGGCCGGCCCTGCCGCCGATGCCTCCGGCCTGGGCCGGGCGCGTGACACTGCGCCTCGCCCCGCCCCCACTCTGGGACCAACCATGGAGAAGCCATGACGATCTGTACCAGCCCCAAGGCAAGCGCGGCGGCCCTGCCGCGCCTGCGTACCGCTTTCGCGAGCCTGTGCCTGTGGTGTTCGCTGCTGTTTGCCTTGTCCGGCTGTGGCAGCGGCGGCGCCGATGGCGGCGGAAACGCGAGCCTGGCCGTGGAGGCCGCGGACGCCTGGACCCTGTGCGCGACCGAAAACAAGACCTGTGTGTTCAGCGGCACCCACCAGGTCAAGTACGGTACCGAGACTCAGTACGTCATCAAGGCCTTCACCGGCGGCACGCCCTGCGACAACGGCGTGTTCGGCGACCCTGCGCCCGGCACGGCCAAGAGCTGCTGGTACGACGCCGGCGCGGCCTCGGCGGCGGTAGACAACAGTTGGGTCGCATGCGGCAGCGAGAGCGGCTTCTGCACCTTCACCGGCACGCGCGTGGTCAAGTACGGCACCTCGACGCAGTACGTCACCAAGACCTTTTCCGACGGCGTGGCCTGCAACAACGGCGTGTTCGGCGACCCTGCGCCGGGTGCCGCCAAGGGCTGCTGGTATGCGAGCGCCGCGACCGAGCCGTCCGCGCCAACACCCAGCCCCGGCAGCCCCACCCGCGCCGTGCTCAGCTGCAACAAGCCCGGCGCCGGCGTGGCGGCGGGTGGCGCCGGCGATGCCATCGAGGCTGACTTCGTCGGTGGCGACGGCACCCGCATGGCGGCTGCGGGTGCGGCTTTCCAGTTGCGCTTCACGACCCGCACCGGAGCTGACGACATCGTGAACTGGCAGATCGCCGATGCCTGGGGCACCGTGCGGGCGCAGGGCAGTTTTCCCGCCGCGGCCGGCGCGCGCACCACCACGCTTGACTGCATGTCAGCGCTGGCCGGCTATTTCGCCATCTCGGCCAGCCTCGGTTCGGGGCAGGGCGCGCTGCGCAGCCGCGGCACGCGGCCGGACGGCATCGCCAGCTTCGGCGTGCTGCCGGATGTGACGCCGGTGCTGCCGGTGGCTACCTTTGCACGGCAGGACCTGCATCGCTTCGGCGGCCAGGGCGCGGCGTACCTGCTGCCCGGCCAGGCCTGCTGCACCGGCGACGGCTATCGGCCGCTCTACACCGCGCTGGGCCTGAGCTGGGCCAACGACAACCGCAACTGGTACAAGACGGAGCCCAACGGGCCCAACACTTTCTCGGCGCTGGCCGATAACCTGGCACCGTTCTTCAAGCCGGGCGACCTGATGCGGCTGATCCAGCTCGACGGCATCCCGGCCTGGGCCAGTCCCACCGGAATGGCCACCCATAGCTATGCGCCCAAATCGCTGCCGGACTACCAGAGCTACATGGGCCGCGTCGGCCAGGAGTCAGACCGGATCCGCAAGCAATACTTCCCGGCGCAGTCGGCCAACTACTACCAGGTGACCTGGGAGCCCGACTACACCGGCGGGCTGCCGTGGCTGGACACTGACGCCAACCTTGTTGCGATGTACCGCGCCACCTGGCAGGGCATCCACGGCACCGATCCGTCGGCGGTGGTGATGGGCGTCACCAACGCGATGGTGCGCGAGAACACCCGCTGGCTGAACCGTCTGGTGCCGCAAGGACTGGGGCCCTACCTCGACGGCGTCACCGTGCATGGCTACTACGACATCGGCACCTCGCCGTCGCACCCGCCCGAACGGCTGGTGGGCGACAGCGACGCGGCGGTCGCCGCCAATGCGCTGCCGGCCGCGATGCGCGAGCTGCGCCACGCCGTTGCCAGCCAGCTCAAGCGCGGTGCGAGGCTGTTCGTCACCGAGACCGGCATCAGCTACGACCTCGGCACCGCATACAGCCCGGCCTACCCGACACCCAACGTGTTGTACGGGCACGGCTCGGTAGTGGCGCGCACCCACCTGATCCTGCTCGGCGAAGGCGCCGACGTGACCTTCATCTTCTATGCCAGCGACACGCCCGATTCGACCAGTCAGGCCGGCTATGGCGTGTTCTTCGATCTGGACAACGCACGCGGTGGCTACGGGCCCGAGCGCATCAGCCCCAAGCCCGCGGCCATGGCGGTGGCGGCGATGACGCGCCTGATCGACGGCACCAATACGCTCGGCCCGCTGACCGGCTTGCCCGCGGGCGCCTACGGTTACGCGTTCCAGCGCCTGAACGGCGGCAAGGTGGTGACGGCGCTGTGGGCGCACAGCAATGCCAGCTGGAGCGCGGCGGCAGGCTTCAGCACGACCTATGGCATTCCCTACAGCCTGCAGGTCGACGCGCCCGGCACCAGCGGACAGGTGACGGTCCTCGACATGATGGGCAACGCGATCTCGGTGTCCTATGCCAACGGCGCGGTCAACCTGCAGCTCACCGGGACGCCGCTCTATGTCGTGTCCGCCAACGCGGCCGTGATCCAGT
Organism: Cupriavidus sp. UYPR2.512; assembly: GCF_000379565.1. NCBI lineage: Bacteria > Pseudomonadati > Pseudomonadota > Betaproteobacteria > Burkholderiales > Burkholderiaceae > Cupriavidus > Cupriavidus sp. UYPR2.512. The sequence goes on along the minus strand of NZ_KB903162.1, from coordinate 72,826 downwards.
CGCGCGTGACGGCGCCCGAAGGCTACGTGCCGCAGTAACGGCATCAGACGCTCAAGCCGCGGGCCGCTTGCTGGGCAGTGCGGCCGCGCCGTCGCCGGTGCCACCCGCGGCGGCATCGGCGCAGGGCTGGCGCGGCGGAAACAGCGCGTCGCGCAGCCGCAGGAAGGGGAACTCGAGCGCACGCGTGGTCAGGAAGCCGACCGCGATTGCCAGGCCGAACTGCAGCGCCAGCCCCGCGGCCCACACCAGCGGCACCGGCAGCCCGAGGGCCATCGCCTTGCGGATGAAGAGGTCGCCCGGCGCCAGCGCCAGTGAGTGCCACAGGTAGATGCCGTACGAGTAGACGCCGGTCCACGCCACGGCGCGATAGAGCCGGGCATTGCGCAGTGCGGCCGAGTATTCCAGCACCAGCATGATCAGCGCGACGAAGCCAATCGCCTGGATCGTGTAGCCCACACTCTCTTCGAGCGCGAGCGCTTTCTGCAGCCACCCCAGCCATACCACCAGGCCCAGCAACAGCGCGCCCAGCAGCACCTTGTTGCGGGCCAGGCGCCGGTACAGCTCTGGCTGCATCCAGTAGACCGTCGCCAGCATCACGCCGATCAGCAGGCTGTCGATACGGTATTGCGTGTAGGCCGACGCCGCGAGCAGGTCGCCCGCCGCCACCGCCGCACAACGTGCCGCCAGCACCGCCGCGCACAGCGCGCCCAGCGTCCACAGGATCGTGCGTGCGCTGGTGCGCCAGCGGCTCATCACCAACAGCAGCGCGGGCAGCAGCAGGTAGAAGTGTTCCTCCACCGCCAGGCTCCAGGTTTGCGCGATCGATGAACCCAGGTAGTTCTGCAGGTGGCTCAGGTTCTGGTACAGGAAGGTGCTGGTGGGGTGACGCCCCACCAGCACGTGGAACAGGATCAGGGCGTAGTAGGCCGGCCAGATCTTGAAGATGCGCCGGATGATGAAGCGTGCGGCGTCGATATGGCCGGTTTGCGCGTACTGACGCAGCAGCAGGCCGCCGACCAGGAAGCCGCTCAGCGTGAAAAACAGGTTCACGCCTTCGCGGCCGTATTGCTTGAACGGGTACTCGATCGCGGCGAGCAGCGGGTAGCCGGCGGTGACGGTGTGGAAATGCATCCCCATCACCATGATGATCGCCAGTCCGCGCACGAAATCCAGTTCGATCGAGCGCCCGCGTTCGGCGCTGATCGTGTGTGCCAGGTCTTGCATGACAGTCTCCTCAGGGCACCTTGGGTGCGCTATGGTCGGGGCCGGTGCCGTCGAACCGCTTGCGGATGAAGCGGCAGGGATTGCCGCCGTAGATGCCTTCGGGCGCCAGCGAGCGGTGCACCACCGACATCGGCGTGACCACCGCGGAGCGCCCGATGGTGACGCCCTTCTGCACGATGCAGCGCGAGGTGACCCACGCGCCGTCCTCGATCACGATCGGCGCGACCGTCAGATCCATGTTGGTATCGACCGCATGCGAGCCGGTGGTGAGGAAGCTGCCCTGCGAAATGCAGACGTGCGAGCCGATGCGGATCGGCGCCTGGTTGTACAGCCAGACGTCGATGCCGAACCAGCAGGCATCGCCCACTTCCAGGTTCCACGGGTATTTGACGCGGATCGGATGCATCAGCCGGCAGCCGCGGCCGATGCGTGCGCCGAACAGGCGTAGCAGCGACACGCGCAGCGTGGAAAATGGCACCAGCTTGTTGTTGACGATGGTGGCCTCGAGCAGGAACCAGAGCGCCTCGACCAGCAGGCCGCGCCGGCGCACGTAGTTGCCCTTGCCGGCGCAGTCCAGCGCGATCACGCGGCCAGCGGGGCGCGTGAAGCCGGCGCCTTCGAGTTGGTGGGCCAGTGCTTCGCCTTCCATGATCGACCTCCCCTTCATTTGCCGCCGGATCGAGGTGTCCGGCGTGCGGCTGTCCCGGTGCCGAGTGCCAGTTGTGTTCCCGTTGAAAAAATTATTGAACGCCAGCCGCCTCGCAACGCGGATTCGCGCGCATTTGGCCCGCGCGGAATAGGTTTTGGCGGCCACGCACTAGCGTGTTGTGGCGTGGCGATGGGGGCCGCTAGTGCAGCGGGCCGTGCAGGCCCTGCGCCGGCGCTGGCGCGGTGCTGGCGCGGCGGTCAGGGAAGATCGCGTCGCGCAGCCGCAGGAACGGGAACTCAATCACGCGCGTGGTCACGTAGCCGGCGCAGATGGCGATGGCGAACTGCAGCACCACCGCCAGCGCCCATGTGGCCATCGGCGGCACGCCGTGGGCGAGCGCGGCGCTGATGAAGATCTTGCCTGGCTCGCGGGCCACCGTGTGCCACAGGTAGATGCCGTAGGAGTAGAGCCCCACCCATGCCACCCAGCGGTAGGGCAGTGTGTCGCGCAGCCGGCCTGAATGCTCGAGCACCAGCATGATCAGCGCGCTGAAGCCGATTGACTGGATGGTGAAGCCGATGCTCTCCTCGACCGTGATCTCGTCCTGCAGGAACACCAGCCACACCAGCAGCGTGGCTACCGCGAGCATCAGCCACGCGCGTCGCGTCGCCAGCTTGCGGTAGTGTCCCGGCAGCATCCAGTACAGGATCGCCAGCATCACGCCGAACAGCAGGCTGTCGACGCGGTAGTGGGTGTAGACGTAGGCAGCCTGGATCTCGCCGGACGCCACTGCCGCACCGCGCGCTACCAGCACCGCCAGGCAGGTGGCGCACAGCAGGCACAGCAGCACGCGCGGTCCCAGGCGCAGGCGCGCGGCCAGCAGCAGCGCCGGCGGCAGCAGCAGGTAGAAATGCTCTTCCACCGCCAGGCTCCAGGTCTGGGCGATCGATGAGCCCAGGTAGTTCTGCAGGTGGGTCAGGTTCTGCACCAGGAAGGAATCGCGCGGGTGGCGCCCGACAACGGCATGGAACAGGATCAGCGCGTAGTAAGCGGGCCAGATCTTGAACATGCGGCGGATGATGAAGCGGCGCGCATCGATCGTGCCGCGCTCGGCCAGCTCACGCATCAGCAGGCCCCCGACAAGGAAGCCACTCAGCGTGAAGAACAGCGTCACGCCTTCGCGGCCGAAGTTCTTCAGCGGATATTCGAGCAGCCAGACCAGGGTGCTGCCGGTGTTGACGGTATGGAAGTGGATGCCCATCACGGCGATGATGGCCAGTCCGCGGATGAAGTCGAGCTCGCGCAGCCGGGCAGGCGCCGGCGCCCCGGCTTGGTGTGAAAGTGGCATTGGTAGCTTCTCCGCTCGGTGCGGCCGGCGCGGCAGGTCATGCCGCGGCCCGGCGCAGCGTCATCTTGAATTCGGTGACCGTGTGGCGCGCCAGCAGCTGCGCGCGCGAGCCGGCGCCCGCGGCGGCTGCCGTGGTGGCGGGCGGCGCCGGCGGCTGCGTCAGTTGGTCCAGCGCGCGGCCGATAGCGGCTGCCGAAAGGTCGTCCATCACCGGGCCGAGGTCGCGGCCGCGGCAGAACCAGCCGATCAGGCCGTCGGCGGTCGCCAGCACCGGCTTGCCGAAGCGGAAGGCCTGCACCAGCACCCCGCTCATGCCGTAGTGGCTCTTGTAGCCGAGCCACACCGCGTCGCAGGCGGAGAACAGGTCGGCCTCCTGCGCCTCGGGAATGAACCGGTCCAGCAGCAGCGGCGCCGGCGACAGGCTGGCGGCGGCTTCGCCAAGCCACGCGCGGGTCTCTTCGTCCTGCACGCCGGCCACCACCAGCCGCGGTGCGCCGGGGCGGGCGGCCAGCGCGGCCACCAGTTCGCGGATGCCCTTGCGCGCCGTGATGGCGCCGTAGACCAGCAGCACCGGGCCGTCGCCCAGTGCCAACCGCGCGCGCGCCGCCGCCTGGGTGGCAGGCGCCATGTCCGGGCTCGGGTCGGCCAGGTACGCCAATGCGGCACCGGCCCGGTTGCCATACCACCCGGGCAGCGTAGGGTCGATGGACAGCATCGTCTTGAGCCCCGTCGCCGACAGCGCGCGCCGGAACAGCAGCGCCTTGACCGCATTGATCAGCGGCTGGCGCGGCGCCCGCACGCCCACGCGGTGGTGGTGGAAGCCGGCCCGCATCGTGATGCCCACCCACGGCGTCGCGCCGAATGGCGAGCCCAGCAGCGGCAACGCCCACAGGAAGTAGTCGGCGTAGGGCACCAGTACCTGCTCGCAGCGCTGCGCGGTGGCAGCCTGGCAGAACAGGTGGCGGAAGATGCGCCAGTAGCGCACATAGGCGATGCGGCCGGTGCCGCGGCCCGCGTCGGCCGGCAGCGGCATGGCCATCAGCGTGCAGCCAGGCGAGCGGCCGGCCTGCAGCGCCTGCGCGAGCGGATGGCCAAGGTTGGCCTGGTCGGTCACCACCACGCAGCGCCGGCCGGCCTCGGCAAAGGCCTGCAGCGCCCATTCCACGTAGCGCCAGCGGTGGCCGGTGAAATCGGGTTCGATGATGAAGAGGCAGGAGTCGGACATCGTCATTCCCTGGTTGCCGGCCGGTGTTATCGCAACACTAGCAGCGCGCGTACGTCGGCAGACGCCAATTTCCAGCCGCCGGCTGGCGGATAAAGGCGATTGGTGTGGCGCCGCGCCGCATTGGCTGAAATCAGCTATGCGATGGCGGGACGGCGCGGCCGCGCCGCGTTCTAGTTAAGTCCGTTGCGTGCCGTTGCCGCCTGCCGCCACCGGACGGGCTGGTGAGGCCGCAGGAGCCGCACGGCAGCAAGGACGGGAATCCCATGATCAAGACGCTGAAATTCCTGGCGGGGCAGTCGCGCCGGCGGCCGCCCGCAAGTTCGGCCATGTGGGTGCTGGCGCAGCAGGCGGCGGTGCGCGGCATGGTGGCGGTCAAGTTCCTGGTGGTCGGGCGACTGCTCGGGCCCGAGGCGCTCGGCGTGGCCGGTGTCGCGCTGCTGGCGGTGGCGATCGCCGAGGCGCTCAGCGACACCGGCCTGCCGCAGGCCGTGATCCAGGGCCAGCGCGCGCCGGCACTGGCCGAGCTCGGCGCGATCTGGTCGGCACTGGCCTGCCGCGGCGCGCTGGTGGCATTGCTGCTGCTGGCGCTGGCGCCACTGCTCGAAGCGCAGTTCCACCTGCCCGGGGCGCTGCCGCTGCTGCAGCTTGCCGCCGCGCTGCCGCTGCTGCGCGGGGTGGCCTCCCCCGCCTACTATGTCGTCACGCGCGAGCGCGACTTCAGCCGGGTAGCCGCGCTGGAGATTGCCGCGGCCCTTGCCGACTGCACGCTCAGCGTGGTGTGCGCGCTGGCCGGCGCGGGCGCCTACAGCGTCGTGATCGGCCTGCTTGGCGCCGAAGCGCTGAAGACCGCGCTGACCTGGGCCACCATCCGTCCACGCCCGCCGCTGCGCCTGCGCTGGGCCGGCATCGGGCACTACCTCGGCTTCAGCCGCTGGATCTGGGCGGCCAGCGTGATCAACCTGCTGCTCAACCAGTTCGACAAGGTCATGGTCGGCAAGCTGCTGGGCCCGGCGCAACTGGGCGCCTACCAGATGTCTTCCAAGCTTGCGCAGATGCTGCTGGCCGACGCCGGCATCGCGATGTCGCAGTACCTGTTCCCCACCTTTGCCGCCCGCCACCGGCAGCAGGACGGCTCCGCGCCACGCCTGCTGCGCCGCTTGCTGGGGCTGGCCGCGCTGGCACTGGTATTGGCGGTGGTGGCCCTCAACCTGGCGGCCGAGCCGCTGTTCCTGCTGCTGCTCGGATCGACGTGGATCGAGGCCGTGCCGCTGTTCCGTGTTTTCACGCTCAACATGGCGATCGGCGCACTGATCGCCTTGCTGGTGGCCTATCTGCGCGCCATCGGCGAGCCCCGCGTGACTACCCATGCCTCGCTGGTGCAGGCCGGCGTGTTGCTGGCGTGTGTGGCGCCAGCCACGCACTGGTGGGGCGCCATCGGCATTGCCTGGTCCATGACCGTCGGGCTCGCCAGCGCGATGGCATGGATGCTGGCCAGGGTCTTCAGGGGCAAGTAATCAGGAGAAAGTCATGCGCATACTCCATCTGGTACTGACGCCGCGCATGTCGGGCGCGGAAATTCTGGTGCGCGACCTCGCGCTGTACCAGCAGGGCTGCGGCGAGTCGGTGGCGGTGGCAGCGCTGATGCCCGCGCACGCCGACTTCACGCCGCTGCGGGCCCAGCTTGCCGCGGCCGGCGTGGCATGCAGCTTCCCGAAGCACGCCCAGCGCCCGCTGGCGCGGCTCTGGTACCTGCATGGCGTGATGCGTCGCTGGCGGCCCGACGTCGTTTTCGCGCACGCGACCATTCCCGCCTTCTATGCCCGCGCGCTGCCCTCGCGCGTGCCGGTGGTGTATGTCATGCATTCCGCGGTCAATGACTTCGAGCGCGACCTATTCCGCTGGGCCGAACGGCTGCTGTCGCGGCGCGCCCGCGCGGTGGTGGGCGTGGCGCAGAGCAATGTGCGCGATTACCAGGCTGCGGTGGGGCCGCATCCGCGCCTGACCGTGATTCCAAACGGCGTCGACACCAGTCGCTTTGCGATGCAGCCAGCCGCCCCGTCCGGCGCCGCGCCGTTGCTGCTGCAGATCGGGCGCTATGACGCGGTCAAGAACCAGCTGCGCACCGTACGCGCGTTCCACGCCCTGCTGCAGCAGGCGCCGCAGGCCCGGATGGCTTTGTACGGCGTGATCGAGGATCCCGTGTACTACGCCAGGGTGCGGGCGCTGGCGGCCGAACTCGGGCTCGGCGGCATGGTCAGCATCAATGGCCCCTGCGACAACGTGCCGGCGCTGCTCGCCCTGGCTTCGGTGTTTGCGATGCCGTCCGCCTCGGAGGCACACAGCATTGCCTTTCTGGAAGCGCTGGCCAGCGGCATCCCGGTGGTGGCCAGCGACATCCCGGCGTTTGCCTTCGCCCGCGGCCATGGTTCCGTGCAACTGGTCGATTGCGCAGATATCGATGCCTATGCGCAGGCGTTGGCACGCGCGCTGGGGCAACCACGAGCGCGGCGGCCATTGGAGGGCCTGACCTTGCGCGATACGGCCCTGCGCTATGAGGTGATTGCGAAGGAGGTGCTCGGGGTGGCTTGAGAGGCATGCCCGGACATTGGCGCAGTCAGCCCGCCAACGACGAGCCGGCACCAAGTGGCGCATTCCCGCCGACAAGCACGGCGCACCAAAATCACTCCACCTCCTCAATTTGGGGCGCGTCGCCAAAGCTGTTGCATTTGCGTCAAATTCCAAGCGCGTTTTCCCTCACTTGGTGAATTAAGAATGCACCAGATCACGTAGTAGTGTGATTTATATCACGTTCGAATTGGTGCGTTTATGTTGCGATGCAGCGTAATGGCTATATTGGTTATCAAGGTGCGACAGATTGATTTTTGTGAATAACGGAGTCCCGTGTTGAATCGCAAAAAATGTTTAATAACAGTGTCTTGCTGAATATTTGAGAAGGCGGTTGATGCCTCCTGCCAAGGCATCGCTAATCCGGGAATAACCGAAACGGCAATGTATATATTGCAATGCGATATAAGAAGTTCCGCGCCAGAAGCAAACCATGAGAAGTTGGGGGAAAATCATGCCGTACGCACAGATCGAGCCGCCCGCTGTCAGTGTTTTTTCCAGTGCACTGTCCATAAACGCTTTACGCTGCACCTCGCGGCGCATCGGAATCTTGCTGTACGACGGATTTTCCCTGCTCGGCGCCGGCCTGGTCGCCGAACTGTTCCAGACCGCCAACGAGCTTACGGCGCCCAGCAGTGGCGGGCGTATCACCTATGACGTGCGCTTCCTGTCGGTCGAAGGCGGCGGCGTGACGGGTTCGGCCGCGGTGCGGGTATGGACCGACAGCCTCGATCCGCGCCTTCCCGCCGGCCTCGACATGCTGTTTATCGCCGGCGGCGACGGCGCCCGTGCCGCAGCCAGCGACACGCGCCTGCGGTGCTGGCTGCGCGCCGCCTGCTCCACCACCGACAGCGTGTGGCCGATCGCGGAGGGGCGTGCGGTGCTGGTGGCCGCGGGCGTGATGAAGCCCGACGAGGCGTCACGCCGCCCGCACCTGTCGGTGATGCCAGCGGGCGATGACGCCGAGCCGCGCTTCGAGTCAATGAAGGGGGCGCTGAAGGTGATCCGCCGCGACCTGGGCGTGGACGTGGCGCGCGCGGTGGTGGAGCGCGTGCTGCCCGCCTGGAGCGACCAGCTGCTGCCGCGGCTGGGCGACGCCGGACTGACCAGCGCCGCCGACAAGATCCGAGCCGCCGCGCGCTGGCTGCAGCAGAACTGCGAGCACGATATCTCGATCGCCGACGCCGCCGAGGTTGCGACCATGAGCGAGCGCAACTTCCTGCGTCGCTTCAAGCTTGAGATGGGTGTCACCCCTTCCGACTTCCTGCTGCACGCGCGCCTGGAGACGGCCTGCGGCTTCCTGGCTGAGACCGAGCTGCCGGTCGACAAGGTGGCGCGCCGCTGCGGCATGGGCAACGGTGACCGCCTGGCCAAGATCTTCCGCAAGCGGCTGTTGGTCTCACCGACAGAATTCCGCCAGCGCCACAAGGAACACCGGGAACAGAGGGCCGCCACCGACGGCTGAGGCGCGCCTGCGCGCATTCATCACCCCCGATTGCTGTTTGAAAAGCTCCGCGAGGCACCGCGGCGGGCGCAACTCGCCCGCGCGAGGCCGCGCGCCTGGTTGCCGAGTCTGGAGGCTTTGCCATGTTGAACGCGACGCAAGCGGTGTCGAATCTGGAGGGCGCGGCGGCGCCAGCCGAGCAGGAAGCGGCTGCACAGGCCGACAGGCCGGCGCCCGATGATGGCGTCCCGCCATTGGCGCAGCGGCTGCGGCTCGCGCCGGTGGTGCTGGCCGGCGGTGCCGGTACGCGGCTGTGGCCACTGTCGCGCGAGCACTATCCCAAGCAACTGATCGATCTGGTCGGCACCGACTCGCTGCTGCAGGCCACGCTGCGCCGACTGTCAGCCTTCGGCGCGGAGCGCGAGGTGGTGCCGGAAGCCATCATCACCTGCGGGGAGGAGCACCGCTTCACCACTGCCGAGCAACTGAGCAAGAGCGGCATCCAGGCCCGCCTGGTGGTCGAGCCCGCGCGGCGCAACACGGCGCCCGCGCTGACCATCGCCGCCTGGCTGGCGCAAGGCAAGGGCGAAGACGTAATTCTGGTGGTGATGCCGGCCGACCACGCCATCCTGGATGGCCCTGCCTTCCACCGCGCGATCGCCATCGCCGCCGGGCATGCAGAGCGCGGCGCGATGGTAACGCTGGGCGTGCCACCCACGCGCCCCGAAACCGGCTACGGCTACATCAGGCTGGGCCAGGGGCATGCCGACGGCGCGCACGATATCGCGCGGTTTGTCGAGAAGCCGGCCATAGAGATCGCCGCGCAGTATGTGCAGAGCGGCCAGTACTGGTGGAACAGCGGCATTTTCGTGGTGCGAGCGACGGTCTGGCTGCGTGCGTTGCAGGCGCTGCAACCCGCGATCTACGAGGCCTGCATGGCCGCGGTGATCGGCGGGAAGCTGCAGCCGCCGTATTTCCGCCCCGACGGCGAACCCTTCCTGCAGTGCCCGTCCGATTCGATCGACTACGCGGTGATGGAACGGCTCGACCAGCCTGGCGCGCCTTGCCAGGGCGTGGTCGTGCCGCTCACGGCGGGCTGGTCTGACCTCGGCTCGTGGGACGCGGTGTGGGACGCAACCGAGAAGGACGGCGACGGCAATGCCGCGCGCGGCCGGGTGATGTTCGAAGGCGCCAGCGCCAGCTATGCCTACTCGGACGGCCGGCTGGTGGCCTGCGTGGGCACCAGCAACATCGTGGTGGTAGAGACCGCCGACGCCGTGCTGGTGGCCGACCGCTCGCACGTGCAGGACGTCAAGGGCCTGGTCGAGCGGATCAAGGCGCAGCGCGCGCCAGAGGCCGAGGACCACCGCAAGGTGCGGCGTCCCTGGGGCTTCTACGACTCGATCGACCACGGCGAGCGCTTCCAGGTCAAGCGCATCGTGGTGGCGCCCGGCGCACGCCTGTCGCTGCAACTACACCACCACCGCGCCGAGCACTGGGTGGTCGTCAGCGGCACCGCGCGGGTCACACGCGGCAAGGAGACCTTCCTGCTGGGCGAGAACCAGTCCACTTATATCCCGCTGGGCGTGGCGCACCGGCTGGAGAACCCCGGGAAGCTGCCGCTGGAGATCATCGAGATCCAGTCCGGCGGCTATCTCGGCGAAGACGACATCGTGCGCATGGACGACAACTACGGGCGCTGTGCCTGAACAGTGGTGACCCGGGGGCGGCGGGACCCCGGCGCATTAAGCCGTTTTGGCAGACGGGCAGGAGGAGGCGAAATGGTCAAGCTCGAAGGAATGCTGGCGCGCATGCTCGACGTGGCGCTGGTGCTGGCCGGTGCGCTGCTGGCCGCGCAGTTTCGGTTCGATGCGATCGAGCAGGGTGCCCTGTTCGAGCTGTTCATCGCGTTGTCGGCGGCGTTCACGCTGGCGCTGTTCCCGGCCTTTGGCATCTATGAGTCGTGGCGCGGCCGTTCCAAGCTTGGCCTGGCGGGGCAGGTGGCGCTGGCATGGCTGCTGGTGCAGCTGTGCGGCGTGATGGTGATGTTCTCGGTGCACCGGCTCGACCTGGTGTCGCGGCTGTGGTTCGCCTACTGGACCGCCAGTACCGGCGCGTTGATGATCCTGTCGCGACTGCTCGCGCACATGGTGCTGGGCCATATGCGCAGCGCCGGCATGAACCTGCACCAGGTAGCGGTGGTCGGCAGCGGCGCACACTGCAACGCCGTGATCCGGCGCGTGGCGGAGTCACCGGCGTCAGGCTTTCGTGTGGTGGCGGCGTTCAATGTGGCGCCGGCGGCCGGCGGCCTCAACGCGCGCGTGCCGACCTTCGAGGACCGCGCCGCCTTCGCCCATTACGTGCGCACGCAGAAAATCCACGAGCTGTGGCTGGCGCTGCCGCTGTCGCAGGAGCGCGCGATCCTTGAATTCGTGGCGGCATTCCGCGACGAGCTGATCAACATCCGCTTTATGCCGGACCTGCGCACGGTGGCGCTGTTCGACGGCGGCATGATCGACCTGATCGGCATGCACGCGATCAACCTGGCGGCGTCGCCATTGTCGCCGAGCGCACTGGCGCAGAAGGACATCTTCGACCGGCTCTTCGCTGCGCTGGCGCTGATCGGGCTGGCGCCGCTGCTGGCGGCCATCGCCATCGCGGTCAAGCTGTCGTCGCGCGGCCCGGTGCTGTTCTCGCAGCGGCGCAAGGGTGCGGACGGGCGCGTCTTCCGCATCTACAAGTTCCGCTCGATGCGCGTGCACACCGAGCAGGCCGGTCAGCTCACCCAGGCCAGGCGCGGCGACTCGCGCGTGACACGGGTCGGCGCCTTCCTGCGCCGCACCAGCCTGGACGAGCTGCCGCAGTTCTTCAACGTGCTGCGCGGCGACATGTCGGTGGTCGGCCCGCGCCCGCATGCGCTGGAGCACGACGACCACTACGGCAAGCTGGTGTCGGGTTATATCCAGCGCTATCGCATCAAGCCCGGCATCACTGGCTGGGCGCAGGTGAACGGCTACCGTGGCGAGACTGACCGCATCGAGAAGATGGAGGGCCGCATCGCCTGCGACCTGTACTACCTGGTGAACTGGTCCTTTGCGCTGGACATGCGGATCATCGCTGCCACCGTGTTCAAGGGCCTGTTCCGCAGCAACGCGTACTGAACCGAGGCATCCGCCCGCGACGCGGGCGGGAAGGGAGGCGTGACACCATGTCAAACCTGCTAGAGACCCAATATGCCGAGTCACCGGCGGCGCCGGAACTGCGGCTGTCCGACTACCTCGTCACGCTGCTGGGGAACTGGCGCATGATCGCCGCCATCACGCTGCTGGCGCTGGCGGGCGGCTCGATCTACGCGATGACGGCCAAGCCGGTCTATCGCGCCGATGCGCTGATCCAGGTCGAGGACAGCAAGGGCGATGCCAATGCCAACAACCAGAACTCGCTGCAGTCGCTGTCGTCGATCTTTGATTCCAAGTCGTCCACCGCGGCCGAGATCGAACTGATCCGCTCGCGCCTGGTGGTCGAGGACGCGGTGCGTACGCTGCACCTGGATATCGCCGCGCGGCCGCGCTACCTGCCGGTGATCGGCGGCTGGCTGGCGGCTCGCCACAGCGGCAAGACGCCCGCCCCGCCACGCTTCGGGCTGCCGCAGTACGCGTGGGGCGGCGAGTCGATCACGATGTCGATGTTCGAGACGCCGGCCAGGTACTACAAGAAGCCGTTCGTGCTGACCGTCGAGGGCGAGCGCACCTACAGCCTGCGCGATCCCGACGGCGCGCTGGTGCTGAACGGGCGCGCCGGCGAGGAAGCCGGCGGCGCCAGCACGCTGGGGCCGGTGCGCGTTCGCATCGACCAACTGACGGGGCGTCCGGGCACGCAGTTCGAGCTGACGCGAGCGTCCACCCTGGCCACGGTGGAGTCGGTGCAGCGCGCGCTGGCGGTCGGCGAGACCGCGTTGCAGTCCGGCATCATCCGCGCCAGCCTGGAGGGTCCCGACAGCAAGCTGACTGCCGAGATCGTCAACACCATCGCGCGCCAGTTCGTGCAGCAGGACATCGGGCGGCGCTCGGCCGAGGCGGAGCACACGCTGGCCTTCCTGGAGCAGCAGCTGCCGGTGCTGCGCAAGGAACTGGACCAGGCCGAGGAGCGCTACAACTCCTTCCGCAACAAGCTGGGCACCGTCAACCTGGGCGAGGAAAGCCGCCTGCTGCTGCAGCAGATCGTCGACAACAAGAACCGGCTGCTGACCATGGAGACGCAGCTGGCCGAGTACAACACGCGCTACACCGAGTCCAATCCGGCGGTGGTGTCGCTGAAGGCGCAGATCGCCACGCTGACCGCGCAGCAGAACGCGCTGCGCCGCAGCATCTCGCTGCTGCCGGATACCGAGCAGACCGCGCTGCGGCTGATGCGCGACGTGCGCGTCGATACCGAGCTCTACACCAGCCTGCTCAACAATGCGCAGCAGCTGCGCGTGGTCAAGGCAGGCCAGGTCGGCAGCGTGCGCGTGGTGGATTTCGCGGAACCGGCCGATGAGCCGGTGCGGCCGCAGCGCGCCATGCTCGTGCTGATCAGTGCCGGCCTGGGCATGCTGGCGGCGATGGTGCTGGCGTTGCTGAGGAAGGCGCTGTACGGCGGCGTGGAGCATCCGGAGGACATCGAGCGGCTGATTGGCGTGCCGGTGTGCGCGGTGGTGCCGCGCAGCCGCATGCAGCTGCGCCTGCAGCGCGAGCTCAACCGCGGGCGCAACGACCGCGGCGCCCCGCGCCTGCTGGCCGCGCGCGCACCTGACGACATCGCGGTGGAAGGCGTGCGCAGCCTGCGCACCACGCTGCAGTACGCGCTCCGAGACGCCACCAACAACGTGGTGATGCTGACCGGCTCGCGCCAGGACGCGGGCAAGTCTTTCCTGTCTGTCAACCTGGCCGCGCTGGTCGCGGCCGGGCAGCGGCGCGTGCTGATGATCGACGGCGACATGCGCCGCGGCGAGGTGCACGCCCACTTCGGCCTGCGCCACCAGCCAGGCCTGGCCGATGCGCTGATGGGCGAGGACTTCGACACCGTGGTGGTGCGCGAGGTGCTGCCGGGCCTCGACGTCATGCCGCGTGGCGCCGTGCCGCCCGATCCCGCCGAACTACTGATGAGCGAGCGCTTCCGCATGATGCTCGAGCACCTCTCGCACCGCTACGACATGGTGATCATCGACACCCCGCCGGTGCTGGAAGTCACCGACGCCACGCTGCTGGGCCGCCATGCCGGCACCACGCTGCTGGTGGTGCGCCACGGCCGCCATCCGGCCGGAGAGATCGGCGAGACCGTGCGCCGGCTCGGCAACGGCGGCGTGGCGGTGCGCGGGGTGCTGCTGACCGACGTGCCCAAGCCGCCGCTGCGGCTGGGCGCCGGCTACTCGGGCTACAACACCAGCGTCGAGGGGCATCAAGTGAGCCGGTGACGGCCGCCGCTGCGAGCAGAACAATCATCCAAGGCAATCCAACACGGCAGGGAGAACGGGAATGAAACGCAAGGTCGCACTGATCACTGGCATCACCGGGCAGGATGGCTCCTACCTCGCCGAGATGCTGCTCGACAAAGGCTACGAGGTGCACGGCATCAAACGCCGCACGTCGCTGTTCAACACCGACCGCATCGACCACCTCTATCGCGAGCGGCACGAGCAGGACCTGCGCTTCTTCCTCCACTACGGCGACCTGACCGACGCCACCAGCGTGCTGCGCGTGATCCAGCGCGTGGAGCCCGACGAGATCTACAACCTGGCCGCGCAGAGCCACGTGGCGGTGTCGTTCGAGGAGCCGGAGTACACCGCCAATGCCGACGGGCTGGGCGCGCTGCGCATCCTCGAGGCGATCCGCATCCTCGGCATGCTGCGCAAGACGCGCTTCTACCAGGCCTCGACCTCGGAGCTGTACGGCCTGGTGCAGGAGGTGCCGCAGAAGGAGACCACGCCGTTCTATCCGCGCAGCCCGTATGCGGTGGCCAAGCTCTACGCCTACTGGATCACGGTCAACTACCGCGAGGCCTACGGCATCTATGCCTGCAATGGCATCCTGTTCAACCACGAATCGCCGGTGCGCGGCGAGACCTTCGTCACGCGCAAGATCACCCGCGCCATTGCGCGCATCGCGGTGGGGCTGCAGGACGAGCTCTACCTGGGCAACCTGTCGGCGCTGCGCGACTGGGGCCATGCGCGCGACTACGTGGAGATGCAATGGCTGATGCTGCAGCAGGAGCAACCCGAGGACTTCGTCATCGCCACCGGCGAGCAGTACAGCGTGCGCGAGTTCGTGCAGTACGCCGCCGCCGAGCTGGGCGTGACCATCCGCTTCGAGGGCACCGGCGTCGACGAAGTCGGCATCGTCGAACGGGTACACGGCAAGGAAACGCGGCTCGCGCCGGGCAAGGTGATCGTGCGCGTCGACCCCGCCTATTTCCGCCCGACCGAGGTCGAGACGCTGCTGGGCGACCCCACCAAGGCGCACGAGAGACTGGGCTGGCAGCCGACCACGCCGTTTTCGGCGCTGGTCAGAGAGATGGTGCGCGCCGACTTCCAGATCGCGCGGCGTGACGCGCTGGTCACGCTGGCCGGCTTCAAGGCGCTGGAACACCACGAATAAAGGGCGGCAGGCACCATGGACAAAGAGACAAGGATCTACGTCGCGGGCCACCGCGGCATGGTGGGCTCGGCGCTGGTGCGGCGGCTGCGCGCAGCGGGCTACGAGCGCTTGCTGACCCCCGCGCGCGCCGAACTCGACCTCACCGACCAGGCCGCCGTGCGGCGCTTCTTCTCGCAGCAGGCGGTGGACGTGGTGCTGCTGGCGGCAGCGCGCGTGGGTGGCATCGTGGCCAACGCGTCACGGCCGGCCTCGTTCCTGTACGAGAACCTGGCGATCGAAACCAACGTGATCCAGGCCGCGTTCGAAGCCGGCGTGCAACGACTGGTGTTCTTCGGTTCCTCGTGCATCTACCCGCGCGACTGCGCGCAGCCGATCCGCGAGAGCTACCTGCTGGGCGGACCGCTGGAGCCGACCAATGAGGCCTACTCGATCGCCAAGATCGCTGGCCTGAAGCTGTGCGAGGCCTATAACCGGCAGTACGGCACGCGCTACGTCTCGCTGATGCCGACCAACCTGTACGGGCCCAACGACAACTATGACCCGACCAACAGCCACGTGCTGCCGGCACTGATCCGCAAGGCGCACGACGCTGTCAGCGACCGGGCCGACACGCTGACGGTGTGGGGCACCGGCGCCCCGCGGCGCGAGTTTCTGCACGTCGACGACCTGGCCGGGGCCACGCTGTTTCTGCTGCAGCAGGACCCCGACGGCGGCGTGTTCAATGTTGGCACGGGCAAGGACATCCCCATCCGCGCGCTGGCCGCCATGGTGTGCCGCATCGCGGGCTTTCCCGGCGAGCTGGTGTTCGACACCACGAAGCCGGACGGCACGCCGCGCAAGCTGCTCGACGTATCGCGCCTCGCCGGAATGGGGTGGCAGCCAACGATCGGGCTGGAGGCGGGCCTCGCCCGCACTTATCGCGAATTCGCCATCGCGCGGCACAGCCGGAACACCGCCGTGGCATGAGAGGGCCCCGCCACGCCTGCGCGGCATCAGGGCGGCAGGGGCAAAAAGGGAAAAGGGCAAAAAGTACGCAACCAGGGGGGTAGTCGTTATGTCAGGCTCAGTCACCATCTTCCACAACGTCGTCTGGTCGCGCCACAAGGGCCAGGTCTTTTCGGCGCTGCATCGGCTGCACGGGCAGGGTCCGATCGCCTACCACATCGTGCACATCGCCGAGACCGAGCACATGAGGCTGGGCTTCTCGGGCGTCGACTACGGCGCGCACCAATACCCGATGCGACAACTGTTCAGGGGCTGCTACGAGGACGTGCCGCGCTGGAAGCGGACGCTGCGGCTGGTGGCCGAGGTGCTGCGCTCCGACAGCGAGCTTGTGGTGCTGCCGGGCTACCACCTGCCCGAGTACTGGGCGATGCTGCTGGCCTGCATCGCGACCGGCAAGCGGCGCGCCGTGTTCTGCGATTCCACCGGACGCGACCGCCCGCGGCGGCTGCTTACCTCGCTGCCCAAGCGGCTGTTCTTCGCGCTGTGCCAGGGCTACTTCGGCTTCGGCGAGCGCAGCCAGGAATATCTGATGTCGCTCGGCGCCCGGCGCGAGCGCATCTTCATTCCATGCCAGGCGGCTGCGCTGCGCGACGGCTATACCCCCGAGCAGGCACTGGCCCGGCGGCTGCTGGCGCGGGAGCCACAGGCGCTGGAGTTTCTCTATGTCGGACGGCTGTCTGCCGAGAAAGGGCTGGAGTGCCTGCTCGACGCCTTCGCCGGCCTGCTGCCGTCGATGCCCGATGCCACGTTGCGGCTGGCCGGCTCCGGCCCGATGGCCGACAGCCTGAGCGAGCGCATCGGCGCGCTGGGGCTGGAGCACGCGGTGACCTTGCTGGGCAGTGTCAGCGACTCGGCGCTGGAAGCCGAGTATGCGCGCGCCACTTGCCTGGTGCTGCCGAGCTACAGCGAGCCATGGGGCCTGGTGGTCAATGAGGCGCTGGCGCATGGCTGCCCCGTGGTGGTCAGCGACAACTGCGGCTGCGTGCCCGAGCTGGTGCAGGAGGGCGGGACCGGCCTGGTGGTGCCCGCGCGCGACGTGGCCGCGCTGCAGGCTGCGCTGGGCAGTGCCGTGCAGGTATTCGCCGATACCCGCGCCACCGCTCAGCGCTGCATTGACCTGATCCGCCGCTTCGACCCCGCAGCGGCGGCCGCCCATATCGACCGCGGCTGCACCCGGCTGCTGCGGGGCAAGGCTGCGTCCGCGCGCCCCGGCGTGGCCGAGGCCGAGGCGCCACGGAGCACCCAATGAAAATCCTGATCTGTGGGCAGAACTACGCGCCCGAACTGACCGGCACCGGCAAGTACACCGCCGAGATGGCCGAGGCCATGGCCGCGGCCGGGCATGAAGTGCGGGTCCTGTGTGGTCCGCCGTACTACCCGGCCTGGCGGGTCGAGGACGGCTACTCCGCGTGGCGCTACCGGCGCGAGCAGCGCGGCGGCGTGCGCGTGCAGCGGGTGCCGCTGTGGGTGCCGCGGCGTCCGGGCGGGCTGAACCGCCTGCTACATCTTGGCAGCTTCGCACTGGCGGCGCTGCCGGCACTGCTGGCCCAGGCATGGTGGCGCCCGGACGTGGTGATGGTGGTCGCGCCCGGCTTGATGAGCGCACCCGGCGGCTGGCTGCTGTCCAGGCTGACAGGCGCGCTCGCCTGGCTGCACCTGCAGGACTACGAGGTCGACGCCGCCTTCGAACTCGGGTTGCTGCGCGGCGCCGGTGCGCGCCGCGCCGCGCTGGCGGTGGAGCGCGCGCTGCTGCGCGGCTTCGACGTGGTCTCGACCATCTCAGAGAAGATGACGCAGGCCGCGGCGCGCAAGGGCGTGCCGGCGGCGCGCATCGTGCTGCTGCCGAACTGGGTCGATGCCGACGCCATCCACCCGCTGGATCGCCCCAGCGCGTATCGCGAGTTTCTGGGCATTGCCCCGCACCAGAAGGTAGTGCTGTACGCCGGCAACATGGGCGCCAAACAGGGGCTGGATGTGCTGATGTGTACCGCCGCGGCCCTGGCGGGGCAGCCCGACATCGTATTCGTGTTCTGCGGTAACGGCCCGGCCCGGCAAGAGCTGGAACTCCACTGTGCCGGCCTCGAGAACTGCCGCTTTATCCCGCTGCAGCCGACCGACCGGCTCAACGAGCTTCTGAACCTGGCAGACATTCACGTGCTGCCGCAGCGCGGCGGGGCGGCCGACCTGGTGATGCCGTCCAAGCTGACCGGGATGCTGGCCAGCGGCCGTGCCATCGTCGCCATGGCCGAGGGCGGGACCGAGCTGTTTGCCGCGCTGAGCGGGCGTGGCGTGGCCGTGCCGCCCGAGGACGCCGAGGCGCTGGCCCATGCGATCCGCCGGCTCGCGGCCGATCCCGCGCAACGCGCCGCGCTGGGCGCCGCGGCGCGCGCCTATGCGGTAAGCACGCTGTCGGCACCGGCGGTGCTGGGCCGGCTGGAGGCACGGCTGCGTGTGCTGCGTGCAGGCGGCGCTGCCGCCGAAGCCGAGCCGGCACCGCGTGCTGAACTCACCAGCAGCGGGCTGCGCGCGGAGGAAGCGGAGTAAGCCATGCCCAAGCTACGACCGCGCGCCGAGCGCCGCCGCCATCGCTGTCCGGGCGGATGCGAACCATACCTGCCGTGGCCCCGCTGCCAGCGCCGTGCGCCGGTGGGGTGCCCCTTGTCCTGCAGAGGAGAGGTGACATGCCAGCCATCGAGCCGGCCCCGCCGCGTACGTGCCGCGTAGTTCACCGCCCGGTGCACGGCGGCAACCTGCCTGCGCTGACCAGCATCCGCTTCCTGGCGGCGCTGACGGTGGTGCTGTGCCACTACGCCCAGATCGGCCTGGTGGCCGTACCTGGCTGGTTCGTTGCCGCGGCCGACGGCGGCCGCCCGGCGGTGTCGCTGTTCTTCGTGTTGTCGGGCTTCGTGCTGGCCTACAACTATCGCGACAGCCTTGCCAGCGGCGGCGTACGGGCCTTCTACGCGGCTCGCGTCGCGCGCATCTGGCCGGTGCTGCTGCTGTCGCTGCTGCCGGCGCTGGCGGTGACCGCGTGGCTGCTGCGCAGCGGCGATGCCGTGCTGCTGCGCGAATGGTACGGCCTGGCCCGGCCTGACCTGGCGCTGCTGGCGGCGAGCCTGCTGTGCCAGTTGCTGGTGCTGACCGCCTGGCTGCCGTTTGCCGGGCTGAACCAGCCCTGGAACGGGCCGGCGTGGAGCATCTCCTGCGAGGCCTTCTTCTATGCATTGTTCCCGGCGCTGCTGGCCTGGACCGTCGCGCGCGGCAGCCTCGCGCTGCTGCGCTGGTGCGGACTGCTGTGGCTGCTGCAGGGCGCGTGGATCATGCTGGCCGATGTCGCCACGCCCCCAGCGCGCTCGGGTTTCCTGATCGCGCAGTTCCCGCTGACGCACCTGTTCGAGTTCGTGCTGGGCGTGTGCGCTGCGCACTGGCACGTCCGCCTGCCGCTCGACGCCGACGCACGCCACCGGCTCGGCCTTGCGCTGGCCTGCGCGGCGCTGGCGGCGCTTGCCGCACTGGCGCTGGCGGCGCCGGGTGACTGGCCGGCTTTCTACCTGCAGTCGCCACCGTTCGGCGCGCTGATCCTGGGGCTTGCGCTGCTGCAGCGACCCGTGCTCGGCCTGCTGCACCGGCGCTGGATGATCGCGCTGGGCGAGGCCAGCTTCTCGCTGTACCTGCTGCATGTGCCGCTGGGGCGCCTGGCCTGGCTGGCGGGCTGGCGCGCACCGCAAGGGTGGCTGGTGCTTGCCCTCGCGGTGGGTCTCAGCCTGCTGGTCTTCCGCGTCTATGAGGAGCCGGTGCGCAGGTGGTTGCGCCGCCGGCTGGCTCCGGCCGCACCGGCGCGCGCAGGCGCGACGTTGCCGCCACGGGCGGTGCGGGGCTAGGAGAACAGCATGCGCAACCGGTTCACCACCTTGTGGATCTGGCTGGCGCTGTGCCCGCTGGCGCTCGATTTCAAGAGCGTCGACGAGAACGGCAGCCGCATCATGCAGATCCTGCTGACCCTGCCCGCCATCGCCGCCACCATCGTGCTGGCGCTGACCGCGCCGCGCTTCGCCGGCGGCAGCCGGCTGCGCACGGTGGTGACCATCGCGCTGATGCTGACCGTGCCGGGCAGCCTGTTGCCGCAGTTGCTGCAGGGCAACGACTTCGGCAACTACCTGCGCGTGCTGCTGCCTTTCATGCTGACGTTGTGCGGCTACCTGGCAACGTGCCGGCCTTGGCAGCAGGACCGGGTGGTGCAGATCGAGAAGGCCATGTTCACCGGCATGGTGATTTCGCTGCTGTTCAGCTTCGGCTATGGCATGGCGATCGGTGGGGGCCTGGAGACGGTGCGCTTCCGCATCGTGTCGGTGGTGTTCCTTGCACTCCAGGGCCTGCTGCTGCACGAGTTCGTTGTGGCGCGGCGCTACTCGCGGCTGACGCTGCTGCTGTTCCTGCTGTCGGTGGCGATCGAGCTGCTGAGCGTGACCCGCAGCCTGCTGGTAGGCACCGCAATGCTGTTCTGCCTGGCCACCTGGCTGGGGGCGCCCTCGCTGCGCCAGCTAGTCAAGTCGGTGGTGCGCGCAATGGTCATCACCGTTGCGCTGATCGGCGGCACGGTGGTGATCGGCTCGGCGCTGTTTCCCAGCGTCGCCGCGCACTGGAGCCAGCGCATCTCGGCGGCCAAGGTCACGGTGTCGGGCATCGATCCCACCACCGCCACGCGGCTCGCCGAAATGAAGGACCAGTACGACCAGGTCACCGCGAGCACGACCGCGCTGCTGTTCGGCAAGGGCTATGGGCACAACTACCGCTATTCGCCGGACTACCTGATGGCGCTGGCTGGCCAGATGACCGAGAAGGAGTTCTACGCCATCAACGAATGGGCCGCGGGACACAACTTCTGGGTGTACCAGCTGTTCGCCGGCGGGCTGCTGCTCGGCATTGCGTTCCCGTTCGCGGTGCTGTTCGCGCTGTGGCGGGGCGCCGCGGTGTACCGGCGCTGGCGCCGCGATGCGCCGCACGCACCGTACCTGCCCGTGCTTGGGCGCGCGCTGATGGTGCTGGCGGCGTTGCCGGCCACCTCGATCGGCGGCAATCCGCTTGGGCCGCGCTACGCCGGCCTGGTCTACGGCGTTGCGCTAGGGCTGCTGGTGGGCTCCTGCATGCGGCTGCAGCGGCTGGCAGTGCGGCGCGTGGCGCCGCCGGCGGCACCAGCGCGGTTGCCCCGCTTTTCTCTCGCCCGCGCGGCCTCGTCCGCCAAGCGACCTACCCAAGGAGCCCGCGCATGAAGATCCTGCAATTGCTGCCATCGCTGGATCCGCGCCAGGGCGGGCCTGCCGAGTGCGTGCGCCAGAGCGCGATTGCATTGCGGGCGCAGGGCCACCGGGTCGCGGTGCTGACGCTCGACGCACCGGATGCACCGTGGCTGCGCGGCGCTGGCCCGGATGTGCACGCGCTCGGGCCCGCCCGTGGCGGCTACCGCTACTGCCGGGAGCTGCTGCCGTGGCTGCGCGCCCATGCGCCTGCGTTCGATGCGGTCATCGTCAACGGGCTCTGGCAGCACCATGGCTTTGCCGCCTGGCGGGCGCTGCGCGCCAGCGGGGTGCCGTACTTCGTGTTCCCGCACGGCATGCTGGACCCGTGGTTCCGGCGCACCTATCCGCTCAAGCACCTGAAGAAGTGGCTGTACTGGCCCTGGGCCGAGTACCGCGTGCTGCGCGATGCGCGCGCGGTGCTGTTCACCGCGGAGGAGGAGCGGCGGCGCGCGCGCGAATCGTTCTGGCTCTATCGCGCGCGCGAGGTGGTGGTCAGCTTCGGCACTAGCGCGCCACCGCCCGCGCGGGCGGCCGACGGTACCAGCCTGGCAGAGCGATTCCTGGACGCGCATCCCGGGCTGCGGGGCAGGCGCATCGTGCTGTTCCTCGGTCGCATCCACCCCAAGAAGGGCTGCGATGTGCTGATCGAGAGCTTCGCGCAGGCCTGTGCGCAGGTGCCCGACGCGCACCTGGTGATCGCCGGGCCCGACAGCGCCGGCTGGAGCCGCGAACTGCGTGAGCTGGCCCGCGCGCACGGCGTCGCGCACCGGATCAGCTGGCCCGGCATGCTGCGCGACGAGACGAAGTGGGGCGCCTTCCATGCCAGCGAGGTGTTCGTGCTGCCGTCGCACCAGGAGAACTTCGGCATTGCGGTGGCCGAGGCGCTCGGCTGTGGGCTGCCAGGGCTGCTGTCGACGCAGGTCAATATCTGGCGCGAAGTGGTGCAGGGCGGCGCCGGGCTGTGCGCGCCAGACACCGTCGACGGCACGGCGCGGATGCTGCGCGACTGGTTCGCGCTTACGCCCGCGGGGCGTGCGCGCATGCGTGCGTGCGCGCACGCGGTGTTCGCGCGGCATTTCACGGTTGAGGCCATGGCCGCGGACCTGTTGCGGGTGGTGCAGGGCGGCGTGCCGCGGCAGGCCGGCCTGGCGGCACGCTTGCTGGCGCAAGGGGGGGAAGACAACCGGTAAGAAGGTGGGAGGTACGAACGCGAAGGCCGGGACGGGGCTGACGTCGCCCGCGAGGGGGCGATGGCGGGGGCAGAAGAAACAGGGAGCGACGCTATGTTTGTCGATGCAAGGCAAATCGAACAGAACACGACATTGCGCACCACGGTGTGCATCGTTGGCGCAGGGGTCGCGGGCATCACGCTGGCGCTGCAGATGCAGCGCATGGGCATCGATGCCTGCGTGCTGGAAAGCGGTGGCTACAAGCCGGACGAAGACACACGGGACCTGTACCGGGGCGAGAACGCCGGGCTGTCCTACAGCTTTGCCGACGGCTGCCGCAGCCGCTACCTGGGCGGCAGCAGCAACTGCTGGGGCGGCTGGTGCCGGCCGCTGGACCCGTGGGACCTGGAGCGTCGCGACTGGGTGCCGCACAGCGGCTGGCCGTTCGGGCTGGACGAACTCAAGCCTTACTACGAGCGCACCCACGACCTGCTCAAACTCGGTCCGCACAACTTTGTCCCGGCCTGGTGGGAAGCGGCCATCGGCCGCGCGGATGTCCGGCGCCTGCCGCTGAGCGGCGAGAACATCCGCGACACCATCTCGCAGTTCAGCCCGCCGGTGCGTTTCGGCAAACTGTACCGCGAGGCGCTGGCCAGCGCAGATCGCGTCAAGGTGCTTCTCCACGCCAACGTGATCGCGATCGAGAGCGATGCCCACGCCGGCACGGTCACCCACGTGTCGGTGGCCACGCTGTGCGGCAAGCGTTTGCGCGTGGTGGCGCAGCGCTTCGTGCTGGCCGCCGGCGGCATCGAGAACGCGCGGCTGATGCTGGCCTCGAACCGGGCCAGCCCGGCGGGGCTGGGCAACGCCAACGACCTGGTGGGCCGCTACTTTATGGACCATCCGCGGCTGATGTCGGGTTGGGTGCATTTCAACAAGGCGTGGTCGCGCAACAAGCTGTACGACATCAAGTACCACTACCAGAACGCGGCGGTCAGCGCGCACGGCACGCATATCTCGTCGCAGTTCGCGCTGCGGCCCGAGGTGCTGGCGCGCGAGCGCCTGCTCAATGCACGGGTCTGGTTCTTTTCGATGTTCTTCGGCGAGGGCAGCGCCGGTGCCGAGGCGCTGATCCGTGCCAAGCAGGCCATGCTGCGCAAGGATCAGCCCGGCTACCGGCTCAGCCGCGACCTGCTCACCATGGCGGCGCATCCGGTCGATACCGTCGGTTTCGGTCTGACGCGGCTGCTGCAACCGAGCGCGCTGATATCGGGCGTGCGCATGCAGGCCATTGTCGAGGCCGCACCCGATCCGGAGAGCCGCATCACGCTGGGCGACCAGCGCGACCGCCTCGGCATGCCGCGCGTGCGCGTGAACTGGCGCCTCGGCAGGCTGGTGCAGCGCACCTTCGACCGTACCTTCGCGCTTCTGGCAGACGAGCTGCAGCGCACCGGCGTGGGCCGCGTCACGCTCGACCCGCCGATCGAGGGGCAGCCGTGGCCCGCCTCGCTCGAAGGGACTTGGCACCACATGGGAACCACGCGCATGCACGACTCGCCGCGGCATGGCGTGGTGGACCGCAACTGCCGTGTGCATGGCATCGGCAACCTGTATGTCGCCGGCAGCTCGGTGTTCCCGACCGTCGGCGCGAACTTTCCCACCATCACCATCGCCGCGCTGGCGCTGCGGCTCAGCGACCATCTGGCTCGCACGCTGGACGACACCGCGCGCGCCGCCGGCGTCGCGCCGGCCGAAGCCACGCCGGCGCTCAGCGAGGAAGAAGGGCTGGCGCTGCGCAAGCTCGCCCTGGCCGCACCGGAAGGAGAACCGACATGACCGCCCGGATCGTCATGGCCTGCCTGCTTTCAGGTGTGCTGGCCGCGTGTTCGTGGGCGCCGGGGCCGGCGCTGGACAGCAGCCGGCTGCAGGATGACCTCGGCGCCAAGACCGGCACGCAGGCCTATCCCGTACGGCTGATCACCGCCGAGGTGATCCGCGCCCAGATCGACGCCGTGGCCGCTTCCAACAGCCAGGTCTCGCCGGCGCGCGGCGTCGACCTGCGCGCCAGCATCGAGCGTTACGAATACCTGGTCGGCCCGCAGGACGTGCTCGGCGTGACGGTGCTGTTCAATCCGCAGCTCAGCTCGACCGCGCCGGCCGCACCCGCCGCCGCGCAGATGATGCCGACCGAGGCCGCGCAGCCGCAGCTGCCGCTGGACCAGAACGGCTTCCGCGTGTCGCGCACCGGCGAGCTGTATTACCCGCCAGTGGGCCTGATCAAAGCGGGCGGACGCTCCATCGAGGATGTCCGGCGGATGATTACGCACGGCCTGGAGCGGGACCTGCGCGATCCCCGCGTCGATGTGCGCGTGATCGCCTACCGGCATGGCCGCGTCGACGTGACCGGCATGGTGCGCAACCCCGGCTCGATCCCGGTCACCGACGTGCCGCTGACCATGATCAACGCCGTGGCGCGCACCGGCGGCACCATGCCCGAGGCCGACGTGCAGCGGGTGCGGCTGACCCGCGGCCACGATGTCTACGAGCTCGACCTGGAGGCACTGATCGACCGGCGCAACGGCTACAGCGACTTCCTGCTGCAGGCCGGCGACATCGTCAACGTGCCCGACCGGCTTGGCAGCCGCATCTTCATCCTGGGCGAGGTGGCCAAGCCGACTTCACTGCTGATGAACCGCGGCCGCCTGACGGTGGCCGATGCGCTGGCCGGGGTCAACAGCATCGACGTGCGCTACGCCGACCCCCGCCAGGTCTTCATCATCCGTGGCATGCGCGACAGCCCGACCACGCCGGAGGTGTTCCGCCTCGACATGAGCCAGGTCGACGCGCTGTTGCTGTCCACGCAGTTCCGGCTGGAGCCGCTGGACGTGGTCTACGTGGGTACCTCGGATGCGGTGCGCTTCAACCGTGTGCTGGAGCAGATCACGCCGACCATCCAGACGCTGTTCTTCACCAAGGAGCTGTCGCGCTGATTACCTGAGCACTGAGCACAACCACCATAACCATACCGCGTGCGCACGCCCCAGCGTGCAGTACCGCGGATCGCGGAAAACATCGTCTGGGCAGAACGGGGAGTCGACATGGAGAGCCAATCTTTGCGGCCGGAAACGAACTATGTGCTGGCCGCGCTATTGCAGGAGGACCGCCGGCTGCTGGCCGAGCAGCTGGAACTGGTCAGGCTGCGCGCCGGACAGGTGCTGAGCGCGCCAGGGCAGCGTGTCCACCACGTCCATTTCCCGACCACGGCGGTGGTGTCGATGCTGGCCCTGTCGGAGTCGGGCGCCGGCCTCGAGGTGGCGGTGGTCGGACAGGAGGGGCTGGTGGGCATGCCGGTCCTTACCGGGGGCGATTCCATGCCATACCGGGTGGAGGTGCGCTGCACTGGCCTGGCCTTTCGGATTCCGGCCGCGGTGATGCGCCATGCCTTCATGCATTCTGCAGCGATGCGCCGGGCCAGCCTGCTTTACGTGCAGGCGCTGCTGACGCAGGTGGCGCAGGTCGCGATCTGCAGCCGGCATCACACCCTGAGCGACCAGGTGAGCCGCTGGCTGCTGCTGACGCTGGAGCGCATGCATTCGCGCGAGCTGCTGATCACGCAGCAGGGCATCGCCGACCGGCTCGGCGTGCGGCGGGAAGGCGTAGCGACGGCAATCGGCCGCATGCAGGACCTGGGGCTGTTAGGCACCAGCCGCGGTCGCATCGCGGTGGCCGACCGCGAAGGGCTGGAGCGGCTGGGTTGCGAATGCTACCGGGTGATCAAGCGCGAGTACGCGCGGTTGTTGCCACCGCCGCCGGCAGCGCCGGCGGCCACGGCCGCGGCGGGCAGGCTGCAGCCATGCCATGCGGAACAAGGCGTGGCGCTGAGGAGTTGCATATGAATGCCCATCTCCACGATGCCCAACCCGGCGTGCCGCCGGCGCACGCGCTGGCGCCGCTGCTGCGCGCGCATGGCCGCTGGCTGGCCGCGGCCACGGTGTCGGCCGCGCTGGCCGGTGCGCTCTATGCCTGGTCGTTGCCGCCGCTTTACCAGGCCGACGTCCTGATCGGCGCGCCGCGCGGCGCTCCGATGCCGTGGCTGGCGCCGCGGCAGGGCGGCGCGCAAGCGGCGGAGCTGGATACCAGCATGCTCACCAGCCGCGCAGTGCTGGCGCCGGTGGTCCACGATCACGGGCTCGACGTTGAGGCAGCGCCGCTGCGCCTGCCGTGGCTGGCCCTGCTGTGGTCGTGGCTGGTGCGCCCGGGGAGCGACGGCCTGTTGGCCGCGCCGCTGCCGGCGCTGGAGCGGTACGGCTGGGGCGGTGAGCAGCTGTCGGTGGCCGCGCTGGCGGTGCCGGCAGCGCTGCTCGACCAGCCCCTGGTGCTGGTGGCGCTGGGCGGACAGCGCTATCGCCTGCTAGCCCCGGACGGGCAGCAGCTGCTGGAGGGCGAGGCCGGGACGCTGGCGCGGGGCGGCGAGGTGTCGCTGCGGCTGGCCGCGCTGGTTGCGCGGCCCGACACGCAGTTCACGCTGACACGGCGCGACAGCGCGGCGGCGGCGGCCGCATTGGCCGGCGCGTTGCGCATCGAGCCCGCCCGCGCGGCCACGTGGCCGGCGCGTGAGCCGTCCGGCGATGCGGCGGTGCGCATCGCCTGGCGCGACACCGACCCGCAGCGTGCCAGCGCCGTGGTCAACGCGGTGGCGGCGTCGTACGCCCGCACACTGGCCCGGCAGCGCCAGGAGCAGGCCGCGCGCATGCTGGACTTCATCACCGCCGAGCTGCCGCGCCTGCGCGCCGAAATGGAGCAGGCCGAGACCGCGCTGGCGCGCCATCGCGCCCGCGCGGGCTCGCTGCTGCCCAGCCAGGACGCGCAGTCCTATCTGCACGGCAGCATCGAATACCAGCGGCAGATCTCGACACTGCGGCTGGAGCGCGCCCGGCTGCTGCGGCGCTACACGCCGGAGAACCAGGAAGTGCGCGCGATCGACGACCAGATCGAGCAGCTGCGCAACGACCGCCGCAGCCTGGACGGCCGGCTGCAGGGGCTGTCAGAGGCCGAGCGCGACCAGGTCTCGCTGACGCGCGACGTCAAGGTTGCCGAGGATACCTATATGTTGCTGCGCAGCCAGGCGCAGATGCTGGCGCTGGCGCGTGCCGACGCCGGCAGCGAGGCGCTGCTGCTCGACGCGGCCACGCCGTCGGTCGCGCCCGCAGGGCCGCCTCGGGGCCTGATCACGGCGGCGGCAGCCGTGCTCGGCCTGTTGCTGGCGTGGGCGGCAGCGCTGGTGTGGCAGCGGCGCGCCGCGCGGCTGGCGTCAGCCGGCACGATCGAAGCCGGGCTGGCGCTGCCGGTGATCTGTGAAGTGATGTTCAGCACGGAGCAGCGGCAACTGGCGCAGCGCAACCGCGCGGCGGGCGGCACGGCGGAACTGTCAGCCGGCGGCCCGGCTGGCGACGGCGTGGTGCTGACCAAGGTGCCGGGCGGCATCAGCGATGCCGGCTGCGCCGGCCACGACCAGTTCCTGCTGGCCCGCCAGCATCCGAACGCGCTCGCGGTGGAAGGGTTGCGCAGGTTGCGCGCCGCGCTGCAGCTGGGACTGCAGCCCCGCGGCAGGCGCATCGTGGCGCTGACCAGCGCACGCGCGGGCGAGGGCAAGACCTTTGCCGCCGCCAACCTGGCGGTGCTGGCGGCGGATACCGGCCTGCGCGTGCTGCTGGTCGACGCCGACCTGCGGCGCGGCGCGCTGGGCGGCTGCTTCGGCATCAGTGGCAGTAGCGGCCTGGCCGACGTGCTGGCGGGCGGCCCCAGCCTGCGCGACGCCGCCAGGCGCACCGCGGTGCCGGGCCTCTGGCTGCTGGGCGCTGGCACGCTGCCGTCCAACCCGTCGGAACTGCTCAGCCAGCCGCGCCTGCGCGAGGTGCTGGCGGAAGCCGAGGCGCGCTTCGACCTGGTGCTGGTCGACACGCCGCCGGTGCTGGCGGTGGCCGACGCCATGCTGGTCTGCCACCTGGCCGGCGCGACCCTGCTGCTGATGCGCGCGCAAGAGACCCCGCAGGCGCTGGCAGCGCAGGCGCTGGGCCAGCTCGGGCGCAGCGGCGCGGTGGTGGTGGGCGGCGTCATCAACGGCGTGTCGCCGCGCCACGACAAGGCGCGCTACGCAGACAGCCGCGCGCTGCTCGGCGGCACCGCCGGCCGCCTGCATGCGCCGGCGCTGCCCGCGCCGCAGGAAGCCTGCCGCGCCGTGGCCCTGGAGGGAGGGCGTTCATGAGACCTCGTCTGGCCTGGTGCGCGGTGGGCCTGCTGGTTCTGGTGCTGATGGTCGGCACGCAGATCCCGGGGCGCACGCGCGACATGCTCGAGCGCGGCCTGCATGCCCCGTTCCCATTGTCGTCGCTGGCGCACTTCCTGTTGTTCATCGGCATGGCGTGGCTGCTGGCGTCGCGCCCGATCGCCTGGCCGGTGCCGCGCATCGGCGCCGGCTTGCTCGGCCTCGCCCTGCTGACCGAGGGGCTGCAGGTCTTTGCCATCAACCGCCATCCGCGCTGGCTTGACGTCGGCATCGACATGGCGGGCTTCCTGGTCGGCACGCTGATCGCAGCCTGGATGGCGGGGCGGACCCCGCGCGGCGCGCGGCAGTCGGCCCGGCGTGGCCAGAGCCCGCCCGCTGACACCCCGGGCCGCGGCCGCAGCGGTGCCGGGCCTTGACCCGCCAAGCGTGCAAGAGCCGGGCGCCTTTGCTAGAGTGGACGGATTGCAACTCCGTCGCCTTGGTGCGTAGCGACCCTCCGCATGCAACCTTCCCCGATTGCCGGATCACCGACTCTGTCGTGCCGTCGCGCACTGCGGCGGGCGCTGGCGGCTTGGCGCGAGCAGAGGCGCCTGGCTGCCGCCGCAGTGGGCCCGTCGTGGCGCGCGACCGAGCCGCTGGCTGACGACTGGCGCTGCTGGCTCGATCAGGCGCTGATGGCATTGGGCACCGCACTGGTGTGTGCCGGCGCGATCGTCTTCTTCGCCTTCAACTGGCAGGATCTGCACAAGTTTTCCAAGTTTGGCCTGCTGGCCGGCGCCATCACCGTGCTTGCCGGGTTCGCGTGGCTGCGCCCGGCTGGCGACTTGGCGGGACGCGCCGCACTGGGCGGCGCGCAGGTGGTCGCCGGCGTGCTGCTGGCCGTGATCGGCCAGACCTACCAGACTGGCGCCGATGCCTGGCAACTGTTTGCACTCTGGGCCCTGCTGGCGGTGCCCTGGGCGCTGGCGGCGCGCGCGGCGCCGCACTGGTGGCTGGTGATCGTGGTCGGCAATGTGGCGCTGCTGCGCTACTTCAGCATCCGCTTCGGCGTCGACGGCGTGTTCGCGCTGTTGTTCGATACGCGCTATCTGCGCACTGCCACGCTGGCACTGCTGGGCGCGGTGGTGCTGCAACTGGGGTTGTGGCAGCTGCTATGTGCGAAAGCGCCGGCGCTTGGCTTTCGCGGGCAGACCGGCAGCCGCATGCTGGCTGCGCTGGCCTGCGTGCACGCCGGCTCGCTCGGGCTGGCCAGCCTGCTGGGCAGCGACTTCGACGGCGCCGCCTTCGCGCTCGCGGTGGCGGCGCTGGCGGTCCTGATCTGGTGGTTCCGCCAGCGCGCCTTCGACATCGTGGTGCTGAGCCTGGCCTGCCTGACCGGCATCGTGCTGGCGGTAGCCGCGCTCGCCAAGGTGCTGTTCGAGGGCAAGGATGACTTCGGCGCCTTCCTGCTGCTCGGGCTGGTGACAATCGGCCTTGCCGCCGGCGCGGCCGCCTGGCTGATGCGTGCCTGGCGCAGCCAACTGGAGCAGGCATGACAAACATACGGCAGACCGAGCAGCGGCTCTGGCAGCAGCTTGCCGCACGCGGCGAGGTACAGGGCGAGCCGCCCCCGCACACCCATACGCCCTGGGCGGTGCGCTGCCTGATGGGCGCGGCGGGCTGGCTCGGCGCCTTGTTCTTCCAGCTCTTCCTGGTGGGCACGGTCTTCGTTGCCGCGCGCGAGAACGGCATTGCGATGGCGGTGACCGGACTGGCCATGATCGCGCTGGCCGCGCTGCTGTACCGGCGTGGCGGCGGCATCGCCACGGGGCAATTCGCGCTTGCCGTGAGCCTGAGCGGGCAAGGCATGGCCGTGTTTGGCCTGGCCGAGGCCCTGGGCTTCACGCGCGTCACCGAGAGCGCAGGCTTCTGGGCCGGAATGGCGCTGTTCGAGGCCGCGCTGGCTTTGCTGGTGTCCAACCGGCTGCACCGGCTGTTGTGCGGGCTGGGGGTATGGATCGGTCTGGCAGGCGCCGTGCACCTCGTCCTGGCCGGCAGCCAGCCGGGGGACTGGCGGTTGCTGACGTGGTCCCTCGGTTGGCTGGTGCCGCTCGGCTGTGCGCTGGTGACCGGCTTCACGCTGGCCGAAGCACGCCTGTGCGCGGCGGGCCGTCATACGTTGCTGGAGCCGCTGGCCGACGCGACGCTGCTGTTCACGCTGGCGGTCGCCCTGGTCGTCACCGGCATGAGCCATCCGATGGCCTGGCTGGGCGGCCCCGAAGCCGGACGTATCCCGCTGGCACACTGGGTCGCCGGCGGGCTGGCCACGCTGGTGATGGCCGGGTTCGCGCTGGCCGAATGCCGCCGCCTGGTCCTCAGCCCCGCCATGCAGGGCGCCGTCCTTGCTGGCGTGGTGGCCTTCGGCGCGCTGATGGCGGCCGCACCCGCGGTGGTGGCTGGCGTGCTCGCGCTGGGGCTGGCGCTGCGCCGAGCGTCGATGCCGTGGCTGGGCCTGGGCATCGCCAGCATCGCCATCGGCTTCATCTGGTATTACACGGCGCTGCACTGGACCCTGCTGGCCAAGTCCGCCACGCTGGCCGCCGCCGGCGTCCTGCTGCTGGCCGGCCGCCACTGGCTGCTGGGCCGCGCGCAGATGGAGGCCGCATGAAACGCTGGATCCTGATCGCCTGGGCCCTGACGCTGGCACTGGCCGCCGCCGGCATCACCGGCAAGGAGCGCCTGCTGGCGCGCGGGGATATGGTCTACCTCAAGCTCGCTCCGGTCGACCCGCGCTCGCTGATGCAGGGCGACTACATGGCGCTGAATTTCGACATCGGCAACCAGATCCGCGCCGCGCAGATGCAAAACGACCGGCCTCCCCGCGACGGCGTGGCCGTGATCCGGCGCGACGACCAGGGCGTGGCCAGCTTCGTGCGCGTGCATGGCGGCGAGCCGCTGGCGGCAGGCGAGCAACTGCTGCGCTACCAGATCGCGCGCTCGCGCTGGGGCGGCACGCAGGTGCAGGTGTCGACCGATGCGTATTTCTTCCAGGAGGGACAGGGCGAACGGTTCGCGCAGGCCGGGTATGGGGAATTCCGCGTGGCTGCGGACGGGCAGGCGCTGCTGGTGGGGTTGCGGGGGAAGGGGATGGAGAAGTTGTGAGGTGAAAGCGGTGTCGCTCGCGCCAGATAGAAAAAGCCCGCATCGCAGCGGGCTTTTTCATGTGGTCTGCCGGGCTCAGACGTTGAAAAGCATTAGCAGATTCATGGGTATGTGGACACAATGAGAGGCTGAGCAATCAACAACTTAGGCGATACCTTGTGTCGCTCGTATGGCCGGTAGATATGGACACTACAAAGCCCGAAGTGTCCATCGAGCTGAGGGCTCTCAGAGCCCTTGAGTGGGCCGTCCACTGCGAAAGTTGTCGAATCAGCAGGCGACCTAGCGATATCGCTCGAAACCAGGATTCGCGATCGATGCTCGAACGGCTCCTGCACGAACACGTTTGACGTCGTTCGTCGATTGTCGCTTTCGGGGAGCGTGTCGCCGCCGCTGCCCCCAGGCTCGGGAGTCCAGGTGGCACAGCCATTTGCGTGCGTGGAGCCGGAAGACAAGCGCGCTTGTCGCTATGCCAACGAGCGCAGGTAGTCGAGGCACAGGTCCTTGTCCGCTGGTTTGGCGATGATCTCCGCTAGGCAGGCGAGATTGGCCTCACCGAGCAAGTGGCGGCCGGTTTCGATAGCGTCGCGGGCACGCTCAAGCTTCCCCTCGACCGTCCCAACCCACTTCACCCACCTGACGAGCTGCTCGTGAGTCATGGTATCGACGTTTAACTCGGCGAACTCCTTGCCCTTGGCGTCGAGGTCGAGCACGAGAATCTCGCGCAGGTCGTTCTCCGGACGCAGTGCGTCAAGGTAGTTGACCCGCCCGATCGGCTCATCGACGTAGTGCGGCCGAGGCAGCCGACGTCCAGTCCGTTCCTCTTCGAGCTCGATTTCCTTGGCCGTCGCTTTGCGCTGCGTGAAGATCGTGTTGCCGCCGGTCTTGAGCAGCTCCGCGACGCGGCGGACGACATCCTGCGGGCAGCCCTTGTTGAGCTCAAGCAGCGGCCGCGACTTCTTGTGAACCCAGTCGGCGCCGCGATCGCCACGGCGAAGGTCCTCGATGGCCTGAAAGAGCTCATCGAGCTTGAAGTGGAAGCTCCAGAGCGTTTCGCGATTTTCCTTCTCCGTCATGTCGCGCTCGAACTGCCGGGACATGTCATTGAAGTCGACGCCAAAGTGATTGCGCCCGCAATCCTTGCCCAGGTTCGTCTCCAGCCCATCCTTGGTGACGACCAAGTAGCCGCGATTGTGCGGGGTGTGGCAGCTTGAAAGGCCGCAAAGAATCTTGTCCTTGAAGACGTAGCGGCCGATGATGGCCCTGAGCTCGTGTTGCGCAGGGTTGAGGTTGTCGTTGAACCCCGGGCGTTCGAGTACTTGCTCCCAGCTGTCAATGCGCACCAACTGCTTGTCAGTGTTGATGGTAATCAAGCCTTTTCCTCCGTGGGGAGCCGGGTCTGGCGATGGCGCAAGCATAGCAAAAGCGACATGGCGGTGCGTGCCGTCAGGCCCTTGATCCGGTCGTCGATGACCGCATTTGCGTGCAACCAACTCCCTGTGTCAACGCCAAGCCGCTGCTCAAAGCCTGCTGCGACGCAAAGCAAACACTGGGTGTTAAGGGACATGGCACACGCGGCGGCTTCAGCGTGACACTACGTCCAATCGCGAGGCGCCCAAACTTTATCTCCGTTCGAGAGGTGCAGCAACGACAGCGTGTAGCCGTAGTTGTCGCACTGCAGCTTCATCTCGCGCACGACTGCATCAGGGTGCGCGTTCTCAAACCACGTCTTCAGTTGCACGCGCTCACCCAACCGCGATGACTCTTTCTCGGGGTCTGCGGCGAGCGAGCCTTCGGGGACGGGAACAACTCGGCCGCGAGTCTTGAAGTACGCGCCGTTCTTGAAAGCTTGGTCGGAAGAGACGCTCCAGTTCATGAAGCCATCCGTGGAGAGCACGAGAACAGCGCTGTCCTCGGTGGAGCGAATCCATCGCAGAGCAGCCGAAGTCAGGGACACACCGAATTTGGTAGACGTACTTGACAGAACATCGAGGTCGATTGCCGGGCCTGCAACGCTTGCCCTGAACTGTTTCATCGGCATCAACAGCGTGGAGGCGAACTCGTCGGCCTCGGCCTCCATTTGTTTGCTCCCGGCGTCATAGCCGGCGACTTCTGCTTGCGAGCAATGGAACTCGTTTTGCAGGAGTCGGTGCACTAGGAAGTGGCCGAGTTCGTGGGCTTGTGTGAAGCGAATCCGCCCTGGTGACGTCAACGATTCGTTGTAGAGAAGCGCCCATCTGCCCTTCTCAACTTGGAACAAGCCACCTTCGAAGCTGTCGAGATTGGCAGCTTGGACGTCGGTGATTTCGTCCCCGAGCCTCAGGTCACGCCCAACGGCTTGGGCAAGCTCTCCTACGTCAACCGGGAATCGAGTCGATTCCCCTAGTGCGGCGTCGAGAAGATGGGACAGACGAATCGCAGCTTTTGACGGCCTGACCGGCTCGGTTTGCGGCATCTATTATCCACCAGTCTTTTTCAACGCCTCGAGGATGACTCGCAACTGTTCTTTCGTTTCAGGTTTCAGTTTGGAGTAGTTGCGAAAGAACTGCCGGTCCTTCAGGTCTTCCTGCAGATCTTCAATGCTGTCGTCCATAAAGAAGGCAACGTCGATGTCTAGCGCGCCGGCGATCGCCTGCAATTTGTCCAGGGAAGGCCTCGGCGATTGCCGGTTCTCCAATTCCCACAAATAGCTTTTGCTCAGTCCAGCGTCTTTCGCTAGGGCATCTAGGGACTTGCCCTTCTCGGCTCTTTTCGCTTTGAGCTTCTCGCGGAGTGTGGCCATTGTCTTGAGCGAATCAGAAAAAGCGAGCCTTGTATTGTACTGCGATACCGAACGAAAGTGGTCGGTATTTTTAGAGGCACTCCTCATCCTGCTGTTCGGTACACCGAACAATTTTAGTGTACTATAGCGTCTCATGGGGCATGGCTCTGGTTACGAGCACTGAGACCCATCAACCAGTCGCCGCACCCGCGGCGAAAACCGTAAGCGAGGTATCGCATGAGCGACGCAGCTCTCGGAAACAAGCCGCACGAAGGCAGCAGCGATCAACACGACGACAAGCACGGCCCGAAACTTCAGTTCGAGCATGTGGCGTCCGTCCAGGAGGTCACGTTCCGGGTTTCCTGGAGTGACACGTTGCAAGCTGCATGGGACATGGCGTATGTGAAGTTGGGTGAGGACCGGCGCCCGGATGATCGCCTCCAGACCGACGATGGCGTAGACATGATGCCGTACCTCGGCGAAACGATGCGGCAGCTCTTCGACGACAAGCACACGAAGAGCCACAAGTTCCAAATCGTCGGCCCGACGGGGGGAGCGCAGTCGTGATCGCACCGATGCCTGTGCAGGACATTCACGCTGGGAGGGAGGCGTTCCAGCGTGACCTTCAATCAATACTCAAAGACAGCACCTTGACCGACAGGGGCTGGTCGAAACCCGACGACCTGACTCTGCTCGTGCCCATGCTTGTCGAAAACGCGCCTCAACGCCAGGTTGATCTTTACCTGCTGCGTCTGTTCTTCGATCACTACCCGAAGGGCCCTCCGAGTGCGCAGTTCATCAACCCCCTCACGATGACATACGTGTATCCCGATGACGTGCGTTGGGTTCCGAAGTGTGAAGGCGCACCCGACATCGGCTTTCACCCGAACTACAACAGTGCCGGTCAGCTCATCTGTTCTTCGACCACGCTCGAGTTTTATAAAGTGAACCATAGCGTGAATGCGGAGCACGTGTGGGATCCGCAGCGGATGAACTTTTTGGCGACGCTTGCCGCGATCCGTCGTGGCCTAGCCCCCCAGTACTACAAAGGCCGCGGCACGCCATGAACGACGAAACAATTCTATGGCGGCCGCGGCCGCCAACGCTGTATGTCCCGACGGGCAAGGTGTTGACGGTGCCGGCTCAGACGCTAGTGCGTACGGCCGTGATCCTGCGCGGTGCGGGGATGGTCGAGTCAGCTTGTCTATGGCTCGGTCCGCTCGATAGCGTTGGAAACGGACTGGTGAAGGCCATTGTGGTGCCAATGCAAATCAATCGGCCGCGGAACTACTCGGTGCCTGGCGAGGCCATGCTGAAGGTCGCAGAACTAGCTCGGGCGCAAGGGTGGACTGTTGTCGGCGCGATCCACTCGCATCCTGGCGTTGATGTTGAGCACTCGTCTTGCGACGACGAGATGACGCCGAGCCGCCGAGCGGTGTCCATTGTCGTCCCCCGGTACGGCAACTGGTCAGGCTCGTGGCCGCGGGGCCTCGGCGTCCACGAGTATTTCCAAAGCTATTGGCATCTGCTGTCGGACGAGCACGCGCAGTCGCGAGTGGTGCTTTCTGATGGTCCAGAAGCCGCAATATTTGACCTGCGATGACCGCGATGAAAACTGAACTGGATCAGCTTGCTGACCGGCATCTTCGTGCCGACCCCCAGGGCGTTCTTGCCGACACTAGTGAGGCGAAGCCAGGCGTCGTCCTCGTCCACGTCAGTTTGCGCATGGCAGCGGCTTCGGGCACGCAGCATCTTGTCTGGATGCTAGTCAGCCTACTGAGCCGCCAGTTCAAAGTCGTGAAGGAAATCATCCTCGACGTGCCGGAAGTCACCCTTCACCAGGGCGTGGCACCGTTCGGCGCGAAGGATACCCTTCTCGAAACGCTGGAAGAATGCGTTCGTTTGGTCAGTGGACCTCACATCAGAGCCACTCGGATCGAAGCGGGCTCGGCGCCCGACGTGACTCTGGTGATCGGCTCCGACACGACGGCATCGCCCCGGCACCTGCAACTCTACGCAGATGGCTGGAGATATTTCGTTGGCGTAGATGGAGAGGTGCCGGATACTCCCCCCCGAAGTGACCTCTCCATCGGGCCATATCTGTGCGCGAGCTACGCTGCCGGAGAAGTCTTCAAGTTGTTGCGGGGGATGAAGCCGGGTAAGGGCGAGTTCATCAGGGCGCATTTCGCCTCATCTTGGACGATGTCTTGTGCCGATACGTGGGCCGAACTCATTGACGGCCCGAGCGCCGAGCAGTTTGAAGTGCTGCCGCATTTCTACTTCGCTGGCGCTGGCGCTGTCGCTCAAGCAGCCGCCCTTTGCCTCGGCACTTCGCGTTTCGCCGGCTCGTGCAGCGTCGTGGACAAAGACGAACTCGACCTGACCAACGACAACCGCTACGCCCTGTCGACCCGCGAAGACGACGGGGAGTCCAAGGTTGGTCTCATGCAGCGCTACCTACGGTCGGTAGGTTTCGACTGCAAAGCCGTTTCGGATTGGTGGCAAACCTTCGCTACAAGCGGTGGCAAACATGCTCCCAACGACGACGTTCGAGCCTTTGAGCAGGCGTACAAATTTCCCATCGTTCTATCGTGCGTCGATAAAAACGACCCGCGGCATGCGCTTCAAAACGGCTTGCCACAACTGATCGTCGGTGGCAGCACTGACGGACTCAGCGCGAAAGCAAGCATCTTCGACCTTGGTGCTGGAACGGCCTGCCTAAAATGCCATAACCCACTACCGTCGCGAAACGCCATCGTTCAGGAACGAATTGCCGCAATGCGGCAGCTCGATGGTGAGCGCCGGACGGCGTACGCTCGCGAACTTGGCTTGACCGAGGAGGACGTTGAACTCCTGCTCGGCCCCGGTGGTTGCGGAAAGCTTTCCGAAACCGACCTCGACCGCTTCGCCGCCGGCTCGC
This sequence comes from Cupriavidus sp. UYPR2.512, assembly GCF_000379565.1. Taxonomy (NCBI): domain Bacteria; kingdom Pseudomonadati; phylum Pseudomonadota; class Betaproteobacteria; order Burkholderiales; family Burkholderiaceae; genus Cupriavidus; species Cupriavidus sp. UYPR2.512. Next base: position 35,103 of record NZ_KB903162.1, on the reverse strand, counting down.
CCGAGATGTCGGTGGGATTTGTTTCCGCAGCAGCAGGCGTCCTGCTGGTTGCCCAGTTCCTACGCTACCTTCACTTGGGTGCGGCTAAAGCAATTCAGGACGGCACCATGGCGGTTGCGACATTCGCCCGGGCAAGGGTTCGGTCGATGAATGTCGGTCATGATCATGGCTGCGATTGCTCCCAACTGCTGCGAGACCGCTGGAGCAGACATTGGTCCAGTTCGTATCGAGCATAGCTGGCTGCCGCTTCTGAGGATTTCAAGAATAGTTATGAAGAACGAGGCCGCCTGTGCTTGAGCGGACGCCCAAGTGCGCCCGCTTGTGGCCAACTGCCGCCTGAGCGTACTAACGCCCGAAAGCGGTCATTGGCTGCTCAAAGCGAACGTCCCAAATCGATCACTCGTCGGTCGCGATGACAGGGCGTACGGCCGTTGTACTTTGGAAGCAGCCTGTGCGGTGACGTTGTGCCGAGTGGCTGAAACGGGTCTGGGATGGCCGACCCTGTGGTGAAGTCCTGTTTTCGATTTGCTCGAATCTTGCGTTGCAGCATGCAACGAGGGCATCAACCAGCAAATGCGGATCCCCCTTTTGAATAGGGTCATTGCACCGGGACGAGTCTGCCGAGCTTTAGGAGTCGGTTCTCTTCCGCCAATTGCTTGACCTCGGCGCGCAGGTCGTAGAGCTCGTGCAACAGAGCCACCTCCCTGTCGAGGGACTGGTCCAGTCGCCTCGTCAGATCCTCGATGTCCTTGCGCATACCAGGCACAGGGTCTGAGGCAACCTTGGCCTCAGCCTGCTGCTTGGCGGCCGCGTTGATGGTCGCGATCAGTTCGGCGTAGGCAGGCCTGGACTTCTTGATGCTGCCCCGGCCGCTGCCGGCCTCCAGCGCCACAGCATCGTTGCTGATGGGCTCGCCACGTGCCGTCAGACGCTCCAAGGCGGCGAAGTATTTGTCGACTTGGATCTTGGCGCTCATACGGCCTCCATGAGGTGTTTGCGGGCTTTGAGAAGCACCTGCAGGTGATCGGCTTCCAAGCGGTGCTCAACGCTGCCCGCTTCTGTGCTGGCCAGCGTGGCGACGACTGTTTCTTGCGTTCTGATCAGCAGACCCAGGCGTTTTTCAAACACCACCGCGTTGGCACAGTCCTTTTCCAGGCAGTCCCAAGGGATGGGTTCCAGCGGCGTGTGATTGCAGTCCTCCACGGCGATGCAACCGCCCAGGACGGTCTCGCGGTAGGCCAGCTTGCCGTCACGGAAGAGTTTCAGTGTCTCTTCCTTGGGGCGGCTGGATACCGTTTGATGTAATCGGGCCGCGCCCCGTCCACCGATCTCGCCGATAAGGTCTTCGTCCGAGAACAGCAAGGCCAAGCTGTAGGCAAGGAAGCTTGATTCTGACTTGGCGGCGTTCCACTCATGGCTGAAGTGTTCCTTGTCGAAGACGAGGTTGACCGCCCGGCAGAACCCATCGGAGTAGTACGCGCGCATCTCGTCTGTGATGTGCTGCAACTGTCCTTTGAGGGCCGGCAGGCTCACCATGCCCGAGCGATGGGCATAAACCGACAGGCTGCGACGGTATTGGTGGAATGTCAGCGGCCACGGTTTGCCGACCTCAATGCCCTCACGCAGCCAGTTCCGTTCCAACTCCATCGCGTTCAGCTCGTCGATGTCGGCCTGCGTGATGACGGCGCAGATATCAGGGATCAGCTCGTCGTGCAGTCGCGTGTAGATGTTGGAGGTACTCTGCTTCCTGTAAGGGTTGGCCGTCGAGCAGAACAATAAGGCGGCGTCATCGATTGCGGGATCACCGTCTATCAGAACCTCCAAGATGGCCGTGGCGACTCTTTGAGCAAGCAAGATTGCCCGATGGCCATCGCGGCTTGTGACCCAACTGGCGGGCTTCTTTCTGCCACCATTGAGCTTGTGGCTGTATCCGTTGACCACGTGGTGCACCGAGCCACGGTGTTCGACCTCCTCAAGAACCCCCTTGAGCGGCAGGATCTGCGCTTCGGCGACGCGCATGCCGGTGAAGGCGATCACGAGGTTCATCAGCCTGAGTTGAATTCCGATGATCTCGCCGGCGACGAAATTGTGAAGGCTTCCCTCGCTCCATCCCCTGGCCCGCATGGCCTCCCGCACCTCTCGGAGTTGTTTATCGCGATGCTTATTTAGCTGATTCTCGGTCAGGCCTTTTGGCGCATTGAGCGTGGAGGAGCGCTCTCGCCGGTAGGCATCCAGCAAGGTGTCCAGGCCGCGCTCGATCTCATCCAAACCGCCCAGCAGGCCGGCCAGGATCGCGCAGTAGATGCGGGATGGGATGATGGGCGTTTGGCTGCCTTCTGCATCCTCTGGAGCGGATTGCTTGATGACCTCAACCAGCTGCTTCAAACGGACTTCCAGCCCAATCTTGAGGAAGTCACGGTGGCGCCACAGTGTCCTGAGCAAGGCTCGGGCGGTTTTGGCGTACCCGCTGTTTAGTTCCGCCGACTCTTCGCCGAGCACCTGAGGATCACAGAACAACTCGAACAGCGAGATTCCGCGGCGGTACGCTCCTCGGGCCAATCGATTCAGCGCGCGACCTGCCTGCAGCATCGTTTTCTGGGCCCTTTGTCGCCCTGCATCCATGTGCAACCATAGCAGTGCCTTTTGCTGCTCCCGAATCAAAGCAGCGAGGTCGGGTCTGCCGATTTTCGGTGGAACCGACAGGGCCTGCGTCTCGAAGAAGGACAGAAAGTGCGGTGTTTGCCCTCCGTCCGTGCTCATCGATCTCAGATCCCACCTCCTGTCTCCGTAGTGGCTCAGAGGCTCCCCATCCGGATCCAGGGTCACGACCGCCTGGGGATCGAAATAGGACTCCACCAGGGGAGTTTCTGGTGTCCCGCCGGAACCTCCAGGAACGCCCTCCGGCAGCCGGGTGCGACCCTGATCGGCCTCCCTCGCCTGCAAAGCGTTAGACGAGGTGGTTGCCGGTGTCGCTAGATTGCTTCTTTGCATAGGAAGTAGTCTGCAGGCAGGTTTCGGTGAGGCTGAGCGTGAGCGTGGTGTCTCGCGATCAGACCAGGGCGGAAGACGGAGCCAGCAGGCCCAGCAAGTGGAGTTGTTGGAGTTTGCTGGCCCAGTAACGGCTAAGCCTGCCGTCTTCCAGAACGGCCACCCGAGCCCGCTCATGGGCCTCAGGATTGATTCGTTGGATCTCGTTGAGCAGGGCGCCGATGCGCTCGATCACGACGGCATAAACCAGTTCAGCTGCGCCTGAGTCGCCGAGCCTCGGCGCCAAGCGTTCCAGCACCGATCGGCACGACATCAGCTTGACGCAATCCTCTTCGTCGGCGTGGACGTGGAACTTGTTGCAGAAGAAGCAGCCTTCGGTCTTCTTGCAATCGGGCTTCACCAGCGGGTTGTCAGCCAGAGCCTTGGGGTGGCCGTGGTCTTCGCAGCCTCCGGCGGGGATGGCAGTGATCGGGATGACCGGCTTGGATGACGCGGCGCCGGCCTCCGAGCGGGTCAGGACCACCGAGGTCAATGAGGCCAGGAAGGGGGCCATTTCGGATCTCGACTCAGCATCCGTGATGTTGCTGTACCTGCGGATGGCCGTGCTCACCGAGTGCCCCATCATGTCAGCCGCCACCTTGGGGTTGTGTTCCTTGGCAACCCTGCCGGACTTGTAGGCGCGCAACTGCTGCATCGTCACTGGCGGTAACTTGATGCCGAAGGCGCTGAACCTGCCGCGCAATGCAGAGGTGAAATTTGGCGGCAGCGGGATAATCCCCAGAGGCCTCGCGTGGGCCGATCCGGGGTACATGCATTGAATGAACATCGGGCCGATTTCAGGGCAGTCGAGCCGCCGGCGCAGAGCTTCCCGGAGGCGCAGGTAAGCCCGCATGCGGGTCACGGTGGTGGAGGTCAGGTGAACCGGCACCTCCTTTCCCCCGGCCCGGAACTTGATGACCTTGTGGCGCAGGTTGAGCTTTTCCGGGTTGGCCAGTTGCTCATGCAAGTTCTGGGGCTCTTCATAGGACTGGATCGGGGCGAGGTTGGCACCCGAGTCGCCGATGCACAGCGCGGCATAGGCCATGCACCCAAGTTCGATCACGCGCTCGATGTGGGTGCCGGTTGGGATCGGCATCGAAACTTGTCGAGCCCCCGACTGCCAACGCAACTCGCCGAGGGAGGCGTAGTCGTTGTTGTCACGTGGGTCGTCGAGAACGATCCGAGCCACCGAGTCGAACACTCCTTGCGCGCAAGCCATGAGGGCAGCCACGTCCTCCGATTTGGGAGCCTTGACGCCGTCACCGTGGATGTACTTAATGGCCTCGACCTCGTTGCTGTATTCCCGGTCGTGGATGACGGACATCATCTTGATGGCGTCGACATCCATCATCGACGCCGCAGACGCACTGATGCGCTTTCCTGTGTGGTTAGCCTGCATGCGCTGCCGCAGGTAGCTGTGGTGCCTTTGGAGCGCCTCAAGGGCGAGATCCGGGTCGCTCAGGATCGATTCAAAGCGCCCATGGTGGAGCGGGGCATCGAGCCAGTTCAAGAATCTGGACAGACCGTTCGCCAACTCGTCACTCACGGACCTAGGCCTGGCGTTGTCGAAGCGGAAACGCTTGGACAGGCGCTCGATGGCCCTAGGCATGTCCTCGACCCGCTGCGCAGACAGGCTTGATGGGTTGAACCGATATCTCTTGCCGATTACCTTGCGCTCGAGGTAGCACCAGAGGTAGGCATGGGTCTGGACGCGATCTGCTGTATACAGGATTGTGCTCTGGGGCACATAGAGGTCGGGCATAGCCCCCTCTAATGGGAACGCCAGGCGAGGCAGACGTTTAGGGTAGCCGCCGCCCGTGCTGATCCAGTCGGACTCATGCATGTTGGTTTCCCTGCCTTCTCGTTCTTGTCGTTGTAGACCTTCGCACGCTTAGGCGGAGCGGATGAGATCGAGCAGATTCCGGTTCCAGTGAGCTTCCGCCTTTTCAAGGTGTTGAATGTGCTGGCGGTACTCGATGTATCGATCCGTCGTGGTTGGGTTTTTGTGCCACATGAGTCTGCGGAGTTGGTCCCGGGTCCAGAGGTAACGCTGGCGCGTGTCTTGGTTCTCCATGACCGCGTCAACCCAATTGACGCCGAAGGTGGCCCGCAGGTCGTGGAACTGGTAGTGGAAGTCGGGGATGGTCTTGCGGATCTCAGGGAGCACGTAGTCGGTGATGAAGGACCGGAGGTTCTGCCCCGCCGAAGATGAGCGCTTCAGCGGTTCGGTGGAGTCCCGAAGGGCATTGCGATCATCCTTGGACTCGTAATGGGGGCCACCCCGGCTGGACAGGAACAGATAGTTCAGCGGGTCCTGCTTGAGGCTGGACTTCTCACGCCTGGACCTGGCCCGGTCAGAGATTGCGTAGATGTGCAGCCATTCGTAGAGGTCCCGCTGCACTGAGAGGTACACATTCGGCACATCGTCTTTGGTGTCGATACCGGTCCCTGGCCCGCACTGCAGCTTGAACGGCCACTGGTTGATTTGGCTCGGAGGCGTGGCGAAATCGCCCCAACGCAGTGTCAGGACGGTCTGAATCCGGGCACCGGTCAGGAGCGCGGCGTAGTGCATTAGCTCGTAGTCGCGATTGCCGAGCTGCTTCAGCGCTTTGACCATTGCCTTCTGCTCATGCCGGGACAGTGGCAGCAGCCTGCCGCCGTCATTGATTCGGCGATCCCACGCGTAGTCCCGCTTGGGAACCTTGATGGACACGTCGGTCGTCGTCACCGCCTTGACCTGCTTGAAGCCCTTGCTATCGCGGTATTCAAGGCCGACGGTCCGATCAACCCATGGGGCGTTCTGGGGGCGGAAGCCCAGTCGTTCGCTCTCCATGAGGAACCGGTAGAAGCCCACCACCGTGTGCATGCGGCTACTGGCCGTGCTGTGCTTGATGGCGCCGGCGTTAATCAGATCTTGGAGGTGGGTCTTGTAGTGGTAGGTGGGGCGCAGGTACTTGTCCACCGCGGAGAAGTCGTCCCACTGGAGCCCAAATTCATCGAGGAACTGCTTGTAGGCCCGCAGCCCTTGCGCAACGGGATTCAGCGAGGACACCTTATGTGGTCTGGCCCGCGCACGATCCAACAACCACATGCAGGCAGGGGCCCACGGTGATCCGTCGGCATTGAGCACCAGAGGGAAGTGTGGGAACGTCTCCCACTTTACTGCCTTGGAGGCGCGCAACTCGCGCCAATATTTGACCGGTTCCCCCTTAACCCGATGGTCTACCGGGATGCGTCCAGGTGCCGGTTCATTAGCAACCCGGGTATTGCGGAAGATAGGGAGCGTGTAGACAGATGGCGCTTGAGACATAAGAGGGCCGGTACGGAAACACACGGAGTGTGTCCATACCGGCCCTCTCTGTCAAACGTGTATCTGAGGTGAAAACCTGTTAATGGAACAGGAAGTTCATCACATCCCCATCCTTCACCACATACTCCTTCCCTTCCGCCCGCATCTTGCCGGCTTCCTTCGCGCCGGTCTCACCCTTGAAGCTGATGAAGTCGTCATAGGCGATGGTCTGCGCGCGGATAAAGCCGCGTTCGAAGTCGGTGTGGATCACCCCAGCCGCCTTGGGAGCGGTGTCGCCGACGTGGATGGTCCATGCGCGCACTTCCTTGACGCCGGCGGTGAAGTAGGTCTGCAGGCCGAGCAGCTTGAAGCCGGCACGGATCACACGGTCCAGGCCCGGTTCTTCCATGCCCAGGTCGGCCAGGAATTCGGCCTTGTCGGCGTCGTCCAGGTCGGCGATCTCGGCTTCGATGGCGGCGCACACGGCGACCACCGGCGAATCGGTCTGCTTGGCGTGCTCGCGCACGGCGTCCAGGTGCGGGTTGTTCTCGAAGCCGTCTTCACGCACGTTGGCGACATACATGGTCGGCTTGGCGGTGATCAGGCAGAACGGGCGGATGGCTTCCCACTCTTCCGGTGCCAGGTCGAGCGTGCGCACGGCCTTGGCCTGGTCGAGCACGGCCTGTGCCTTTTCCAGCACGGCGACCAGGCGCTGGGCTTCCTTGTCGCCGGCGCGGGCCGGCTTGATGTAGCGGGCCAGGGCTTTTTCGACGGTGGCGAGGTCAGCCAGCGCGAGTTCGGTGTTGATCACTTCGATGTCCGACAGCGGGTGCACCCTGCCAGACACGTGGATCACGTTGTCATCCTCAAAGCAGCGCACCACGTGGGTGATGGCGTCGCATTCGCGGATATTGGCGAGGAACTGGTTGCCCAGGCCCTCACCCTTGGAAGCGCCCGCCACCAGGCCGGCAATGTCGACGAACTCGACCGTGGCCGGCAGGATGCGCTCCGGCTTGACGATCTCCGCCAGCTTGGCGAGCCTCGGATCCGGCACTTCGACCACGCCCACATTGGGTTCGATCGTGCAGAACGGGTAGTTTTCGGCGGCGATGCCGGCCTTGGTCAGGGCATTGAACAGCGTGGACTTGCCGACGTTGGGCAGGCCGACGATGCCGCATTGGAGGCTCATGATAGAAGGCGGGAAATGGCAAAACCCATATTCTAGCGGATGGGGCCTCGCCATCGGCCGGGTTGAGCAGACGTGGGGCGGGGCCAGGAGTGACGTGGCTATAATCCAGCCATGACCCGATCCCACGCGTCCGCGCGCCCGTCCGCGCGCAACTCCTCCGCTTTCCAGGTTGCCGTCGTCGGCGGCGGCATCGTCGGCAAGTCCTGCGCGCTGCTGCTGGCCCAGCAAGGCATGGACGTGGCGCTGGTCGCGCCCAGGCCGCCCCGCGCCAGCGGCCGCGCGCCGGCGGGGCCGGATGACTGGGACAGCCGCATCTATGCCTTCTCGGCCAGCTCGCAGGCGCTGCTGGAGCGCATGCGCGTGTGGGAAGCGCTGGACCCGGCGCGGATCCAGCCGGTGCGCGACATGCGCGTGTTCGGCGATGTCAGCGCGGCCGAGAGTTCGCCGAGCCTGGACGGGGACCTGCATTTCTCTGCCTACGCGGCCGCGGTGCCGCAGCTGGCGTGGATCATCGAATCCAGCCACGTCGAGCGCGCACTGGACACGGCGCTGGGCTTCCAGCACCAGGTGACCTGGCACGACGCCACGGCGAGCGGGTTCGAGCGCGATCCGGACGGCGTCACGCTGACCCTGGGCAATGGCGAGAAGCTGCGCACGGCCTGCGTGATCGGCGCCGACGGCGCGCGCTCCTGGCTGCGCCAGCAATGCCATATCGGCGTCAGCACGCGCAAGTACCGCCAGCTGGGCGTGGTCGCCAATTTCGCCTGCGAGCGCCCGCACCAGGAAACCGCGTGGCAGTGGTTCCTGGGCGCGCCCGAAAAGCTGATGGCTGACGAGGAACCCGCCAACGGCGAAGTGCTGGCGATGCTGCCGCTGCCGGACAACCATGTGTCGATGGTCTGGTCCGCCGACGAGGCCCACGCGCGCGAGCTGCTGGCGCTGTCGCCCGAGGCGCTGGCCGCCACCGTGATGCAGGGCGCCAGCGGCGCGGTCGGCGCGCAGTTTGGCGCGCTGCGCTGCGTGACGCCGGCGCAGGGCTTCCCGCTGGTGCTGCAGCGGGCCGACCACTTCGTGCAGCCGCACGTGGCGCTGGTGGGCGACGCCGCCCACGTGGTGCATCCGCTGGCCGGGCAGGGCATGAACCTGGGCCTGCGCGACGTGGCGGAACTTGGCCGCGTGATGGCCGACAAAGAACCTTTCCGCAGCGAGGGCGACCTGCGCCTGCTGCGCCGTTATGAACGCGCCCGCGCCACTGACCTGCTGTCGCTGACCGCGGCCACCGACGGGCTGCACCGGCTGTTCTCGCTGCCGGGCGGCGTGGCCCGCGTGGTGCGCAACACCGGCATGCGCGCGGTGGGCGGCCAGTCCTTGCTCAAGCGCTTGCTGATCAAGCGCGCGCTCGGCTGACCGCAAGCTGAACCAACGGTCCGATCCCTTTACCAGAATACTCTGGAGTCCACATGTTCCAATTCCTGCGCCGCCACACTGCCTGGACCACCGCCATTGCCGGCGGCCTGGCCGCAGCGGGCTTCGCGCTGCATGCCATGGCCGCCGGCGAGCCCGGCACCGACCGCATCAAGGAGTCGCTGCAGAAGATGCTGGGCGGCCGCGCCGAAGTGAAGAGCGTGACCAAGACCCCGGTGCCCGGCCTGTTCGAGGCCAACATCGGCGGGCAGGTGGTCTACACCGATACCTCGGGCCGCTACATCCTGAACGGCGAGATGATCGACACCCGCACCGGCACCAACCTGACCGAGGAGCGGCTGGCCGAGATCAACCGCATCAAGTGGACAGATCTGCCGCTGGCGCGCGCGATCAAGTGGACCAAGGGCGACGGCAGCCGCCAGGTGGCGGTGTTCTCCGACCCCAACTGCGGCTACTGCAAGCGCATCGAGCAGACCTTCCAGCAGATGGACAACATCACCGTGTACACCTTCCTGTACCCGGTGCTGTCGCCGGATTCTGAAACCAAGGCCAAGCAGGTCTGGTGCGCGTCCGACCGCACCAAGGCCTGGCGCGACTGGATGCTCAAGCAGGTGGCGCTGAGCGGCAACGGCAGCTGCAAGACCCCGCTGGAAGAGAACCTGGCATTGGGCCACAGCCTGAACGTGACCGGCACGCCGGCGGTGTTCTTCACCGACGGCACTCGCATCCCGGGCGCGGCGGACGTGGCCACGCTGGAGCGCAAGCTCGCCAGCCTCAAGAAATAAGCGCGCGCCGGACCTGTCCCGGCCCGATCGACGGCCGGACTTGTCCGGCCGTTCTGCTTTCTGCCTTCCCCTTATTCCATGCGATCGCCGACAGGCGACAAAGGAGACACCATGACCTTCCAGGCATTGCTGCTGACCCAGGCCGACGGCGCCACCCAGGCCAATATCGCCACGCTCGACGACGCGCAGCTGCCCGCTGACGGCGGCGTGCTGGTTGCCGTCGACTACTCCACCATCAACTTCAAGGACGGGCTGGCGATCACGGGCCGCTCACCGGTGGTGCGCAAGTGGCCGATGGTGGCGGGCATCGACGGCGCCGGCACGGTGCTGGAGTCCGCGCACCCGCGCTGGAAGGCCGGCGACAAGGTGGTGCTCAATGGCTATGGCGTGGGCGAGACGCATTGGGGCTGCCTGGCCCAGCGCGCACGCCTGAAGGGCGAGTGGCTGGTGCGCCTGCCCGACGCCTTCACCACGCGCCAGGCCATGGCGATCGGCACCGCGGGTTATACCGCGATGCTGTCGGTGCTGGCACTGGAGCGCGGCGGCGTCAACGGCCCGGTGCGCCCCGGCGATGGCGAGGTGCTGGTGACCGGCGCATCGGGCGGGGTGGGGACGGTGGCGATCTCGCTGTTGAGCAAGCTTGGCTACAAGGTGGTGGCCTCGACCGGCAAGACCAGGGAAGCGGATTTCCTGAAGGCGCTGGGCGCCGATGCAGTGATCGACCGCGCCGAACTGGGCGTGCCCGGCAAGCCGCTGCAGAAAGAGCGCTGGGCCGCGGTGGTCGACTCGGTCGGCTCGCACACACTGGTCAATGCCTGCGCCCAGGTGCGCTACGGCGGCGTGGTGACGGCGTGCGGGCTGGCGCAGGGCCTGGACTTCCCGGGGTCGGTGGCGCCGTTCATCCTGCGCGGCATCACCTTGCACGGCATCGACAGCGTGATGGCGGCGATGCCGCTGCGCGAGCAGGCCTGGCAGCGGCTGGCCAGCGACCTGGAGCCGGACCGGCTCAATGCGCTGACGCGCGAGATCGGCCTGGGCGATGCGATCGAGGCCGGCCGCAAGATCATGGCAGGCGGCATGCGCGGGCGCGTGGTGGTGGATGTGAATCGCGGCTGATCACTGCCCGTCGCTTTGCTGCAAAACCGCGTCGGCGCTACCCGCAAGCGCCGACGTTACAATCCTGCCCATGACGCCGATCCGCTACGCCATCGCCCCGCTTCAGCCTGAAGCGCACCTGTTTGCCGTCACCGTCACCGTGAGCGAGCCCGACCCCGCAGGCCAGTGTTTCTCGCTGCCGGCATGGATCCCGGGCAGCTACATGATCCGGGACTTCGCGCGCCATATCGTGCGCATCCGCGCTGATGCGGGCGGGCGCGAGGTCAGGCTGACCAAGCTCGACAAGCAGAGCTGGCAGGCCGCGCCGGTCAGCGTTGCCGATGGCCCGCTGACGGTGAGCTACGAGGTCTATGCCTGGGACCTGTCGGTGCGCGCCGCGCACCTCGACACCACGCATGGCTTCTTCAACGGCAGCTCGGTATTCCTGTGCGTGGCGGGGCAGGCCGATCATCCCTGCACGGTCGATATCCACGCGCCCGCGGGCGAAGCTTACCGCGACTGGCGCGTGGCCACCGCCATGCGCGAGGCGCCTGGCCGCGGCGGCGCGAAGTGCTACGGCTTCGGCCGCTACCAGGTGGCCGACTATGATGAGCTGGTCGACCATCCGGTCGAGATGGGTAACTTCCAGCTGGCCAGCTTCCGCGCCTGCGGCGCGCAGCATGACGTGGTCTTCACCGGCCGCGTGCCGCAGCTCGACCTTGAGCGCGTGTGTCGCGACCTGAAGCGCATCTGCGAGGCGCAGATCCGGCTGTTCGAACCCAAGACCGTGCAGGCGCCGTTCCTGGACAGCAACCGCCGCTACGTCTTCATGACGATGGTCACCACCGATGGCTACGGCGGCCTGGAGCATCGCGCCAGCACCGCGTTGATGTGCGCGCGCAATGATTTACCCGTGCGCGGCGACAGCGACACCAGCGAGGGTTATCGCACCTTCCTCGGACTGTGCAGCCATGAGTATTTCCACACCTGGAACGTCAAGCGCATCAAGCCGGCCGCGTTCGTGCCGTACCGGCTGGCCGAGGAAACCCACACGCCGCTGCTGTGGCTGTTCGAAGGCTTCACCAGCTACTACGACGACCTGGTGCTGGTGCGCTCGGGCTGCGTGACCGAAGCGCAGTACGTCGAGATGCTGGCCAAGACCTGGAACGGCGTGCTGCGCGGCAGCGGCCGCACCAAGCAGAGCGTGGCGCAGAGTTCGTTCGACGCCTGGACCAAGTACTACCGCCAGGACGAAAACGCCCCCAACGCCATCGTCAGCTACTACACCAAGGGCTCGCTGGTGGCGCTGGCGCTGGACCTGACCATCCGCGACAAGACCCGCGGGCGCCGTTCGCTGGATGATGTCATGCGCGCGCTGTGGCGCCGCTACGGCCGCGGCTTCTATGCGCCGGGCGCGGTGCAGCGCGGCGTGACCGAGGCCGAGGTCCAGGCGCTGTTCGATGAAGTCACCGGCCTGCGCATGGGGCCGCTGCTGCGTTCTCTGACCGAAGGCACCGGCGAGCTGCCGCTGCCGGCGCTGTTCAAGACGTTCGGCGTCAAGGCCGAGGCGCAGAAGCCGTCGCGCACCGCGGCGCTGGGCATCAAGGTCAAGACCGAGGACGGCTGGGTGCGCGTCAGCCAGGTGCTGGATGGCGGCGCGGCGCAGGCCGCGGGCCTGTCCGCGGGCGACCTGCTGGTGGCCCTCGACGGCCTGCGCGTGGCGCCCGGCCAGCTCGACAAGCTGCTGGCGCGCTACCGCACCGGCGACCGCATCGAGCTGCACGCTTTCCGCCGCGACGAGCTGCAGGCGCGGCCGGTGACGCTGGCGCGCGAGCCGGCGGCGCAGTTCAAGTTGAAGCCGGAGAGCGGACGGCACGCGGCCCGCTCGCGCTGGCTGGGCCAGTGAACTAGTCTTCCGCTGCCACACCCGCCACCGCACGCCATCGCCCCCGCTGCATGCAATACGCGCACGATCCCCGCACCTTCCTGTATTCGCACTACGTCTACCGCGGGCTGCGCTCGGCCACGGGCGTGATCGGCGCCACGCTGATCGCGCTGCACTTCAGTGACCTGCCCACCGCGATGGTGGTGTCGATGGGGGCGCTGTGTACCAGCCTGATGGACCTGCCCAGTCCGCTGAACCACAAGTTCAACGAGATGCTGGCCAGCGTGCTGCTGTGCAGCGTGGTCACGCTGGTGGTGGCGCTGGCCACGCCGTTCCCGCGCGTGATGCCGTTCCTGCTGGTGCTGGTGACGTTCCTGGCCGGCATGATGACGGTGTACGGCAACAAGACGCTGCCGCTGCAGTTCGCGGCGCTGTTCGTGATGACGCTGACCATCAACGAAGACTTCCTGGTGCGGCGCGCGCTGGAGCACGCGGCGCTGTTCAGCATCGGCGCGGTCGCTTATCTCGGCTATGCGATGCTGGTGAGCTGGATCACCGAGCGCCGCACCAAGCAGCAAGTGCTGGCCGAATCATTGTATGAGCTGGCCGGCTATCTCGAGATCAAGGCCGGCTTCTACGACGCCGGCAACGACTACGAGGCCCAGTTCAACCAGCTGGTGCGCCAGCAGATCGTGGTAGCCGAGCGCCAGCAGGCCGCGCGCGACCTGGTGCTGCGCGGCAACCGCACCCCGCACGACGGGCTGCTGGTGCAGGTGCACATGCGCATGCTCGACCTGTACGAGTACATCCTGTCGACCAACACCGACTATCCGCTGCTGCGCCAGACGTTTGCCGGCACGCCGGTGCTGGACCACCTGCGCGGGCTGGTAGTGCAGATGTGCAAGGACGTGGAGGAGATCGCCTACGAGGTCACGCGCGGCCGCGCCTCATACGCCACGGTGGAATACCGCCAGGGCCTGCGCGCGGTCGAGGCCGAGATCACGCAGTTGCGGCACCACCATATCAACCCGGCGGCAATGACGGCGCTGGCTGAAACGCTCGACATGATGCGCGGCGCGATCACGCTGGTCGGCCAGCTGCACGAAGCGTCGCGCACGCCGGTGGAGCCGGCCAGGGTGCTGCCCGGCTCGGACATGACGCCGTTCCTGACGCGCCAGAAGTATGAGTTCAGCGTGCTGCGCGACAACCTGAAGTGGCGTTCGCCGGCGTTCCGCTTCGCGGTGCGGATCTCGATGGCGGTGGCGCTGGGTCTGTGGATCGCCGAGCACCTGCCCTATGTGTCGCACAGCTACTGGATCCTGCTGACCATCATCGTCATCCTGAAGCCCAACTTCAGCATGACCAAGCAGCGCTACAACGACCGCGTGATCGGCACGCTGATCGGCTGCGTGGTCTCGGTCGGGATCCTGAAGGTGGTGCACCAGCCGCTGATCCTGCTGGGCGTGCTGTTCCTGTCGCTGGTGGCCAGCGCCGCGTTCGTGACCATCAAGTACCGCTACACCGCGATTGCCGCCTGCATCCAGGTGCTGATCCAGATCCACCTGCTGATGCCGGGTAGCCCCACCGTGGCGGGCGAGCGGCTGGTGGACACAGTGATCGGCGGCATCATCGCCTCGCTGTTCAGCTTTGTGCTGCCGAGCTGGGAATACCGCGCCATCCCCAAGCTGGTGGAAGGCGTGCTGCAGGCCAACCGCCGCTATATCGGCGCCACGCGCGACCTGCTGCTGCGCCGGACCAAGGATGACTTTGCCTACCGCGTGCAGCGCAAGCAGTTCATGGACAACCTGTCGGCGCTGATCTCGTCGTTCCAGCGCATGCAGGACGAGCCCAAGAGCCGGCACCGCGCGGTGGACAACCTGAACCGCTTTATCGTGCAGAACTACCTGGTGGCGGCGCACGTGGCGGCGGCGCGCATCCAGGTGCGCCAGCACTATGAAGAGCTCGATATTCCGGCCGCGGAAGCCGCGATCGAGCAGGCCACCGAGGCCGCCAGCCACAGCCTGCAGGTGGCCAGCGAGCGGCTGCATGCCGATGAGCGGGGCGGCGGCCGCGGCGCGGGCTTTATCCGCAGCGGGAAAACGCCGGTGGAGCGCAAGGAGGCAGCGCCCGTGGCCGCGGACAAGGCGCACGAACCTCCCGCTGAAGCTGCCGCCGGTGCCGAACCGGTAGCGGCCACTGTCAGCGCCGAAGTCGCCGAGGCCGCCGAAGACGCCGTCGCCGAACGCCGCGCCCGCCTGGCCGATTCGGCCGACAAGCGCCGCACCGACGTGCTGGTGCACGCGGCCGCCGCCGGTGAATCCAGCCATGAGGCCGGGCCCACCGCCAGCTCCACCGGCCGTCCGGCCAATGCGGTGCTGGACCGCCGCCTGCGCGCGTTGCGCGAGGATGCGGCCAAGATCGCGCTGCGCACGGGGGCCATCGGGCGCGCCATGCGTGCGCGCGACTAGCAGCGCGATCGAAGGCCGTTGGTTTTCCCCCCTCTCCCGCTTGAGGGAGAGGGGAGAAAACCGTGGGAGTGGCTTAAGCCCCTTGCCCCTGCGGCAGCTCTTCCTCGGGCAGTGTCAGCATGCCGCTGTTGTAGCGGTACTCGTAGATCTCGCCGTAGCGCCCCCAGCCGATCGCCACGCTGAGCACGCGCTCGGCCTCGGCGGGCTTCAGGAACTGCTCCAGTTCGTGCAGCACCTGTTCCTCGCGGATCTCGCCGGCCTCGCTGGCCACCAGTTCTCGGCGGATATGCGCGGCCAGCGCGACGTTGCCCAGCAGCTGCTGGCCGAACATCACCTTGCGTTGCTGCGGCCCGGCGGCGTACCATGCGCGGCCGGCCTCGGTGGCGGCGATGTCGCCCCGCTCGATCGACACCAGTTGCACCAGCTGCAGCGCTTCGCACGCAGGCAGCAGTTCGTCGTCGGTGAGGCCGGCCTCGTCGGCCAGATGGGGCAGGTCGGCGCGGCAGTTGAAGGGCGCCTCGCACAGCAGGTCGAGGATGGCTTCCATCTGGCTGATGTCGGCATCCGGCAGCCGGTAGGCGATCTGGCGCGCGGGCGCTTGCGCGGGCAGGCGCGCTTCGGCGGCGGGGGCGGTCATCAGCGCGTAGATCTCGTCGACCAGCGCGCGCACTGCACGCTGTCGCGGTTGCGCGGGCGCGGCAGCGCCACCGGCACCTCGGCGCGGATGCGGCCCGGGTCGCTCGACAGAATCACGATGCGGTCGGCCATCATCACCGCCTCTTCGATATTGTGCGAGACGATCAGGATGCTCCGGATATTGGCGCGCCCGCTTTCCCACAGCGCCAGCATCTCGTCGCGCAGGGTCTCGCCGGTCAGCACGTCCAGGGCCGAGAAGGCTTCATCCATCAGCAGCAGGTCCGGCCCGGTCACCAGCGCGCGCGCAATGCCCACGCGCTGGCGCATGCCGCCCGACAGCTCGCGCGGCAGCGCGCTGTTGAAGCCGGCCAGCCCGATCATGTCGATCGCGGCCTCGGCGCGGCGCTCGCGCTCGGCCCTGGGCACGCCCTGGGCTTCGAGCCCCAGCTCGACGTTCTGCTGCACCGTCAGCCACGGGAACAGCGCGAACGACTGGAACACCATGGCGATGCCTTCGGCGGTGCCGGCCAGGCGCTCGCCGCGAAAATGCACCTCGCCGCGGTCGGCGCCGACCAGCCAGGCCATGATGCGCAGCAGCGTGGACTTGCCCGAGCCGGACTTGCCCAGCATGGCGACGATCTCGCCCTCGCGCAGCGTCAGGTCCACGCCTTCGAGCACGGCGCGGTCGCTCTGGCTGGCGGTGCGGAAGATCTTGCCGACGCCGCGCAGCTCGATCACGGCGGGGGCGGCGGTGGATGCAATGTTCTCTGCCATCGTTGCCTTACAAGCGGGTGCGCTCCTGCGCAAGTTGATACAGGCGGTTCCACAGCAGCCGGTTGAAGCCGACCACGAACAGCGCCATCACGCCGATGCCCAGCGCGATGCGCGGGAAGTCGCCGCGCGCGGTGGTCTCGGCGATATAGCTGCCGAGCCCGGTGGCGACGATGGTGCGGTCGCCCCAGGTCACGTACTCGGACACGATGCTCGCGTTCCATGAGCCGCCGGCAGCCGTCACCAGCCCGGTCAGCAGGCTCGGGAAGACCGCGGGGATCAGGAAGCGCTTCCACAGCAGCCAGCCGCGCAGGCCGAAGTTGCGTGCGGCGAGCTTCAACTCGGTGGGGATGCCCGACGCCCCCGCGACCACGTTGAAGAGGATGTACCACTGCGTGCCGAGGATCAGCAGCGGGCTCAGCCAGATCTCGGGGTTCAGCCCGAAGCGCACGATCAGCATCACCGCCAGCGGGAACATCAGGTTGGCCGGGAAGGCGGCCAGGAACTGCGCAATCGGCTGGGCAACGCGCGCCAGTTCCGGATTCAGGCCGATGCCGATGCCGATCGGCACCCACACCAGCGCCGCCAGCGCGATCAGCACCACCACGCGCACCATCGTAATCGCGCCGAGCCACAGCACATGGCCAACTTCAGCCCAGCCCACTTCGCTGTGCACGAAGTAGCCCACGCGCAGCAACGCGGCCAAGGCCACCAGCACGATCACGGTGTCGCGCACGCGGGCGAACCACAGCGCGCGCCGCGGATTGTCCGGCTGCAGCGGGGCCTGCCCGCGGCGCGCGCCCCACGCCAGCGTGCGCCCGGCCAGCGCCGCCGTCTGCGCCAGCATTGCACCCACCCACGCCGAGCGGCGCAGCAGGTCCAGCAGCCACGACTGCGGCAGCTTGTCCTGCGCCAGTGTCTCGAAGCGGAAGCGGTCGGCCCATGCCACCAGCGGGCGGAACAGCAGCTGGTCGTACAGCAGGATGCCCACCAGCATCGCCAGGATGGCCCAGCCGATCGCGGCCAGGTCCTGCTGCTGGATCGCCAGCGCGATATAGGGGCCGATGCCGGGCAGGCGGATATCGTGGCCCGACACCGAGATCGCCTCGGACGCCACCACAAAGAACCAGCCGCCGGACATCGACATCATCATGTTCCACAGCAGCCCCGGCATG
This sequence comes from Cupriavidus sp. UYPR2.512, assembly GCF_000379565.1. NCBI lineage: Bacteria > Pseudomonadati > Pseudomonadota > Betaproteobacteria > Burkholderiales > Burkholderiaceae > Cupriavidus > Cupriavidus sp. UYPR2.512. Next base: position 17,358 of record NZ_KB903162.1, on the reverse strand, counting down.
GCGAACGGCACTTCCAGCCGCCAGAAACACTGCCACGGCGACAGCCGGAACATGGCCGCGGCCTCCAGCAGGTCACCCGGAATGGTGCGGAACGACTGGTACAGGCTGAACGCCATGTTCCACGCCTGCGAGGTGAAGATGGCGAAGATCGCCGCGCATTCCACCCCTGCGATGTTGCCGGGAAAGAGGGCGATAAAGCCGGTCACGGTGATCGACAGGAAGCCCAGCACCGGGATCGACTGCAGGATGTCCAGCGCCGGCACCAGCACCTTCTCCGCCGTGCGGCTCTTGGAAGCCAGCGCGGCAAAGGCCAGCGAGAACAGCAGCGAGGCCGCCAGCGCCGCCAGCATGCGGATGCTGGTGCGCATCAGGTAGTAGGGCAGGTAGGCCACGTCCAGGTGCACCGCCAGCGGCTGGTCGGGGTGGAACGGGGCATTCATCTGCTGCGCGGCGAACGCGATCATCACGATCACGGCCAGGATGATCGGCAGCAGCGCAAGGTCGAAGCGGTTGGGCGGCGCGCGCAGCAGCTGGCTGTCAAAGCCAGGGGCGGGCGGGGCCGCGCGGCGGCTGGCGGGTAGCATCATGAGCGCATCTCGGGCGGTATCGAGCTTGGATGGCAAGGCTTGTGGCCCAGCCCTGGTTCGCGGCCCCGACAATGGCAAAGCCCGCATGCCGCCGGCTCCACGCCAAAATCACGCCGGGCGGCGCGCATCCCTTTGTAACGCCCGGCATGGCGGTCTAGTTTACTTGGTGTGGATGACAGATCGCGCACGCTGCCGGCGCGCGCTCAAAGGGAAAAGCCATGAAGAAGGAAACCTGGCGCCTGGTCGCGCATGGGCGTGTGCAGGGCGTGGGCTACCGCGCCGCCTGCGCCGACGCGGCGGACGACCTGGGGCTTGGCGGCTGGGTGCGCAACCGGGTCGACGGCACGGTCGAGGTGATGGCGCACGGCACGGTCAAGCAGCTTGAAGCCCTGCAGGCGTGGATGGAGCAGGGCCCGCCGGCGGCGCAGGTGACGCTGGTCGAGGTCGGGTCTGGGGAAGGGGAGTTTGCCGGTTTCGAGTTCCGGCCGACGATCTGATGGGCTAGGCGGCGGTCCAGTCGACCGGCGTGCGGCCGTGCGCTTCCAGCCAGCGGTTGGCTTCTCGGAAGTGCCCGCACCCCAGGAAGCCCCGGTGCGCCGACAGCGGCGACGGATGCGGCGCTTCCAGCACGCAGTGGCCGGCGCACAGCAGCGGCTTCTTGGCCTGCGCGTGGCTGCCCCACAGCATGAACACCAGGTTCGGCCGGCTGGCGGCGAGATTCTGGATCAGGCAGTCGGTGACGGCCTCCCAGCCGCGCCGCGCATGGCTGGCGGCCTGGCCCTGTTCCACCGTCAGCACGGTGTTGAGCAGCAGCACGCCCTGGCGCGCCCAGCCTTCCAGGTTGCCGGAGGCGCGCGGCGCGCCGTTGCCGTTGGCGCCGAACTCGGCGGCGATTTCCTTGAAGATGTTGCGCAGGCTGGGCGGCACCTTGATGCCTTCCGGCACCGAGAACGCCAGCCCGTGCGCCTGTGGCAGTTCCACGCCGCCGACGGTACCGGTGCCGTGGTACGGGTCCTGTCCCAGGATCACCACCTTGACCGCGCCGGGCGGCGTCAGGTGCAGGGCATGGAAGACATGGTGCGGGAATACCGGCTTGCCGGCGGCACGTTCGCCGTCGACAAAGGCGGCCAGCTCCTGCCAGGCCGGCACGCGGATGCACGGGTCTATCAATGTGCGCCAGGCGGCGGGCAGGGCGTCGGCCTGGGCCTGCAGGCTGGCGGCAGGGGACGGTTCGCCGGGGGCGCGGGGGGCTTCGGCGGCGAAGAGATCGGCTTGCATGCGTGAAGAAAGCTTGGCGGGAAAACCGCGATTATGAGGCCTTGCCTTCGGTGATTCCTGCCAGGCGGTAGCCGCGGGCGGCTTTGCTGAGGTCCGAGTGGGCAAGCGCAGCGACGGTGGTCAGCCGCGCGGCGAAGGCGCGCAGGGCATCGGCCGCGTGCGCGGCGTCGCCATCGAGCCATTCCAGTTCGAGTTCCTGGATGGGTTCCTGCGTGGGGCTGGCCGGCGCGGTGATGGTGCCGGTGTCGAGAGCCACCTCGATGCGCGCACCGTCCTGCGTGACCAGCCAGGTGCGGCGGACAAAGTCGGTGCGGAACACCGGCGCCAGCCGGCCGACCAGTGGCGCGAGCACGGTTTGCGCTTCCGCCGGAAAGGTTTGCAGCTCGATGGCCTCGCCGGCGATCTCTGTCTCCCATTCATGGCGCGTGGCCAGGCCGCCCTGGCTGCTGCCGGCGGTCTTCAGCGTCTGCAACCATTGCACGCCCTTGCGGCGCAGCCGCAGCGCGGCACGCGCCTGCGCCAGGCTGCGTTCCGGGGTGTCGAGGTAGACGTTGAGCAGCGTGGCCTGGCCCTGCGGCGCGCCGTTGGCGTCGAGCCAGGCGGCCAGCGGGGCCAGCGCGTCGTCGGGGACGGCCAGCTTGAGTTCGATTTCCTGGGCCATGGCTCAGGCAAACAGCCGCGCCAGCTCCACCCCCGGTTCCGGCGCCCGCATGAACGCTTCGCCCACCAGGAAGGCATGCACGTTGGCATCGCGCATGCGCTGCACGTCGGCCGGGCCGAGGATGCCGGACTCGGTCACCACCAGCTTGTCGGCCGGCATGTGCGGCAGCAGGTCCAGGGTGTTGTCCAGCGACACCTCGAAGGTGCGCAGGTTGCGGTTGTTCACGCCGAGCAGCGGGGTCTTCAGGCGCAGCGCCGCGTCGAGCTCGTCGTCGCCGTGCACTTCCACCAGCACATCCATGCCGAGCTCAAGCGCACAGGCTTCCAGGTCGGCCATCAGGCCCGGGTCCAGCGCGGCAACGATCAGCAGGATGCAGTCGGCGCCCCAGGTGCGCGCTTCATAGACCTGGTACAGGTCGACCATGAAGTCCTTGCGCAGAGCAGGCAATGGGCAGGCGCCGCGGGCGCGCTTCAGGTAGTCGGCGTGTCCCTGGAAGAAGTTCACGTCGGTCAGCACCGATAAACAGGCAGCGCCATGGCTGGCGTAGCTTTCGGCGATCGCCTCGGGAACGAAGTGCTCGCGCAGCACGCCCTTGGACGGCGATGCCTTCTTGACCTCGGCGATCACGCCGGCCTGGCCGGCGGCGATCTTCTCGCGCAGCGCGCGCTCAAAGCCGCGCGGGGCCAGGCCGGCCTCGCCGCGCAGGCTTTCGGCTTCGGCGCGCAGGCTGGGCAGGTCGCGCTGCTTGCGCGCAGCGTCGACTTCATCGGCCTTCACGGCCAGGATTTTTTGCAGGATGTCGGACATATTCGCGTCTCTTACTTGAACTGCTGGGTGGCGCGCACGAACTGGTCGAGCTTCTCGCGCGCCGCGCCGCTGGCAATCGCCTCGCGCGCGCGGCGGATGCCGTCTTCGACGGAGTCGGCCACGTTGGCGGCATACAGCGCGGTGCCGGCGTTCAGCGAGACGATCTCGCGCGGGGTGCCCGGCACGTTGGTCAGCGCTTCCAGCAGCATTTCCTTCGATTCCATCGCATCCGCCACCTTCAGGCCGCGGTTGGAGATCATCTGCAGGCCAAAGTCCTCGGGGTGGATCTCATACTCGCGCACTTCGCCGTCCTTCAGTTCGCCCACCAGCGTGGCAGCGCCCAGCGAGACCTCGTCCATGCCGTCCTTGCCGTACACGACGATGGCGTGCTTCGCGCCCAGGCGCTGCATCACGCGCACCTGGATGCCGACCAGGTCGGGGTGGAACACGCCCATCAGGATGTTGGGCGCGTCGGCCGGGTTGGTCAGCGGGCCCAGGATATTGAAGATGGTGCGCACGCCCATCTCCTTGCGGATCGGGGCGACGTTCTTCATCGCCGGGTGGTGCGTGGGCGCGAACATGAAACCGATGCCGGTTTCTTCGATGCACTGGCCGACCTGCTCGGGCGCAAGCATGATGTTCACGCCCAGCGCTTCCAGCACGTCTGCGCTGCCCGACTTGGAGCTGACGCCGCGGTTGCCATGCTTGGCGATCCTGGCGCCGGCCGCTGCCGCCACGAACATCGACGCGGTGGAGATATTGAAGGTGTGCGAGCCGTCGCCGCCGGTGCCGACGATATCGACGAAGTTCTCGCGATCTGCCACCGGCACCTTGTTGGCGAACTCGCGCATCACCTGCGCGGCGGCTGAGATCTCGCCGATGGTTTCCTTCTTGACGCGCAGCCCGGTCAGGATCGCGGCGGCCATCACCGGCGAGATCTGCCCCTGCATGATCTGCCGCATCAGGTGCAGCATCTCGTCATGGAAGATCTCGCGGTGCTCGATGCAGCGCGTCAGGGCTTCTTGCGGCGTGATGGACATGGCGTTCTCGCTGTCGGAATTCTGGGAAGTGTGCGGGGCGTGCGTGCTGGCGGGTGCGGAATCGAGCAGTCTCATCGCTGCGCCTTGACGAAGTTGGCCAGCAGGGCATGGCCGTGCTCGGACAGGATCGACTCGGGATGGAACTGCACGCCTTCGACGGCGAGCGTCTTGTGGCGCACGCCCATGATCTCGCCGTCCGGGGTCCAGGCGGTGATCTCCAGGCAATCGGGCAGGGTTTCGCGCTCGATCGCCAGGGAATGATAGCGCGTCACGTCGAAGTGCTTGGGCAAACCGGCGAATACACCCTGTTGCGTGGTCTCGATGGTGCTGACCTTGCCGTGCATGACCTGCTTGGCGCGGATCACCTTGCCGCCGAAGGCCTCGCCGATGGCCTGGTGGCCCAGGCACACGCCCAGCAGCGGGATCTTGCCGGCAAAGTGCTGCAGCGCCGCCACCGAGATGCCGGCTTCCTTCGGGCTGCACGGCCCGGGCGAGACGCAGATGTGGTCCGGCTTGAGCGCCTCGATCGCCTCGATGGTGATCTCGTCGTTGCGGTAGGTGCGCACGTCCTCACCGAGTTCGCCAAAGTATTGGACCAGGTTGTAGGTAAACGAATCGTAGTTGTCGATCATCAGCAGCATGGCGTCTGTCTCCTGTTCTTTCAGATGTCGGAGTCCAGGCCATCCTGGACCTGCTCGGCGGCGCGGATCACGGCGCGCGCCTTGGCTTCGGTTTCCCTCCATTCGGCTTCCGGGTCCGAATCGGCAACAATGCCGGCGGCGGCCTGCACGTAGAGGTTGCCGTCCTTGACGATGCCGGTGCGGATCGCGATCGCCAGGTCCATCTCGCCGCCGAACGACAGGTAGCCCACCGCGCCGCCGTAGATGCCGCGCTTGCGCGGTTCCAGCTCGTCGATGATCTCCATGGCGTGGACCTTGGGCGCGCCCGACAGCGTGCCGGCCGGGAAGGTCGCCCGCAGCACGTCCAGGTTGCTGATGCCTTCGCGCAGCGTGCCTTCGACCGAGCTGACAATATGCTGCACGTGCGAGTACTTCTCGATCACCATCTTGTCGGTGACCTTGACCGAGCCGGTCTCGGCGATGCGGCCGATATCGTTGCGCGCCAGGTCGATCAGCATCACGTGCTCGGCGATCTCCTTGGGATCCTGCAGCAGCTCGGTGGCCAGCTGGGCGTCCTTTTCCGGCGTATTGCCGCGCGGGCGCGTGCCGGCCAGCGGGCGGATGGTGACGATGTGCTCGCTGCGCATGTCGCCGTTGGAGCCGACCTTGCGCTCTTCCTGGCGCACCAGGATCTCCGGCGAGGCGCCCACCACCTGGAAGTCGCCGAAGTTGTAGAAGTACATGTACGGCGACGGGTTCAGCGAACGCAGCGCGCGGTACAGCGACAGCGGCGCGTCGCGGTAGGGCTTGACCAGGCGCTGGCCGATCTGCACCTGCATCATGTCGCCGGCCATGATGTATTCCTTGGCCTTGTGCACCGCGGCCAGGTAGTCGGCCTTGGCGAATTCGCGGTAGACCTCGGTCTGCACCGACGGGCTGGTGACCGGCACGTCCACCGGCTGGCGCAGCTTCATGCGCAGCTCGCGCAGGCGCTGGCGGGCGCGGGGGTAGGCCTCGGGCGTGGTCGGGTCGGCGTAGACGATCAGGTAGAGCTTGCCCGACAGATTGTCGATGACGGCCAGTTCCTCGCACAGCAGCAACTGGATATCGGGCAGGTTCAGGTCATCGGGCTTCTGCGTATCGGCGAGCTTCTTCTCGATATAGCGCACCGCGTCGTAGCCGAAGTAGCCGGCCAGGCCGCCGCAGAAGCGCGGCAGTCCGGGGCGCAGCGCCACCTTGAAGCGCTGCTCGAACTCGGCGATGAAGTCGAGCGGGTTGCCTTCGTGGGTTTCCACCACCTTGCCGTCGGTCACCACCTCGGTGCGGTTGCCATAGGCGCGCAGCAGCGTGCGGGCATGCAGGCCGATAAACGAAAAGCGCCCGAAGCGCTCGCCACCCACCACCGATTCCAGCAGGAAGGTGTTGACGCCGCGGGTCTGCGACTGGGCCAGCTTCAGGTACAGCGACAGCGGCGTTTCCAGGTCGGCAAAGGCCTCGGCGATCAGCGGGATGCGGTTGTAGCCCTGGTCGGCCAGCGATTTGAATTCCAGTTCGGTCATGTCGGTCCTCTTGTGCGGCCCGCGCTGCGGCATAGGTCAGGCGCGGCGCCGCTTGTCGGCAGGTAAGGCTGGAGCGTATGGAATCCCGCCCCGGTGGCGGACCGTGATGCAGCCAGCTTGCGGACAAGGCTGCACACGGCCGGAGAGAGGGCGTGCGGCGCGTTCTTGAGCTAAACGTAGCAGAGAAATATGGCTACGCTGGCTTTTGGCGGGTTTGGGTGGTGATGCCCGGCATGGCTTGGTGCCTTGGCCGGTGGTGGCGACGCCCTCGGGTCGAGGGCGTGTCAGCAGACTCGCGAACGCACTTTACGCCTGTTGGGAGGCGCGCCAGCGACGCCAGGGCCAAGCCTGCCGATCACTGCCAGAAGAGATGCGTTTGCGGTTGAGAAACATGAAATGTTTGGGATTTGGTCGGGATCGACGAAATTCGGACTATCGATGACCTGCCCAGTGTGCCGCAAACAGCGCTGCGGCGTGGGCAATGGAGTCGACTATACCATCGGCGTCAACGGCTTGTACAGGGTTGCCATGGTTGTAGCCATAGGGCACCAGCAGCACGCCCATGCCGGCCGCGCGGGCCGCCTGCGCGTCGTTTTCCGAGTCGCCCAGCGCCGCCATGGCCGACGGCTCCAGCCCGAAGGCGTCGGCCACTTTCAGCAGCGGGAAGGGGTCGGGCTTGCGCAGCGGGAAGGCGTCGCCGCCATAGACCAGCTCGAAGTACTGGGCCAGCCCGGTCTTGGCCAGCAGCGGCTCGGTGAAGCTGTAGGGCTTGTTGGTCACGCAGGCCAGGCGTAGCCCGGCCGTCTTCATCGCCGCCAGGCCTTCGCGCACGCCGGGGTAGACCTGCGAGAACTGGCCATTGATGCGGATGTACTCGCGGTCGTACAGCGTATAGGCGTCGGCGAACAGGCCGTTGGCATGCAGCGGCGAGAAGCGCGCGTCCAGCACGCGCCGGATCAGGTTTTCCGAGCCCTTGCCGACATAGCTGACGATCTCCGCCTCGGACATCGGCGCCAGCGGGCCCAGGTTGGGATGCTGGCGGCCCAGCGCCAGCAGCATGGCGTTGATCGAGGCGTGGAAGTCGCCCGCGGTGTCGACCATGGTGCCGTCGAGGTCAACGATCACGCCTTCGATGCCGCGCCAGTCGTTGCGGCGCAGGAACACGCCCTCGGTCATTGGCCGGCCTTGGCCAGTTCGCCGCGCAGGGCCGAGATGATGCCGCGGTAGCCGCCGTCCGCATCCGGCTTGCCGAACACGGCCGAGCCCGCCACGAAGGTGTCGGCGCCGGCCGCCGCGATCTCGGCGATGTTGTCCACCTTCACGCCGCCGTCCACTTCCAGCAGGATGGCGCGGCCGGTGCGGGCGGTGTATTCATCGATGCGCTGGCGCACGGCGCGCAGCTTGCTGAGCGTCTCGGGGATGAACGACTGGCCGCCGAAGCCCGGGTTGACCGACATCAGCAGGATCACGTCCAGGCGGTCCATCACGTGGTCCAGGTGGTGCAGCGGCGTGGCCGGGTTGAACACCAGGCCGGCCTGGCAGCCGTGATCGCGGATCAGCGCGAGCGAGCGGTCCACGTGTTCGCTGGCTTCCGGGTGGAAGGTGATGATATTGGCGCCCGCCTTGGCAAAGTCCGGGATGATCCGGTCCACCGGGCGCACCATCAGGTGCACGTCGATCGGCGCGGTCACGTGCGGGCGGATCGCCTCGCACACCAGCGGGCCCACGGTCAGGTTGGGCACGTAATGGTTGTCCATCACGTCGAAGTGGATCCAGTCGGCGCCAGCCTCGGTCACGCGGCGCACTTCCTCGCCCAGGCGGGCAAAGTCTGCGGACAGGATGGACGGGGCGATGCGGTAGGTGGGCGTGCTCATGTCGGCGGCTAGGATGTGGGGTGCTGGGGAATGCTGTTTGCGTCTCTGGCGCGCCCAGGGGCGGGCGCCAGAGGGGATCAGGCGGGGCGTCCGGCCCGGTCCGGCCCTGAAAGGGCTATATTCTACCGCTGCCCCGACGCACGGTGCTCTTGCCGGTGCTCTTGCCCGTGCCGCGGCCATCCCGCACAATGCGGCTACCCACTTCCCTGCCTGGCGCCTCACGCCGGCCCTGCCCACGATGAGCGAGTACGCTTTCTCCGTATCGGTACGCACCCAGTACCTGTCGGACCAGTCAGAACCTGAGCGCGGGCGCCATGCCTTCGCCTACACCATCACCATCCACAATACCGGCGAGGTGGCGGCGCAGCTGATCTCGCGCCACTGGGTCATCACCGACAGCGACAACGGCACGCAGGAAGTGGCGGGCCTGGGCGTGGTCGGCCACCAGCCGCTGCTCAAGCCGGGCGAGCATTTCGAATACACCAGCTGGGCCACTATCTCGACCCCGGTGGGCTCGATGAAGGGCGAATACTTCTGCGTGGCCGAGGACGGCCACCGCTTCGAGGTGCCGATCCCTGAATTCGCGCTGGTGCTGCCGCGCATGCTGCACTGACCCTGCGGGGAACCTATTGGCGCGATGCGCTGTCCTGATCCTGCGACGGCGCTTCAGCGCCGTCCTGCGCCGGCTGGCGCGACGGATGCTCGGACGGGGCGCGCGTGGGACGCGGGTTCTTTTTCGCCGTGCCCATGGTCCAGACCACGATAAAGATCAGCAGGAACAGCGCCACGCCCGCTTCCAGGGCGAACAGCAGCATGGGATGGGCTTCGAAGAACTTGCTCATGGCGGATGCGGCGCTGGCCCGCGGGGGCGCAGGCGGTGGTTGAAGGATGACGGTGGGATTGTAGGGGCAATCGGCCCCCGCAAGCTGCGCCTTCCAGGACATTGAACAATAGCAAGATGGCATACGCGGACGCTTCCCTGATTTCCCCAACTTCGCACCCGCACCGCATTCGCGGCTGGCTCGCGCTGGCCGGCGCGGCCGTGCTGCTGGCCGGCTGCATGAGCGGCCCGCCGCCGCGCATCGAGACCGGCCCTGCCGGCACCACGCCGCCGACGGCCTCGTCGCAGAAGGGCAGTCTGCAGGCCGCCAGCTGGGCCGAAATCGGCGGCTGGGCCCAGGACGACGTGCGCGCCGCCTGGCCCGCGCTGCAGGCCAGCTGCCAGGCGCTGAAGAAGCGCGCCGAGTGGAGCCGCGCCTGTGCCGCCGGCATGATGGTCGATGCCGGCGACCTCAACGCCATGCGTGCCTATTTCGAAAGCAACTTCCAGCCGTACCGCGTGGTCAACGGCGACGGCACCGACAATGGCCTGATCACCGGTTACTACGAACCGATCCTGCACGGCTCGCGCACGCGCCAGGGCAAGTTCCAGGTGCCGCTGTACCGCAAGCCGGCGCAGTTCGCCAACCGCCCGCTGCCGGCCCGCGCCGAACTGTTGCAGAACCCGGCCATGCGCGGCAGCGAGCTGGTATGGGTGGATGACGCAGTCGAGGCCGCCTTCCTGCAGATCCAGGGCTCGGGCCGAATCCGCATGGTCGACGGCAGCATCATGCGGGTAGGCTTCGGCGGCACCAACGACCAGCCGTTCCGCTCGTTCGGCAAATGGCTGCTGGACCGCGGCGAGATCACGTCGGCGCAGGCCACCATGCAGGGCATCAAGGCCTGGGCGCGCGCCAATCCGGGCCGCGTCGACGAAATGCTCAACATCAACCCGCGCTTTGTCTTCTTCCGCGAGCTGCCGGCCAACAACGACGGCCCGGTGGGCGCGCTGGGCGTGCCGCTGACCGCGGAGCGCTCGATCGCGGTCGACCCGGCCACCATCCCGCTGGGGGTGCCGGTGTTCCTGTCTACCACGCGCCCGCTCTCGACCGAACCGATCCAGCGGCTGATGTTCGCGCAGGACACCGGCAGCGCCATCAAGGGCGGGGTGCGCGCGGACTTTTTCTGGGGCGCGGGCGACGCCGCCGGCGAGACCGCGGGCCGCATGAAGCAGGGCGGCCGCATGTGGGTGCTGATGCCGCGTAGCTGAGCGCAGCAGCCGGCAACGCAGAAAGGGCGCCATCGCGGCGCCCTTTCTGCATGGTGGACAGCCCTCAGCGCGGGCGCTGGTCGACGATCCGCCGCGCCTTGCCCACCGAGCGCTCGACGCCGCCCTCGGGCAGCACCTCGATGCCGGCGGTGACGCCGATATAGGCCTTGATCTCCTGCGCCAGCCGCTCGCGCGCGCCTTGCGCCAGCGCGGGCTCGCTGCCGTGGGCGCATTCCACGCGCACCGTCAGCGTGTCCATGTGGCCGTCCTTGGTCAGCACGCACTGGTAGTGCGGCGCCAGCTCGGCGTGCCTGAGGATCAGTTCCTCGATCTGCGACGGGAACACGTTGACCCCGCGTACGATCATCATGTCGTCGGTGCGGCCGGTGACCTTCTCCATGCGGCGAAATGCCGCACGCGCCGTGCCCGGCAGCAGCCGGGTCAGGTCGCGGGTGCGGTAGCGCACCACCGGCATCGCCTCCTTGGTCAGCGAGGTGAACACCAGCTCGCCGAACTCGCCGTCGGGCAGCACCGCGCCGGTGTCGGGATCGATGATCTCGGGGTAGAAATGGTCTTCCCAGATGGTCGGGCCGTCCTTGGTCTCGGCGCACTCATTGGCTACGCCCGGACCCATCACCTCTGACAGGCCATAGATATCGACTGCCGAGATGCCCATGCGCTTCTCGATCGCCAGCCGCATTTCGGGCGTCCACGGCTCCGCGCCGAAGATGCCAACGCGCAGCGAGCTGCTGGCCGGGTCGATGCCCTGGCGCTCGAACTCGTCGGCGATCGCCAGCATATAGCTGGGCGTCACCATGATGACCTCGGGCTTGAAGTCCTGGATCAGCTGCACCTGGCGCTCGGTCTGCCCGCCGCCGAAGGGGATCGCGGTCAGGCCGGCCTTCTCCACGCCGTAGTGCGCGCCCAGGCCGCCGGTGAAGAGGCCGTAGCCGTAGCTGATGTGCACCTTGTCGCCGCGCCGCGCGCCCGAGGCGCGGATCGAGCGCGCCATCACCGTGGCCCAGTTGTCGATGTCATGGAGCGTGTAGCCGACCACGGTGGGCTTGCCGGTGGTGCCGGACGAGGCGTGGATGCGCGCCACGCGGTCCTGCGGCACGGCGAACATGCCGAACGGGTAGTTGTCGCGCAGGTCCTGCTTGCTGGTGAACGGGAAGCGCGCCAGGTCGGCCAGCGAATGCAGCTGGTCGGGGTGGACCCCGGCTTCGTCGAACTTGCGGCGGTACACCGGCGAATTGGCGTAGGCGTGGTTGAGCGACCATCTCAGCCGTTCCAGCTGCAAGGCCTGCAGCTCGGCGCGGCTGGCGGTCTCGATCGCATCCAGGGGCAGATCGGTCAGGCGCGTGCTCATGTCGTCTCCTGCACGGGGGCGTTTGTCTTAAGTATCTTGCCGGATTTGCTCAGGCGCCTTCTGTCCCTTCAGGCGGCGGCACCACGTGTCCCTTGATCTGCGCCGACTTGCCGCGGAACATCGCCACCACCTGGCCCGCGGCGTTGGTCACGCGGATATCGTAGATGCCGTGCCGGCCGGACAGGACCTGCTCGGTGGCCTCGGCGGTCAGCACGTCGCCGCCGTGCACGGGCTTGAGAAATTCGATGCTGCAGCCCGCCGCCACGGTGTTGATGTTATGGCTGTTGCAGGCAAAAGCGAAGGTCGAATCGGCAAGCGTGAACATCAGGCCGCCGTGGCAGATGCCGTGGCCATTGAGGAACTCCTTGCGCACCGGCATGTTCAGCCGGGCATAGCCGGGCCGCACGGCCTCGACCGTGATGCCCAGCCAGCGGCTGCAGGTGTCGGCTTCGTACATGGCGGCGGCGGCCGCTTCGGCGAGGGCCTGGGGGTCCTGTTTCAAGCTGGTCTCCTATATAGAGGGGCGGGCAGGCCCGCGCGGCTTACTTGCCGGTGAAATGCGGTGCGCGCTTTTCGAGGAAGGCGTTGACGCCCTCCGCATAGTCGGCGGACTGGCCGAGCTCGCGCTGCAGGTCGCGCTCCAGGTCTAACTGGGCGTCCAGCGTGGCGGTGGCACTGGCATACATGGCGCGCTTGATCGCGGCCAGCGCGCGGGTCGGCTGCCCGGCCAGGTGCGTGGCCAGCGCCAGCCCCTGTTCCGGCAGCAACGGGTCGTCCATGGTCTCCCAGACCAGGCCCCATTTCTCGGCCTCTTCGGCGCTCAGCCGCTCGCCGGTCATGGCCAGGCCCAGCGCGCGCGCCATGCCGATGCGCTGCGGCAGCAGCCAGGTGCCGCCCGAATCCGGTACCAGCCCGATCTTGACGAAGGCCTGGATAAAGCTGGCCGAGCGCGCCGCCAGCACCATGTCACAGGCCAGCGCCAGGTTGGCGCCGGCGCCGGCCGCGGTGCCGTTGACCGCGGCCACCACCGGCAGCGGCAGGGCCTGCAGCCGGCGGATCAGCGGGTTGAACCAGGTATCGATCAGTTCGCCCAGGTCGGTCATGTGCCCGGGCGTGAAATCCAGGTCGGCCAGGTCCTGGCCGGCGCAGAAGCCGCGGCCCGCCCCGGTCAGCAGCAAGGCACGCGCGCCGCCGGCCTCGACATGGTCGAGCGCCTGCTGCAGCGCCTGGTGCATCGCGCGGGTGAAGCTGTTGAGCTTGTCGGGGCGGTTCAGGGTGATCACGGCCACCGGGCCCTGCCATTGCAGCAAGACCGGGCCGGCATCGATGCTGACCGGCTGGCCAGCGGAGGTGGACATCGGGGGCATTGGGTTGTCTCCTGCCGGATATATTGTCGCGGTCGGCGCGGGCGGCTGTTGTCGACGGCGCCTCTTAAATAAACCGACCAGTCGGTCGGCAAATGTTAGCACTAATTTTTGGCTGCGGGTTGGCACGTGGCTTCCAATGTCGGCAGGGTCCGCAATGCCGGTCGCGGGCGTCGCTCTATAATCGCGCTGCCAACAACAATCTGAAACCTGCCGGCCGACATCTGTATGCGGATCCCGGCATGCTCGCCTATTCGCATTGAATATCCTATGAAGAAGATCGCTGCATTACTCCTGATTTCGTCCGTGGCCCTGTTTGCGGCGTGCGGCAAGAAAGAAGCGGCCCCTGCTGCCGGCGCCGACACGGCCACCAAGATCATTGTCGGCCTGGACGACAACTTCCCGCCCATGGGTTTTCGCGATAACAGCAACGAGCTCGTCGGCTTCGATATCGATATGGCCAAGGAGGCCAGCCGCCGTCTTGGCATGACGGTCGAATTCAAGCCGATCGACTGGAGCGCCAAGGAGGCGGAACTCAACGGCAAGCGCGTGGATGTGCTGTGGAACGGGCTGACCATCACCGAAGAGCGCAAGCAGAACATCAGCTTCACCGCGCCCTATATGACGAATCACCAGATTGTCATTGTCGGCACCAACTCGCCGGTGAAGGCCAAGGCCGACCTGGCCGGCCGCATCGTCGGCGCGCAGGACGGCAGCAGCGCCGTGGATGCGATCAAGAAGGAAAGCCAGCTCGCAGCCAGCCTGAAGGAACTCAAGACCTTCGGCGATAACGTCACGGCCCTGATGGACCTGTCGACTGGCCGCCTCGACGCAATCGTGGTGGATGAAGTGGTGGGCCGCTACCTGATCAGCAAGCGTGCCGGTGAATACAAGGTGCTGGAGGAAAACTTCGGTACGGAAGAATATGGCGTCGGCGTGCGCAAGGATGACGCCGAGCTGCTCGGCAAGCTCGACAAGACCCTGGCTTCCATGAAGCAGGATGGCACGGCAGCCCGCATTGCCACCCAGTGGTTCGGCACTGACATCACCAAGTAATCCAGACGCTGCGTGACGCCCTGCGCCGTTCCGGCAGGGCGCCGCGCCACCTCCGGACTCACGCGCCGGCCCGGCGCCTGGGATCCCACCTCCTTCTGTTTCGCGCGAGCATGGACTACGTCTTATCTCTTCTGGCGCCATTGGCGCAGGGTGCGCAAGTCACGCTCACACTATTCGCCATCACGCTCGCCCTGTCGGTGCCGCTGGGGCTGGCGCTGGCGCTGGCACGCATCTCGTCATGGCCGTGGCTGAGCGGCCTGGTCAATGGCTACATCTGGCTGATGCGCGGCACCCCGCTGATGCTGCAGATGCTGTTTATCTATTTCGCGCTGCCGTTCGTGCCGGTCATCGGCGTGCGCCTGCCTGACTTTCCCGCCGCGGTGGTGGCCTTCGCCCTGAACTACGCGGCCTATTTCGCGGAAATCTTCCGCGCCGGGATCAAGTCGGTCGATCGCGGCCAGTATGAGGCCAGCAAGGCGCTGGGCATGAGCTATTTCCAGACCATGCGGCGGGTCGTGCTGCCGCAGATGGTCAGCCGGGTGTTGCCGCCGGTCAGCAATGAGACCATTACGCTGATCAAGGACACGTCCCTGATCTACGTGCTGGCCCTCAACGATATTCTTCGCACCGCGCGCGGCATCGTGCAGCGTGATTTCACCACCACGCCTTTCCTGGTCGCCGCGCTCTTCTATCTGGTGATGACGCTGATTCTGACCTGGTTCTTCCAGAATCTCGAAAAACGCTATGCCAAACATGATGACTAGCCCGACCGGCGTCACGTCGAACCATGCGCCCGGCATCATGATCGCGGCGCGGGATCTCTTCAAATCGTTCGGGCCGCTGGAGGTCTTGCGCGGTGTCTCCCTGACCTTGCGCAAGGGGGATGTCACCGCGGTGATCGGGCCCTCGGGCTCGGGCAAGAGTACCTTGCTGCGCTGCCTGAATCATCTTGAGGTGATCGATCGCGGCACTGTTGAAATCGAAGGCGAGGCGCTGGCGGCCGCCGGCCCCGGCGGCGCCGCCAAATATGTGGCGGACGCGGAAGTGCGCCGCATCTGCCGCAAGATGGGCATGGTGTTCCAGTCGTTCAACCTGTTCCCGCACATGACGGTGCTGCAGAACATCATCGAAGCCCCCATGACCGTCAAGGGGCTGGCGCGCGATGCGGTGGTGCCCAGGGCTGAAGAGCTGTTGCGCAAGGTCGGCCTGCTGGCCAAGCGGGACAGCTACCCGGCACGCCTGTCCGGCGGCCAGAAGCAGCGGGTGGCGATTGCGCGGGCGCTGGCCATGGAGCCCGACATCATGCTGTTCGACGAGCCGACCTCCGCGCTGGACCCGGAGCTGACCGGGGAGGTGCTGCGCACCATGCGGCAACTGGCTGAAGAACATATGACCATGCTTGTCGTCACGCATGAGATGGGGTTTGCGCGGGAAGTGGCAAACCACGTCGTGTTCATGGATGACGGCAGGATTCTTGAGGAAGGGCCGCCTGAGGAAGTGTTCGGGGCACCAGCTCACGCGCGCACCCGCGAATTCCTGGCGCACATGCTCTAGGCAGCGCCTGCACCGCCACAACAGGTGGCAGAATAGCCCGCAGCCGGTGGCGACGGTGCCATCCGCCTGCAAATACATAGGAGAAGACATGCCGTACGAAAACATCCTGGTCGAGACCCGTGGCCGTGTTGGCCTGGTCACGCTGAACCGCCCGAAGGCCCTGAACGCGCTCAATGACGCGCTGATGGATGAGCTTGGCGCCGTGCTGACCGCCTTCGACCAGGATGAGGGCATCGGCGCCATCGTCATTACCGGCAGCGAGCGTGCCTTTGCCGCCGGCGCCGACATCGGCATGATGGCCAAGTATTCCTTCATGGACGTGTACAAGGGCGACTACATCACCCGCAACTGGGAGACCATCCGCAAGATCCGCAAGCCGGTGATTGCCGGCGTGGCTGGCTATGCGCTGGGCGGCGGCTGCGAGCTGGCGATGATGTGCGACATCATCATCGCGGCTGATTCGGCCAAGTTCGGCCAGCCCGAGGTGAAGCTGGGCACCATGCCCGGCGCCGGCGGCACCCAGCGCCTGCCGCGCGCGGTGTCCAAGGCCAAGGCCATGGACCTGTGCCTGACCTCGCGCATGATGGACGCCACCGAAGCCGAGCGCTCGGGCCTGGTGTCGCGCGTGGTGCCGGCCGACAAGCTGCTGGACGAAGTGCTGGCTGCGGCCGAGACCATCGCCGGGTTCTCGCTGCCGGTGGTCATGATGATCAAGGAGTCGGTCAACGCGGCCTACGAGACTACGCTGGCCGAAGGCGTGCACTTCGAGCGCCGGCTGTTCCATGCCACCTTCGCCAGCGAAGACCAGAAGGAAGGCATGGCCGCTTTCATTGAGAAGCGCAGCCCGAATTTCCAGCATCGCTAAGGCACGGATCAGGGAATACCCGAGAGTCAGGCGGGGGTATTAAGTTTCTCCCGCACTCATCATTTCGGGGATTTCCTTTGCCGCTCAATGGCTTACGACATAATCCCCGGAGCCCCTGGCGGATCGTTATGACAAAGTTGTTGCAAGGTGCGCGAATCCGGCCTATTATTCGCCCCCTCGCAACACACAACGCAGCGCTGCAAAGCAGACGCAGCAAGGGTTGCGGGGTTGACCGGGATGGTTGGCGCAGCGAAGTTGGCGCGCTGGCCGCAGCAAAAAAAGTTGCTGAAACGGTTGACGAAACGAAGAAAGCTCTGCATAATCTCGTTTTTCTGCTGCTGACAACGCAGCAGCGCTGAACGGCAAAGCCGGCAGCGAAGTTCTTTAACAACCAAACAACCGATAAGTGTGGGCGCTGGGTAGCGGACGCCACTGTCTTCGGACAGTGTGGCTTCACAAGTTATACAGTGCTCGCACAGCAAAACGTGACTGGGTCTTCGGATCTGGTCAGTCAGTTTTCTGAGAGTGAGCGACCGCTCGAAAGAGCGAGACCCGCGAGGGTCACACAGAGATTGAACTGAAGAGTTTGATCCTGGCTCAGATTGAACGCTGGCGGCATGCCTTACACATGCAAG